>NZ_SZXD01000030.1:0-116327 GCF_005281115.1 Citrobacter sp. wls710
GCAGTGCCGTCGGTATTCAGCCAGAACCGTTTTATATTACCGTTGACTGCGGAAAAACTAACACAAATACGAATGCGCACCTGAGCATGGCCTCGACGTTCTTCAGCAACAGCAATGGAACGCTCAACAACGATGACTCCATCACCAACCCGGCAACTGGCGTTAACCTGGCGATCCACCAGGTCGATAACTCCGGCGCCGCGCTGGCCTATACCCAGGTCAAAGTAAATGACGCTGCCGACATTCACAATACAACTTTTAATACTGACGGCGTGGCGAAATTTAACTTTGTCGTTTCTTACGTTAAGCAGTCTGGTGCTGTCCCTGTAACCGCAGGCTACGTCAAATCTAACACAGCATATACCGTTACCTACGACTAATCATTTGTGTTTCACAGGAGGAAGAGCGTGTGCTTCAACATGATCCTCCTCCTTATTTACCCTCATGGAGGAACAATTATGACCAGGACGTGTCGCTCTCTTTTTTGTGTCATCTTTACCATTACTTCACTATCAGCTATTCAACCCGTGTTCGCAGATATTGTCCTTTCCGGCACTCGTATTGTTTATAAAGAGTCACAAAAGGACACCACCATCCGTCTGGAGAATAAAGGTTCAACTCCAGCGCTGGTACAAAACTGGCTGGATGACGGCGACTCAAATGCAGACCCCAGCACCATTAATGTGCCTTTTAACGCAACTCCACCGGTGTCCCGCATCGAACCAGGACGCGGACAGACGGTAAAATTAACCTACACTGGCAGTCGTGCATTACCGAAAGATCGCGAAAGCATCTACTGGTTTAACGTGCTTGAAGTGCCGCCCAAAATGAAAGACGCTGACGTGAATGAAAAAAACGTCCTGCAATTAGCTTTTCGTACACGTATTAAACTGTTTTATCGCCCGGAAGGACTGGAGGGTGCCGCGTCAGAAGCGCCGCAGAAATTACAGTGGCGTATACAACAGAATGCGGGAAAAACGGTACTTCACGTCGCAAATCCCACTGGTTATTACATTTCGTTTAATAAAGTCGAAGCCGTTGTCAGCGGGCGAAAATATGCCGTTTCCTCTTCAATGGTTGCTCCCAAAGGAGAAGCCGACTTCATCATTCCTGGCTTAACAGGCGCGCCCGCCAAATCAAGTATTAACTATATCGCGATTAGTGATTTCGGCGGTGCAATCAACGGCAAGGTGGATATTTAACGCTTACCTATACCTATAAACTTTCGGATGCGCCAATGAAACAGCTGTCAAAAAATTTCAGGGTCACTTTCCTGGCTCGCTTTATTGTCTTTACGCTATTATCCGGCAGCGTCTGTGCCTGGGCCGAAAACGAAACGATTGAATTTGACAGCTCCTTTTTAATGGGCCCAGGTTCCAGTAAAGTCGACCTTAGTCGTTATTCCGACGGTAATACCATTGCTCCCGGCTTCTATGATGTCAGCGGCTATGTCAATAACGATCTGGTGACCACACTAAAGGTCGAATTTATTGATATTGCGAATAATGGCAAAACGCAGGCGTGTATTACACCCAAAATATTAAGCCAGTTGCATATCCGCATACCTGACGATCTGCCCGAAAAGGCGCTACTGTTGAAACGCGAAGAAAGCGTTAACAACTGCCTTGACCTGGCAAAAGCGATTCCTCTGTCGAAAAGCCATTACGACGGCGGCGACCAACGACTGGATATTGGCGTCCCGCAAATGTGGGTACAAAAAGGCTTCGCCAACTATGTCGATCCCTCTCTATGGGATGATGGCATCCCTGCTGCAATGCTGTCCTACAACATCAGCGCCTGGAAAAATGAAAACAACTATGGTACTGAAGACAGCGTTTACGCTGGTTTTAACAGTGGCATTAACCTTGGCGCATGGCATTTTCGCGCCCAAGGCAACTACTCCTGGCAAAAAGACGGCGACAGCAATATTGAGTATCAGAACCGCTATGTTCAGCGGGATATCGCCGCACTGCGTTCCCAACTGGTCATCGGTGAATCCGGTACCAGCGGCGAAGCTTTCGACACTGTCAATATACGCGGTGTTCGCCTGTATAGTGAATCACAGATGCTGCCACCACAGCTTGCCAGCTATGCGCCAACAATCCGTGGCGTAGCCAACAGTAACGCCAAAGTTACCATCACGCAGAACGGCTATAAAATTTACGAAACCACAGTACCACCAGGACCATTTGTCATTGATGACCTTTCGCCATCCGGGTATGGCGCCGATTTAGAAGTCACCATTACTGAAGCCGACGGCTCGAAACACAGCTTTAGCCAGGCGTTTTCATCGCTGGTGCAAATGATGCATCCCGGAGTCGGCAAATGGGACCTCAGTTTAGGCCAGGTCAATGACGACAGCCTGCATGATGAGCCGGGTCTGGCTCAGGGCACCTTCTATTACGGTTTTAACAGTACCTTCACCGGTTTTAGCGGTATTCAGGCCACAGATAATGGCTATTTTGCCGGGTTACTGGGACTGGGAATGAACACTCTAATCGGCGCCGTATCTTTTGACATAACCCAATCTCAGACCGACATTCCTGACGATAAAACCTATCGCGGTCAGAGCTATCGCGTATCGTGGAATAAATTCTTCGCGCCGACGGACACCTCGTTAAACATCGCCGCTTATCGCTATTCGACAAAAGACTATCTCGGTCTGAACGATGCGCTAAGCATTATTGATGATGTCAAACACAGTAACGATAACACTGATCACGGCATGAACAGCTATTCGCGAATGAAAAATCAGTTCACGATCAGCCTCAATCAAAGTCTGCAAAGCGAAGACACAAACTACGGCTCACTCTATCTGAATGGCAGTTGGGCCGACTACTGGGTGACCAATGATTCCCGCAGCAGTTTCTCAGCGGGCTACAGCAACAGCCTGGGCTGGGCCAGCTATAGCATCAACCTGCAACGGACATATGATGAAAACGATAAACGTGATGACTCCATCTATCTGAGCGTGACTATCCCCCTGGATAAATTGCTCGGTACTGACAGAGACAAGGGCGGCTTTCACACCCTAAACAGCAGCATCAGCAGTGATTTCGATGGCAGTAATCAGTTCAATACCAGCGCCAATGGTTACAGCGCCGATAACCGATGGAGCTACAGCGTCAGTACCGCCTACGACATGGAGAAAGAGGAGAAAGATCTCTCCACCATCAGCTCCTACGTCAGCTACGACTCCGACTATGGCAGTATCGCCGCGTCAGCTTCCGCCAGCAACGACAGCTCGCGTCAGTATTCCTTAAATACCGACGGGGGCTTTGTGCTGCACAGCGGAGGACTCACCTTCAGCAACCAGAGCTTTGGCGATAGCGATACGCTGGTCCTTATTGATGCACCAGGCGCGGAGGGTGCGCGCATCGATTATGGTAACAGCACTATCGACCGTTTCGGTTACGGTATTGGCAGTTCGTTAACACCGTACAGGGAAAATCTCGTCTCGCTCGATATTAACGAGCTGGATAATGATATTGAAATGAAAAGCACCAGTGCGACCGTGATTCCACGGCGTGGTGCGGTGGTGGTGAGTCAGTTCGAAACTGACCAGGGGCGCTCTGCAATTATTAACCTTATCCGTAGTGATAGCCAGCCGGTTCCTTTTACCGCCGAAGTCTTCGATATGAACAATACTCTGCTGGGAACCGTTGGTCAGGGTAGCCAGGCATTTGTTCGCGGAATCAATGAGAGCGGCGAGCTGGAGGTGCGCTGGAATCAGCAGAATAAAATGCAGAGCTGCCGATTGCACTACCAGACCACATCAGGCAATGAAAAGGTGGTGGGTAAAACCACCATTTTCAACGCCGTCCCTTGCAAGATGCAATAGATTACGAGGACACAGGATGAGAACACACCACGTAGTCAACTCACTGGCACTCACCAGCGCGCTGCTGACGCAGTCAGCCTTTAGCAGTACTCAGGGATTGAGTCTTAACTTCACCGCCGTCATTGAAGAAACGACCTGTCTCATGAAGGTCAGCCCCCTTAGTAATGCATCGCTCAGCGGTAGCGACGCACAGTATGCGCTCACTATTTCCAATATCGGGATCGCCGAACTGCTTAAGGCCACCACCAGCACCGAGGGCAGCTTTAAGCTCAAGCCGGAGGAGTGCAACAACGCAATCGCTTCAATCGCGATGACCATCAAAGGCGTCACGCTGTCGACGACCAACTTCATGATAAAAAACGACCTGACCGAGGGAAACGCTGAAAACGTTGGGCTAGGCTTTAAGCCCGCCGGCAGTGACGACAGCAGCCGCCTGAGACTCGATGGCACGCAACAAACCGACTGGAGCCAGAGCCAAATTGCCGACGGTATGGAGCTAAGCGCCTTTTTCCGCCGCGCAAGTACCTCAGTGACACCGACAACCGGTGATTTTCAGGCTAAGGCCATTTTTACCTTTACTTATAAATAAGCGGGAGGCTGCGTTGATGCGATATCTCATTCGGCTATGTAGCACACTGTCTGTTCTCCTTGCCGCCGCACCGGGCTACGCGGGCACAAACTCACTGGAAATGACGGTATCCACTACCATTACGCCGTCAACCTGCCAGGCCACGCTGCACGACGACAGCGGCAAAGCGAACGGGATTGTTGATATTGGCGACGTTTATATTCCGCAGGTTGTGAATAAAACCAACTCACGCGCCTTTTCGCTGGTATTCAGCGACTGCGTAGGTCTGGCTAAAAAGCAGGCGAATGTCACCCTGACGGCAAAAACCGGCTGCGATGGCGCTTCCGGCGGCGGCAATGGATTCCGCAATGCCTTAAACGGTAGCAACGACGCGGCAAACGTCTCTGCCGAGGTGTGGACCACCTCAACGCCGGGTAGCAGCGGCAGCAAACAGCTAAGCTGCGCCAACCCGGCGCAGCAACTGATCGATCTGGCGCAGGCCAGCGATGAAACCACGGTCGTCATGCCGCTCAGCGCCCGCATCGTGCTCGCCTCCGGCAGCACCGTCGCGGATTTACACACCGGCTCCTTCTCTACCCAGGGCCTGTTCACCATTACCTATGAGTAACATGTGATGAGCAAATTATTGTATGGCGCTGTCAGCATCGGCTTATCGTTGCTGGCCTCGCTAAGTCAGGCTGATACCGATGTGGAAATCAAAGCCAATATTGTCAATACCAGCTGTGAAGTCTCGCTTGACAATAATGGGCTCGTTGAGTTGGGCACCAAAGGCTATGACTACTTCGCCAGCGGCATCACCGCCGAAGATCTATACGATGGCGGCAGCACCTTCTATGTGCACGTGAAAGACTGCATGCCGGTCAGCGGCAAAGATCCGTCGAAAATTATCCTGCATTTCTCCCCATTGTCCGGCAGCTTTGCCCCCGGCTCTATGCAAATTTTCGCCAACGATGAAAGTAATGGAGCAGAAAATGTGGGGGTGGTGATTTTCTCCATTAACGATGCCAACAATATCTATAACGTGATGAACACCGACGGCACGCCGCGCAGCCAATATGACGTCACTGCCGCCGACTACGCCGATAGCCGCTATTCGTTTTACGCCCGGATGCAGAAGGTGCAGCCAGGGCAGTCAATTGTCAGCGGCCCGGTGAAGTCCAGCGTGCTGGTGTCAGTTTATTATGAGTAAAAATTCACCGGCTTGAGAAGGAGATTTCAATGAGAAGGAGCGCGCCGATGCAATATGATAAAAACAGAGGATGGCAGAGGTCATTTCCCTTCATTTTATCAATGTATTTAATAATACAGATATTTTTTTCTGCCACAGCCTGTGCCCAGACGGATACTTTCGTATTAGGCAACGGTAAGCAGAACTATGAATATGATGGCCCATCAAGAGATGGTACCTATAAGCTCATCTATCCTGCTGGACGCACCGTCTACTTCAGCCGGACAAACGAGCTGGCGCCTGCTAACGTCACCATCAACTGGAACGACTCTCATGGCTCAGCATCAGCAGATAATAGCCTTTTCTGCTACGTTTCAGAGCAGGGCCAAAGCACTACGGGTGCCCTGTCCATCGAGTCTGGCCTCGTTTCCGCAGGAAGCTACGGCGGAGTCGATATTTTTAAGACGAACATTACGGGTCTCTATTTCTCACTCACGCTACGCAGCTTCCATTCGTACGTTCTGCAGGTAAGCGGTCCATCAACGGCAATGCAAAACGGCATCATGCACAACCTGATTTCAGTCAGTGCGGGTAACGGAAGGGGATGTACAGGGCCAGATTTATCAGGACCAGGGCATTACTATACCTGGGGTGGGTTGTCGTTTTATGCCGCAATCACCTTTTATACCGATCAAACCTATACACCAGGCAATTCAAAGATCACCTTGCTCAAAAACGGCGACTATCATCTCCGCATATGGAATGAAAACCCAGCGGCAGGCGTTAATAGTTTTTATCAGAATGTAACCTTTGATATTAGCTCAGTAACCATCGCGGAGCCCACCTGCACCACACAGCCCGTCGCCAGCGGTAGCACCGTTAGCGGCACCACTGTCGATCTGGGCCGCTACAGTCCGAACGACATTATCAACGGTGCCACTGCTGTTCCATTTTCCATCCAGTTGGCAGGTTGCAAGGGTCTGCGCAATATTAATGTGACGCTCACCACCACCACGATGGCCAAAACGCCTACCCTGCTTGGCAATATTCTCACGATGAATAACGCCACCGGCGTGGGGCTGGAGATCAGCGGCGCGGCCAATAACTATAGTTCGCAAATGGTAATGATTCCAAACGACCCAACATCAGTCTATA
Organism: Citrobacter sp. wls710; assembly: GCF_005281115.1. NCBI lineage: Bacteria > Pseudomonadati > Pseudomonadota > Gammaproteobacteria > Enterobacterales > Enterobacteriaceae > Citrobacter > Citrobacter sp. wls710. Next base: position 6,754 of record NZ_SZXD01000030.1, read on the forward strand.
ACGATCAGCGCGATACTTCCGGCGATGATAATATCTACGGCAGCAGCGAAAACGGGAAGGTCCAGTCTCAAACTCTCAACTTCCTGGCCACGCTTAAACGTGATGGAACCCAGTCAATTGGGTCTGGAAATTTCAAAGCGAACGGTGTTTTTACCATCGACTATCCCTGATGACTGTTTAAGTGGTGGTCGATAAGATTCCCACAAAGGGCTAACGCTATTCCGCTTCATTCCCCTACAATGCGGCCATTCTATTCATCAATATTATGGCCGGAGAGGTTATGAGCAAACCCACTACTATCGCTGTGCTGCAGAAATGCAAACAAGAGAAAAAGCGCTTCGCGACGATTACCGCCTACGACTATAGCTTTGCCAAACTGTTCGCCGATGTTGGCATCAACGTGATGCTGGTGGGCGACTCCCTGGGCATGACAATTCAGGGGCACGACTCTACCCTGCCGGTCACCGTGGAGGATATCGCCTATCACACCCGCGCCGTACGCCGTGGCGCGCCCAACTGTCTGTTGCTCGCCGACCTACCGTTTATGGCTTATGCCACGCCGCAACAAGCGTTTGAAAACGCGGCCACGGTTATGCGAGCAGGCGCTAATATGGTCAAAATCGAAGGCGGCGCATGGCTTACGAATACGGTGAAAATGCTCACCGAACGCGCGGTGCCGGTTTGCGGTCATCTGGGATTAACACCCCAGTCGGTGAATATCTTCGGCGGCTATAAAATTCAAGGCCGCGGCGACGCCGGACAGATACTACTGGATGATGCGCTGGCCTTAGAAGCCGCGGGCGCTCAGTTGCTGGTACTCGAGTGCGTGCCGGTTGAACTGGCGAAGCGCGTCACTGAGGCTCTGTCGATTCCGGTAATCGGCATTGGCGCGGGCAACGTCACCGACGGTCAGATCCTGGTGATGCACGATGCGTTTGGCATCACCGGCGGTCATATTCCAAAATTCGCGAAAAATTTCCTTGCCGAAGCGGGCGACATGCGCACCGCCGTACGGCAGTATATGGCTGAAGTGGAGTCCGGCGTTTATCCGGGCGAAGAACACAGTTTCCATTAAGGAGTCTCGTTGTGTTGATTATTGAAACCCTGCCGCTGCTGCGCCAGCATATTCGCCGTCTGCGTCAGGAAGGCAAACGCGTCGCACTGGTTCCCACAATGGGCAACCTGCACGACGGCCATATGAAGCTTGTCGATGAGGCAAAAGCCCGGGCAGATGTGGTGATCGTCAGCATTTTCGTCAATCCGATGCAGTTTGACCGGCCGGACGATCTGGTGCGTTATCCGCGCACGCTGCAGGAAGACTGCGAAAAGCTGAACAAGCGCAAAGTCGATTATGTATTTGCCCCAGCCGTGGAAGAAATTTATCCTCAGGGTCTGGAAGGCCAGACTTTCGTTGATGTTCCCGGTCTCTCCACCATGCTGGAAGGCGCCAGCCGCCCAGGCCACTTCCGTGGCGTTTCCACGATCGTCAGCAAGCTGTTTAACCTGATCCAGCCAGATATCGCCTGCTTCGGTGAGAAAGATTTCCAACAACTTGCGCTGATCCGCAAAATGGTGGCGGATATGGGTTATGACATTGAGATCGTTGGCGTGCCAATTATCCGCGCCAAAGATGGTCTGGCGCTTAGCTCACGTAACGGTTATCTGACCGCAGAGCAGCGCAAAATTGCGCCAGGTCTGCACAAAGTGATGAACGGCATCGCTGAAAAACTGATTGCGGGTAATCGTGAGCTGCAAGAGATTATTGCCATTGCCGAGCAGGAATTGAATGAAAAAGGCTTCCGTGCCGACGACATTCAAATCCGTGATGCCGACACGCTGCAGGAACTGACGGAAACCAGTAAACGAGCGGTAATTCTGGCCGCCGCCTGGCTGGGTCAGGCGCGTCTGATCGATAATCAAAGCGTTACATTAGCCCAGTAGACAGGGGTTAAAAATCAGGCAATACTGCCTGAGAATTTCTCAAAGCAGGCCATTCGCGCCTGCTTAGCCAAGGTAAACGACAGGGTATAGAAGTTATGATTCGCACCATGCTGCAAGGCAAGCTCCACCGCGTAAAAGTCACGCAGGCGGACCTGCACTACGAAGGCTCCTGCGCCATCGACCAGGATTTCCTCGATGCCTCTGGTATTCTGGAAAACGAAGCTATTGATATCTGGAACGTGACCAACGGGAAACGTTTTTCAACCTATGCTATTGCGGCTGAACGCGGCTCCAGAATCATCTCGGTGAACGGTGCGGCGGCGCACTGTGCTGAAGTCGGCGACATTGTGATTATCGCCAGCTTCGTCACTATGTCTGATGAAGAAGCCCGTACCTGGCGGCCGAAAGTGGCCTACTTTGAAGGCGACAACGAAATGAAGCGCACCGCGAAAGCTATTCCGGTCCAGGTTGCCTGATATTCTTACACTTCTCATTTAAGTCATCGATAGCCTCCAATGTATTATGGATGGAGGCTATTTAAGATGGTTCAATCTGGCTTACCTACTTTATTGCTTTACTTTTATTGCTGACAGACCATAAAGGTGACGCAAGCAAAAGATAAGTTAATACGTTTAGTTTTACATAAAGCACAAGCAGATTAATGGCTTTCACTTCTTTTATATTTATTACTCGGACCTTTAATACCAAAACCAATTTCCCGCCTGCTAATGATATTAGAAGAAACTGTATCTAGAATATAATATTAATTTTTTAAAATTTATTTTTACATCATATCAAAATAGATGAACCCCCTCAATTAAAACATAAAAATCCAGTCGTTTCATAAATACAGAAAGCAGAAAAAGGCACGGCAACCCATTGAAAACAAATAACATTATTTTTCATTAAAAATTATTTAAGCAATTCTAATTATTAGAAAGGGAAAGTATTACTATATACTAAAAAAGTTAATATTATTAATGGCTAACGCTATGTAAATTAACCTCATTCTCGAGACGAGAAATATTTTTTTATATGGATATTAATCATGGCTTTTAAAAAATATACCTTAGCTGCATTCGTTTTGGCTGCATTCTCTGGTTCTGCGCTAGCCGCTAACACCGATGCAGGTACGATTACTTTCCACGGTCTGGTTTCTGGCAACACCTGCCAAATCTCACTGAAAGATGATCCAATCAATACTCAGGCAGCAACTAACGATTTCAACGTTACTCTGCCAACGGTATTTGTGAAAGACTTCGTGACCGGCTCGACTGACAGCGTTGATAGCGCGCTGGGGAAAACGCCGTTTACCCTGGTACTCTCGAACTGTGATGCCAGCGCAAAAGGCGCCAGCGCCCAATTTGACTCCTGGTCAGGCTCAAGCGCAAGCACCGCTGGTGCACTGGTCCCTCAAAGCGGCCTGCAAGGCGCCGCCTCCAACGTTAACCTGGTTCTGCACAACGCCGGTAACGGTGCAAGTGATCTGATCAAAATCGATCAGACCAACAACACTCAGCACGTCACCTGGGATCCAGATAATAATGAAAGCGGCGGTGAACTGATTTACAACGTAGCGTATATGAACACTGGCGCAGTCAGCAGTGGCGTTGTGCAGGCGCAGGTTGCTTTCACCATGCAGTACGAATAAGTCTCATCATTATGCTTCACTCCTCTGGCGTCTGGTCAGAGGAGTTTTGCCAGATCCAACAGAGAGTGGATATTTCCATGCGTAATTTGACCTTCAGTACCGGCTTAAAAAGCTTTATTGTAGCAATGACTTGTGTCGCAGCCTTTCAGGCAAGCGCTGATATTGTCATTTCCGGCACTCGTATTATTTATCCGCAGTCTGTAAAAGATGTCGTTATTTCATTAGAAAATCGTGGGCAACGGCCGCTGCTGGTTCAAACCTGGTTGGATGACGGCCGTGATACAACCAACCCACAAGAACTCAAGCTGCCTTTCGTTATTACACCGCCTGTTTCGCGCGTCGATCCACACAAAGGGCAGTCAATACGTATTACCTATCTCGGGCAACCTTTGCCACAAGATAAAGAATCCATGTTCTGGTTTAACGCCCTGGAAATTCCCCCCAAAGCTAAACTAAAAGAAGGGGAATCCCCCAATCAGCTACAGTTGGCATTTCGTACCCGGATTAAACTTTTCTTCCGTCCTGATGGTTTAAAAGGAACGCCGGGACAGGCGGTCAAAGATCTGAAATGGTCGCTGCAAAAACAAAACGGTAATTATGCACTGGTCGCTCAAAATAACTCACCGTGGAACGTCTCTCTTTCCGCGGTCACCTTTAAGGTCGGTACCAGAGAGTTCCCGGTGAGCAGTAAATCTATTTTACCCTTTTCCAGTAGCGAAATGCCGGTTACCGACCTAAACAGCCAAACCTCAGGCACTGTGAAATATATGTCAATAAACGATAATGGTGGTGTGGAAGAGAATAACGCCTCAATATAACTCGGCGATAATCACCCTTATTACATAATAATATTATGCCGGTAGTGAGTACTGGCGTTGACGATTTGGGCTCATCATGCAGTTTCGATTTTCATTATTATCTCTGGCTATCTTTGTCTCGTTGCCACAATATGTTCTGGCAGATGGCAAAATTGCGCCATCTTCAAAATCAGATACCGTAGACGTAGAAGAAGCCATCGAATTTAATGAGCAATTCTTGCTTAATAGTGGTGGCGCCATTGATGTTAGCCGTTATACCTTAGGCAACCCAATCCCTGCAGGAAAATACCGTGCGACCGTCAATTTAAACGGTAAAATAAAAACTACAGTTGATATTGAATTTAAAGATAATGGCACGCCGCGCGCATCCCCTTGCCTGACGCCTCTGTTATTAGCGCAGGCAGGTATTGATACCAGTAAATTAAACGAATCACATGATGATACGGTGACGTGTATTGATATCAAAGCGCAATATCCAGGCGCCAGCGTGAGTTACGATACGGGAAAACAATCACTTGATCTGAACTTTCCGCAACTGTATGTACTTAAACTCCCGCAAGGATATGTTGACCCTTCACTTTGGGACAACGGTATCCCGGCGGCGCTATTATCTTATGATCTCAACGCGTGGCACAACGAAAGCAGTAGCAGTACTTCGGATACGGCGTATATGGGGCTGCATTATGGCCTGAATATGGGGCCGTGGCGCTTACGCTCACGCGAAAATATTGACTGGAACAGCGATAATGGTAGCCATTATTCCAGTCAGGATATCTATCTACAGCGTGATATTGCTCCGCTACGCGCGCAAATGGTCGCTGGCGACTCCTACACGCGCGGCGATACATTTGACTCTGTCAGCCTACGCGGTCTGCGCATGTACAACGATGACCGCATGTTGCCCGGCGCCAGTTCCACCTTCGCCCCAGTGGTTCGCGGAGTCGCTAACAGCAACGCCAAAGTCACCATTACTCAGAGCGGGAACAAGATTTATGAAACCACGGTTCCGCCTGGCGCATTTGAAATCAGCGATATCAGCACCACGGGGTATGGTAACGATCTGAACGTCACCATCGAAGAGTCCGACGGTAGCAAGCGAACGTTTTCGATCCCTTTTTCCTCCGTCACCCAGATGCTTCGTCCGGGCTCGGTTCGCTGGGATATCGGCGCCGGCGAACTCAATGACGATAGCCTGAGCGACAGGCCGAATGTGGCTTACGGTACACTGTATTATGGGATTAATAACACCTTTACTGGTTATCTCGGCGCTCAAGCAACGGATGACCACTTCTTTGCCGGACTGTTAGGGATTGCCATTAATACGTCCGTCGGCGCCTTCGCCTTTGACGTTACCCAATCGCAAGCCAAAATCGACGAAATTGGCACGTTAACCGGCCAGAGCTATCGCCTGAACTACAGCAAAATGGTCGAGATGACGAAAACCTCGTTTAACGTTGCCGCCTACCGTTTCTCTACTGAAGACTATTTGAGCCTGCACGATGCGGCTTCGCTGGCTAACGACGTCAAACATGGCGAATACCGGAATCAGTCCTACACTTCCGGCGAAGAGCTGTATAACCACTTTCAGCGGATGAAAAACCAAGTACAGATCAGCGTGAATCAACCGTTATCCACGGTCGATAGCGCATACGGCTCACTGTATATCAGCGGTAGCTGGCAGGATTACTGGAACGAAAGCGATGCCACCTCAAACTACAGCATCGGTTATAACAACAGTTTCCGCTACGGCAGCTATAGCTTGTCCGTGCAACGAACCTATGATGACAATGGCGACAAGGACGACAGCGTCTATTTAAGCCTCAATATCCCCTTTAACACCCTATTTGGCCAGGACAGCGCGACAGCCGGTTTCTCCAGTCTCAACGTCGGTATGCGCTCCGACCTCAGCGGGAGCAACAGCATAAATACCACTGCCAGCGGCAGCACAAAGGACACCAGCCTGAGCTACTCCGTTACTACCTCATCCAGCGGCGGAGATTATGGCGACATTAACCAAATTGGCGGTTATGCGACCTGGAACAGCCCATATGGGCCTCTGGGGACATCGATCTCCGCCGGCGACGACGGCAGCAAACAATATTCCGCAAGCTACAACGGCGGCATGGTTATCCATTCCGGCGGTATCACGCTGGCGCCGGGTAGTATCGGCGATAACGACGCGCTGGCGCTAATCAATGCCAACGGAGCCAAAGGGGCGCGGCTGAACTATGGCCATGGTGAGATTGGCAGTTCCGGCTACGGCATTTTGCCTTATATGTCGCCTTACCGTGAAAACCGCGTGGGTATTGATATTACCACCCTGGAAAACGACGTTGAACTTAAGAGTACCAGCACGGTTGTCGTGCCACGCGATGGATCCGTAGTCCGTGTCGATTTTAAGACTGACGAAGGTAAGTCGCTGATTCTGGAGCTATCACGTAACGATGGGGGCTTTATTCCTCTGGGCGCAGACGTACTCAATAGCAAAGGCGAGCTGGTCGGTAGCGTCGGTCAGGCAGGCCAGGCCTATGTTCGCGGGATAGAACAACAAGGAACACTACGAGTTGTCTGGGGTAATGCCAATGATAACGCCTGCGTAGTTCATTACCGGATCGCTGCAAACGCACCGAAAGCAGGGCTCACCACCGTTCTGGATAACCAAACATGTCAGATGCAATAAGCCATTTTATACAGGGAGTTCCCTTTATGACTTTTAACACATCCAAGTACCTCGCCCGCTTCTCCGCAGCGGCGTTAGCGCTGGCGATATCCCAGCCCGTATGGGCGAATGGTGATAGTCTGCAAGTCACCTTTAAAGCGACGATCCGCGAAACCACCTGCGATATGACCATTGACGGCGCCAGCGGCGCTGACAATACGATCACCCTTGGCGATAGCGGCCAGACGCGGCTGGATAATATTCTCTCAGGCACAGGCAATATTAGCGCGCCATTTACGCTTAAAATCGTCGAATGCCCGGATTCGCTGAACGCCATCAAAACCACAATTAAAGGTACCGGTTCAACAAGAATATCTACCGCCCTGATAAATACCTACGCCGGTACCTCTCCAGCACCGACGTCTTATGTTGGCTTAACGATTGCCCGCGCCAGCGCGCTGAATGCCCCTTTCGTCATCAACAGTACAACCGACAGCGAAAGATTGGTATGGACAACCAATGAAATCAAAACGGCAAAAGCCGTCCCACTGGTCGCCACAATGGTGGCAACAGGTACCTCTACGCAGGTTAAAGCGGGCCGATTTGAATCCACCGCAACATTTGAATTTACTTACGAATAATTTCCCCAGCGCAATGGAGTCATTAAGATGAAACATACCCCCTTTTTTCTTGCACTGGCCCTCTGCGGTGGATTATTCACCCATACAGCGCATGCAGATATCGTCGGTACCCCCAGTCTGTCGGCTAAATTTGTCACAACAGTGGTTGCAGGCACCTGCTCCGCCACGGTGAAACAGGGCTCAACCACCACGGACACCATCAATTTTGGCGATGTCTTTAAGTCTGATATTGGCACCCGTACCGAACCTTTTAAGATTGCTTTCACCGGTTGCGCAGGCGTCGATTCGGCAAAAATCGCCGCCCAGGCCGGTAGCGGGAATACGTGCGATAGCAATAGCGCCTCATTCGCCACCACCGGTACTGTCAATACCCATACGGCTGTTGAAATCTGGGGCGGCGCGGCCGGGAGCGGTACGCAACTGGCATGCACCAGCGGTACGCCTTCAAATACGGTCACAACCGCAATTAAAGGCGCTTCCACAGCGGAATACGCGATGAACGCGCGTTGGGTAGCGGCCAGCGGTTATACCGCCGCGCAGGCCGTTGCTGGCGACGCCTCGTCGGCAATTACCTTTGTTGTAACTTACGAATAAACCAGAACGGCAGGTGACGATGCGATATTTATTATTTTCTGTTCGCCCCACGACACTGGCTCTGTTCATGGGGTTGGCTACCGGGCAGTGGTCAGCGGCCAGCTATGCGGGCGATGGCCTGGATGTTAATTTCTCAGCAAGGATCGTCAATAACACCTGTCAAATCAGCCTGGACAATGGCGGAGACATTACGCTACCTACCGTCATGCGCAGTTGGTTTTATAATAGCGATGGCAGCGACCGCCTTCAGCCCACCACGGACGCAGGCGGCACACCTTTTACCATTCGGGTGGAGCAATGTGATGCCGTCGGTTCCGGCGGGAATACACTCCAGTCGCTGCATTTCCAGTTTAGTCCCCAGTCCGGCATCACCGCCGGAAATAAACAAGTCTTTATAAATGAAGCGGGAAATGGCGCAGCAACTAACGTCGGGGTAGTCATTTTCTCCGCAACTTACCACACCAACGTACTGAATAACGATGGCGAATCAGATGTCGAATATGACGTAAAAGGGAAATCAGCCGATGACTATTTGACTGAATATGCCTTTTACGCCCGCTATCAAAATACCGGCGCGGTGAGCAGCGGGAAGGTGCTCAGCAACGTCGTCGTCAACGTGACTTACGAATAATAAAAGAACTTATTATGCAAAAGCGTTATTTATTTCTCCTCCTGGGCTGCGCCTCGTTAGCTTTTTCCGGCAGCGTGATGGCATCAAGCGAATGTTATATTACCGCTGGCGCAGCGGGGGATTACCACGTCATTATCGAACCGACCATCATTCAGCTACCTGTTACCTATATTGGCTCCAATGTTGTCAACATGGGCGTTCCCGCGAGCTATACCATTCCCTTACGAGGGGGGATGGACTGCAATAACAGCAGAAGCAACAGCAACCAAATAACCTTAGGTGAAGCCGATGCAAGCCTGATGGATGTTTATACGGTTCCAGGAACAGGAGGCGGGTTACTCAAAACCGATATTGAGGGCATCAGCTATACTTATATGCTGCGTTGCGTTAAAGGCAGCGGGTGCAATCACTCATCGGACGTTGGCGATGTTTATCTCAATTTCCCCGCCAGCGGATTAGCCACCGTACCGTCACAAACCGGCGCGCCCTGGAAAGATGCCGACAGCAACTGGGATCTGTTTTTCGATGTTTATCAGACCCCAAATTATCAACCCAGAGTCGGCCAAACTGATGGCTATGCCAAACCGGGTAAAATCGGCACTTTCCGTATGGGTTCAGTGGACCAGCCAAATACAATCACCTTCTCTGTTGACGCCTCCTCTTTGCATTTCAAGGTGATGGAACCCACCTGCCAATGGGCCTCAGTCAACGATGCGTATTCAACGACGGTGGATCTTGGGCATTTCTTCGTTTCTGATATTAATAAAAATACCGCTCGCGAGATCCCTTTCACCTTTGAATTAACCAACTGCCTGATGACCAAGGTGACCGTCAAAATGAGTGGCAATTACCTGGCTGGCGACCCTACGATTCTGACGCAAAGCGGCGGTAATGCGAGCGGCGTCGGCGTAAAAGTTTACTCCGTGAAAGATGGCTACAAACAGATGAAAGCCGATGGCTCCAATTCATCAGGCACCGCCTTTTCTACCTGGGGCAACAATAGCGTCAGCCTTGATTATGCCGCGAAACTGGTCCCTACCGGAGCGACCGTCAAAGCCGGTGATTTCGAATCCGTCGCCACGTTTACTTTTACCTACGAATAAGCTTACCCCTGCGGCTGATTGACTATCAGCCGCGACATCGTCTCCAGCGAATCCGTTCTTAAAATATAAAGTCTTTTCAATAAGAACGGATTATCCCCCGGCTTCACCTTCCCTCTCACCGTGGTGACCGCCATGTGGAATCCCGCGTCGCCTGCCGCTTTTACCGCCGTAGCGTTATAACCGCCAAACGGATAGGAAAGATACAGGACGTGAGGATTGAACTGGGACAGCGCCCGGCGCGAACGGGCAAAATCAAACAGAATGTTGTGATAGCTGCGACTCAAAAGGATTGGCCGGTGATTGGCATCCACCCGATGTAAAAAATGAGTATGCGACTGGAAGTCGAACACGTCGCGGATCTCGTTCAGTTCAGAAAGGCTCATAAACTGCAGCGATTTCGGATCCCACTTCTGCGGGTGGCGCTTGATGCGTGAGGAAATGATAAACGCCGTTGCCTTCATGCCGTGCTGCTTCAGAATCGGGTAAGCATAACGGCTCACCGACTTCAGCCCATCATCAAAAGTCAGCACCACCGCCCGCGCCGGGAGGTTCATATTGTTGCGGATATAGCCTTCCAGTTGATACATAGTCAACGTCGTGTAGCCGCGGTCGTGTAGCCAGGCCATCTGGTTGCTAAACGCGCGTACAGAGGTTGTCGTGGAGGTGTGGCGAAAGCGGGTATTCTCTTCATCGCGCAGAATATGATGATAGGTTAACACCGGTATACCGTTGTCTTCCTGCGCATCCAGAGCACTGATATAGGCCAGTCTGCCGCCAATGCGGATCTGGTACCACGTCTGGTTGAGTCGGTCTTTAAGCTTACTGATAATGGGATAGCGCAGATTATCCGCCAGCACGCCAAACGGGGCGCTACCGACATCCGGAGCATTATAAACCGGGGTATCTTTCCAGGTAATCAAGCTTTGATTGCTGAGCGGTTTATTGAGATCGCCCAGACCATCATCAACTTTCTGCCGCCCCTGAACAGGCTCCAGATGTCCCTTATCAATAAACCCGGTACCCAAGCCAAAGGTGAATTCGTAATAGTCTGCCGCAATCGGCTCTACGGCAAGGATCTGCCCGGCGCGAATATTCCCCACCGTCACCATTTTATCACCTATCTGCGCCCACACGGCAGCCGCTTCGGTAGTTTGCATGTAGCGAGCAGGCAAAGCCGCAGCTACGCTGCCAGAAGACAGGAGCAACAAAATAAGCACAACGCGCATAACCATATGAGATAACCGAACCGAGGCGAGAAACCTCGGCTATTGTAGCAAAAGCACCATCAATACCAACGATTAATACTCATACAAATCATGCTTCAATACGAAGGGGGGATTTTTTTGTTGTTGATGCCAGAGACTTGAGACTTCCGGCCCGCCAAGCGTAACAATGCAATCGCGAAACGCAGAGCTGCTCATTGATTCCCGCGACGAAAGCATTCTCTCAAGCAATGAATAGCTGATACCTGAAATCACTTCACACTGGGGGTGTTTGTGGCTCATTAACGAGGCCACGCGGTATGGTGCGGCCCCCGCGGTATCCGTCAGGAAGATCACGCCCTCGCCTGAGTCAGTAGCATGCAGAGCGTGGCACATCATGCGGCTCAACATATTTGAGCTGAGTCCACGCCAAAAACTTACCGCCTGGCATTGGGCCAACGGGCCGTGCTTCTGCTCCAGACGATGCAGCATATCCTGTGCCTTATCGTCATGACAGGTAATTACCCAACCTAACATTGCCTACCTCCTTAGCAGGCAAGTAGTTTATCAGTGTGATAAATACATAATGGTGATAAGCGTCAAAAGTCTTCCTCTCCCGAGCAGAGAGAGGAAGAAAGAATTAACTGCGCAAACCGCGCCCACGCTGGATCAGGTACCAGCACAGCAAATAAAACACCGCGATGAACACCACCAGCACGCCAAACGTGGTGACCAGCGGAACATCATGGATACCCAGGAAACCGTAGCGGAACCCGCTGATCATGTAGACAATTGGGTTCAGGTGCGACAGCCCCTGCCAGAACGGCGGCAGCAGCGTTAACGAATAGAAAACGCCCCCCAAATAGGTCAGCGGCGTCAGCACAAAGGTTGGGATCAGGCTGATATCGTCAAAGGTTTTGGCGAAAACCGCGTTCAGCAGCCCGGCCAGTGAAAACAGTACCGCCGTTAACACTAGCGTGAGCGCAACAAAGACCCAGGAGTGCACCTGGAACGGCACGAAGAAAAGTGAAATAGCCGTTACAAGGATCCCTACGCACAGGCCACGCGCCACGCCACCGCCGACAAAACCCGCGATAATGACGTGCGTCGGTACCGGAGCGACCAGCAGTTCTTCAATATTGCGTTGAAACTTGGCGCTAAAGAATGACGATGCCACGTTAGCGTACGAGTTGGTGATCACCGCCATCATAATCAGCCCCGGCACAATAAATTGCATGTAGCTAAAACCATGCATTTCGCCGATACGCGAGCCAATCAAATTACCAAAAATAATAAAATAGAGCGTCATGGTGATGACGGGAGGAACCAGAGTCTGGACCCAGATACGCATAAAGCGGTGGATCTCTTTCGCCCAGATGCTTTTTAGCGCAACCCAATAAAGCTGCATCATGCGCGATCTCCTTGTTTTTCATGCACCAGAGAAACAAACAGTTCTTCCAGTCGGTTCGCTTTGTTACGCATACTTAATACCTGAATACCCTGGGCGCTCAGTTGTGAGAACACGCTGTTAACCCCTTGCTCACGCAGAACTTCCACTTCCAGCGTCGAGGTATCAACCAGACGATACTGATACCCTTCCAGTTTTGGCAGCGGGCTTTTTGGCGCCAGATCGAGGATAAAAGTTTCAGATTTCAGTTTAGAGAGCAGACTCTTCATTGAGGTATTTTCCACCAGCTCACCGTGCTGAATAATACCGATATTACGACACAGCATTTCCGCTTCTTCGAGATAGTGGGTAGTCAGAATAATCGTGGTGCCTTTGTCGTTTAAATCTTTTAAAAAGCCCCACATTGAACGACGTAGCTCAATGTCGACGCCCGCCGTCGGTTCATCGAGAATCAACAGCTTTGGCTGATGCATCAGCGCCCGCGCGATCATCAGACGACGTTTCATCCCACCGGAAAGCATACGCGCACGTTCGTTACGTTTTTCCCACAAGTCGAGCTGTTTTAGATATATTTCGCTACGCTTAACGGCTTCTTTATGCTCAACGCCATAGTAGCCTGCCTGGTTGACCACGATCTGCTGCACGGTTTCAAACGGGTTAAAGTTAAACTCCTGTGGCACCAGACCAAGCTGACGTTTAGCGTTAACCGTATCTTTATCGAGATCGTATCCGAAGACGCTTACCCGTCCGGAAGTTTTATTCACCAGCGAACTGATAATGCCGATGGTGGTAGATTTACCTGCGCCATTCGGTCCCAAAAGCGCATAAAAATCACCCGCTTCGACTTGCAAATCTATGCCGCGTAGCGCCTGCACGCCACCGGGATAGGTTTTCTTAAGTTCTTGAAGTTCCAGAGCAATGGTCATGGTTTTTTACTTACCTTACGTTCTGACATTTCATATATAGTTTAATTAATGCTGGAGTTACCCTATATTAGCCCATCGAATTTATCTGGTTTCGGGTCGTACAACTCCATGAAAGACATAGATACACTCATCAGCAACAATGCACTATGGTCAAAGATGCTGGTAGAAGAGGATCCCGGATTTTTTGAAACGCTGACACATGCGCAGAATCCACGTTTTCTATGGATTGGATGTTCCGATAGCCGCGTTCCCGCTGAACGATTGACCGGTCTGGAACCGGGCGAATTATTCGTCCACCGTAATGTTGCCAATCTGGTTATTCACACCGACCTGAACTGCCTCTCAGTGGTTCAGTATGCGGTGGATGTGCTGGAAGTGGAACATATTATTATTTGCGGCCACTACGGATGCGGCGGCGTCCAGGCAGCGATTGAAAATAAAGAACAGGGGCTGATTGATAACTGGTTACTGCATATTCGCGATATCTGGTTTAAACACAGCTCACTGCTTGGCGAAATGCCGCAGGAACGCCGCATGGACACCCTGTGCGAACTGAATGTCATGGAGCAGGTCTATAACCTGGGTCATTCAACGATTATGCGATCCGCCTGGAAGCGCGGTCAGAAAGTCACCATTCACGGCTGGGCCTACGGTATTCATGATGGCCTGCTGCGCGATCTCGACGTCACCGCCACCAGCCGCGAAACGCTGGAGCAGCGCTATCGCCAGGGCTTATCTAACCTCAGCCAGAAACACTGCAACCATAAATAATGAGACATTGCCGGGAGGCGGCTATGCCTTACCCGGCCTACAAACCTGCGCCGTAGGCCTGATAAGTGAAGCGCCATCAGACACTCCAGCCAATTACTCGTCCAGCAGCACCACTTTGCCAACGTACGGCAGATGGCGATAACGCTGAGCATAGTCAATGCCGTAGCCGACCACAAACTCATCTGGAATAGAGAATCCGATAAACTCAACCGGGACATCCACTTCACGACGGGAAGGTTTATCCAGCAGCGTACAGATAGCCAGGGATTTCGGCTCGCGCAGGCTCAGAATCTCACGCACTTTAGACAGCGTGTTGCCGGAGTCGATGATGTCTTCGACAATCAGCACGTCCTTGCCACGAATGTCTTCATCCAGGTCTTTCAGGATTTTAACATCACGCGTGGTAGACATTCCGCTGCCATAACTGGATGCAGTCATGAAATCGACTTCGTGGGAGACATGCACTTCACGGCACAGGTCCGCCATAAACATAAATGAGCCGCGTAACAGACCAACCAGCACCATATCGCTGCCGCTGTCCTTATAACGTTCGTTAATCTGACGTCCCAGTTCAGCAATACGCGCTTTGATCTCCGCTTCCGGGATCATGACTTCAACAGTATGTTTCATATCTCTAACCATATGATTTAAAAACAAATCACTCAATGCTTACTTTTAATAAGCGAGCATCTAAGCGCAAGGCACGCAGTATACCAGCAAAAGCATTCATCCGCGGCATCTGTTGATAAAGTTCATAATGTGACAATCGTCACGCGTTTTAACTCCTATAATTAACTGCTATTAAAGAAATAACACCTGTGATGGTATTTTTTATGGCAAATAACAACGTACGATCCCAACGACTTATCGTGACACTGAGTGCTCTGTTCGCCGCACTTTGTGGACTCTATCTTCTGATTGGCGGAGGCTGGCTGGTCGCCATCGGTGGCTCCTGGTATTACCCGATAGCGGGTCTGGCCATGCTCGGCGTGGCCTTCCTGCTATGGCGTAGTCAACGCTCCGCGCTTTGGCTGTATGCTGTCCTGCTTCTCGCCACCATGATTTGGGGCGTATGGGAAGTCGGCTTTGATTTCTGGGCATTAACACCGCGTAGCGACATCCTAGTCTTCTTCGGTATCTGGCTGGTTCTGCCGTTCGTCTGGCGTCACCTGATCGTCCCTTCCAGCGGCGCGGTAACGGCGCTGGTCGTCGCACTACTGATTAGCGGCGCGATCCTGACCTGGGCGGGTTTCAACGATCCGCAGGAAGTACACGGCACGCTGAGCGCGGATACCACCCCGGCCGAAGCAATTTCACCGGTGGCCGACAAGGACTGGCCCGCTTACGGGCGCAATCAGGAAGGTCAACGCTACTCACCGTTAAAACAAATTAACGCCGACAACGTACATCAATTGAAAGAAGCCTGGGTATTTCGCACCGGTGATTTAAAACAGCCAAACGATCCGGGTGAAATCACCAATGAAGTCACGCCGATCAAAGTTGGTGATACGCTCTATCTGTGTACCGCCCACCAGCGTCTGTTTGCGCTCGATGCGGCGAGTGGTAAAGAGAAGTGGCATTTCGATCCCCAACTCAATACCAACACCTCTTTCCAGCACGTAACCTGTCGCGGCGTTTCTTATCATGAAGCACGTGCCGATAACGCCAGCCCGGAAGTGGTGGCTGACTGTCCGCGCCGCATCATCCTGCCGGTGAACGATGGCCGTCTGTTTGCCCTGAACGCGGAAACCGGCAAGCTGTGCGCAACCTTCGCCAATCAAGGCATCCTCAACTTACAAACCAACATGCCGGATACCACGCCGGGTCTGTATGAGCCGACGTCACCGCCCATCATCACTGATAAAACCATCGTGATTGCCGGGTCGGTGACCGATAACTTCTCCACCCGCGAAACTTCCGGCGTTATCCGTGGCTTCGATGTGAATACCGGTAAGCTGCTGTGGGCATTCGACCCAGGTGCCAAAGATCCCAATTTCATCCCGTCAGATGAACATACGTTCACCTTTAACTCACCAAACTCCTGGGCCCCTGCGGCCTATGACGCGAAGCTGGATCTGGTGTATCTGCCCATGGGCGTCACCACACCGGACATCTGGGGCGGTAACCGCACGCCGGAACAGGAACGTTATGCCAGCGCCATCCTGGCGTTAAATGCCACTACCGGGAAGCTGGCCTGGAGCTATCAAACCGTTCATCACGATCTATGGGATATGGACTTACCGGCGCAGCCAACGCTGGCGGATATCACCGTTAAAGGCCAGAAAGTCCCGGTCATTTACGCCCCGGCGAAAACCGGTAACATCTTCGTGCTCGACCGCCGTAATGGTGAACTGGTGGTACCTGCCCCGGAAAAACCGGTGCCGCAGGGTGCAGCCAAAGGTGATTACGTCAGCAAAACCCAGCCGTTCTCCGACCTTACCTTCCGTCCGCAGAAAGATTTGAGCGGCGCGGACATGTGGGGCGCCACCATGTTCGACCAGTTGGTGTGTCGCGTAATGTTCCACCAACTGCGTTATGAGGGCATCTTCACCCCACCTTCAGAGCAGGGCACGCTGGTGTTCCCTGGCAACCTGGGGATGTTCGAATGGGGCGGAATCTCCGTTGATCCCAACCGTCAGGTGGCGATAGCCAACCCGATGGCGCTGCCGTTTGTCTCGAAGCTGATCCCACGCGGCCCAGGTAATCCGATGGAGCCGCCGAAAGATGCCAAAGGCACCGGCACAGAATCAGGAATTCAGCCACAGTACGGCGTGCCGTTCGGCGTCACGCTGAATCCGTTCCTGTCGCCATTTGGTCTGCCGTGTAAGCAGCCAGCCTGGGGCTACATCTCCGCCGTGGATCTGAAGACCAATGAAGTGGTGTGGAAAAAACGTATTGGCACCCCGCAGGACAGCATGCCGTTCCCAATGCCGGTTCAGGTACCGTTCAATATGGGAATGCCAATGCTGGGAGGGCCTATCTCCACCGCCGGTAACGTGCTGTTCATTGCCGCAACCGCCGACAACTATCTGCGCGCCTACAATATGAGTAACGGTGAAAAACTGTGGCAGGGCCGTCTACCGGCAGGTGGACAGGCGACACCGATGACCTATGAAGTGAATGGCAAGCAGTATGTGGTGATCTCCGCCGGAGGCCACGGGTCGTTTGGCACGAAGATGGGCGATTATATCGTGGCGTATGCATTGCCGGACGACGCTAAATAACTGAAAAGCCCGGTGGTGCTAAGCTTACCGGGCCTACGGATGCGACATGTCGGCCGGGCAAGGCGAAGCCGCCCCCCGGCTTTTTTTATACCGTGAATCCGAGCATCATGCCGGTATCTTCATGCTCTAACAGATGACAGTGCGCCATATAGGCATGCTCTTTCGGCGCGTCGTGGTCAAACTTCACCAGCACCTCGCTGACGCCGCCTTCTACCCGCACCGTATCCTTCCATCCCGCGCGGTGCGCGGCAGGCGCTTTGCCATTCTCAGACAAAATGCGGAACTGGGTGCCGTGAATATGGAACGGATGCAGCATCATGTCGCCCTGACCGGAAATCACCCAGCGCTCATGCTGACCTTTCGCCGCGGCGAACATGGGTTTATTCATATCAAACGCCAGACCGTTAATCCGGTTGGCATTATGGAAATCAAATGATCCCGCCTGCTTCATGTTGCCATGCTGCATATTCCCCATGTTGCCATGGTTCATATTGCCATGATTCATCTTCCCGTGGCCCATATTGTCATTATTCATATGGTCCATCATCTTCCCATGATCCATACCCGCCATCGCCTGACCGCCGTATTTCTTCATCAGCATTTGCATGCCCATCATGTCGAGCATCGGATCCATAGACAGCTGTAGTTTGCGCACCGTCAGGCCATCCAGTGACGGCAATGACGGCATGGATGTCAGCGAATCAGGCAGCGTTGCGGAAGCAGTAATCAGCAGCGGCTGAACGCGCATCACCGGGTGCGGCTTATCAAATGGCGCAACCGCCATCCCCATCTGGCTGACAGGAAGAGTGACCAGATCAAACGCCTTACCGTCGCTCACATCCACCAGCACTTCAAAGCGCTCGCCCATCAGCATAGGAAGTTCAGTTACTTTGACCGGTTCCGCCAACAGTCCACCATCGCTGGCAATAACGTACAGAGGACGATTGTCGCTGGTGGCAATATTCAGCGAGCGAGCGTTACACCCGTTCAGCAGGCGCAAACGCAGCCAACCGCGCGGCGCGGCATGTTGAGGATAAATCGCGCCGTTGGTCAGCAGCGTATCGCCAAACCAGCCGACGGCAGCGGTCATCATGTCCAGTTGATAGTTGATCTGTCCATCGGTGGAAAACTGCTTGTCCTGAATAATCACCGGCACATCATCAATGCCCCACTGCTTCGGCAGCAGCAGTTTGTGGATCTCTTCATCTTCAATCAGCACCAGTCCGGCCAGCCCCATCGCCACCTGGCGACCGGTTTTACCATGCTGATGTGGATGGAACCAACAGGTTGCTGCCCGTTGATCCGGTGTGAAAGTGACGGAACGTTTCCCGCCTGCCGGGATAATACCTTGCGGCCCACCATCAACTTCACCAGGAATTTCCAGCCCGTGCCAGTGCAACGTCGTCTCTTCGGCAAGCTGGTTGTGGATATCCACCGTCACCGATTGCCCTTTGTTTAGCTTTAGCGCCGGTCCGAGCAAATTGCCGTTATATCCCCACGTCGTGGCGGTTTTACCTGCAAAGTTCGACTGCCCGGCTTGTGCAATCAACTGAATGCGATTAGAAGCATCGGCGGTTAACAGGTCTGGAATGGGTAATGCCGGACGGTCGGCGGCAAATACGCTACGGCTCCACAGAGGTAATGCTGACGCGACGCCCAGCGCCACGGAGTACTTTAAAAAGTCACGACGTTGCATAATCACTTCCTTATATTCAGCAGCTTAAGCAGGCTATCTTTTAAGCATAAGCCTTCCCCTTACGGGAAGGTCAAGTAAACGGCTAATAATAAAGGTCGTCGCTTCGCTCGCAGTGTGCTAACGTTTAAATTCCGTGATGCAGTGGTAGAAGCAATGAAGACGTTTTTCAGAACAGTTTTGTTCGGCAGCCTGATGGCCGTATGCGCAAATAGCTACGCGCTGAGCGAGTCCGAAGCCGAAGATATGGCCGATTTAACGGCAGTTTTTGTTTTTCTGAAAAATGACTGTGGATACCAGAATTTGCCAAATGGGCAGATCCGTCGCGCACTGGTCTTTTTTGCCCAGCAAAACCAGTGGGACCTGAGCAATTACGACACCTTCAACATGAAGGCACTGGGTGAGGACAGCTATCGCGATCTCAGCGGTATCGGCATCCCAACGGCAAAAAAATGCAAAGCGCTGGCGCGTGACTCGTTAAGCCTGCTGGCGTACGTGAAGTAACAGACATAGCGGAGCCCGCTGGCTCCGCATGGATTAACGCTGTTGCACAAATTCGCGGTACGCCGCGACCACTTGCAGAAAATCCTCTACGCCGCAGAGCGAAAAGCTCTCTTCGTCGTAGTAGCTCATCCCCTCTTCCATTTCATCGCCCGAGAACTCGAGCTGATTGGCGCGAACCATCACCTCTTCGCCATCCAGCCAGAGCGTGTATTCATGCCCTGCTCGCTGCCAGGAGCGCTCACTGCCCTTCACCGCACGCGCCGCCTGTTCCACTTCATCAAGTAAGGCCAGGTTCTCTTTCACTTCCTCATTAAACCAGTGCCCCACCACCTCGTGGCCCATGGACATACGCACTTTTACCACTCCGGTAATATCGCGCAGAAATTCGTAATCCATAATGTCTTCCTCTGCTCCCGGCAATGCGCCAATACCGCATTGCGCCTTGCTGTAATTATCGCAGCAGCGCGGCAGAAAAAAAGCGTAGCGGGTATAAGGAATAGAAATAAAAATGCCCGGAGAAGCTGACTTCTCCGGGCATTGATGCGTTTTTACACAAAACGCGTTAACGCATTAGACTGCGGTCTGGAAAATCACGCCGTCCGCTTTCTCGGTGTACTGAGAAAGCTGGTCGAAGTTCAGATAACGGTAGGTATCCACCGCCGTCTTATCCACCTGAGCCACATAGGTCTGGTACTCTTCCGGCGTCGGCAGCTTGCCGATCAGCGCCGCAACCGCCGCCAGCTCCGCAGAGGCCAGGAAGACGTTCGCCCCGGTCCCTAAACGGTTCGGGAAGTTACGGGTAGAAGTGGAAACCACCGTCGCACCGTCGGCCACACGCGCCTGGTTCCCCATACACAGGGAACAGCCCGGGATCTCAATACGCGCGCCGCTCTTACCAAACACGCTGTAGTAGCCTTCTTCGGTCAGCTGCGCCGCGTCCATACGGGTCGGCGGTGCCACCCACAGGCGCGTCGGCAGCTGGCCTTTGTGCGCATCCAGCAGCTTACCAGCAGCGCGGAAGTGGCCGATGTTGGTCATGCAGGAGCCGATGAACACTTCGTCGATCTTCTCGCCCTGCACGTCAGACAGCAGACGCGCGTCGTCCGGATCGTTCGGCGCACACAGGATTGGCTCTTTGATATCCGCCAGATCGATGTCGATCACCGCCGCGTATTCCGCATCAGCATCGGCTTCCAGCAACTGCGGATCCGCCAGCCATTTTTCCATGCCCTGCACGCGACGTTCCAGCGTACGACGGTCGCCGTAGCCTTCTGCAATCATCCACTTCAGCAGCACGATGTTGGAGGTCAGGTACTCGATAATCGGTTCTTTGTTCAGCTTGATGGTACAACCGGCAGCGGAACGCTCGGCGGAAGCATCGGTCAATTCGAACGCCTGCTCGACTTTCAGATCCGGTAGACCTTCAATTTCCAGAATGCGGCCAGAGAAGATGTTTTTCTTCCCTTTTTTCTCAACGGTCAGCAGACCCTGTTTGATCGCGTACAGCGGGATGGCGTGTACCAGATCGCGCAGCGTGATACCCGGCTGCATTTTGCCTTTGAAGCGCACCAGAACGGATTCCGGCATATCCAGCGGCATCACGCCGGTCGCGGCAGCAAACGCCACCAGACCAGAGCCCGCCGGGAAGGAAATACCAATCGGGAAACGGGTATGGGAGTCACCGCCAGTACCCACGGTATCCGGCAGCAGCATGCGGTTCAGCCAGGAGTGAATAACGCCATCGCCCGGACGCAGCGACACACCGCCGCGGTTCATGATGAAGTCTGGCAGCGTGTGATGCGTGTTCACGTCAACCGGCTTCGGATACGCGGCAGTGTGACAGAAGGACTGCATCACCAGGTCAGACGAGAAGCCCAGACATGCCAGGTCTTTCAGTTCGTCACGGGTCATCGGGCCAGTGGTATCCTGGGAACCCACGGAAGTCATCTTCGGTTCGCAGTACGCGCCCGGTCGGATGCCTTTCACGCCGCAGGCACGGCCAACCATTTTTTGTGCCAGAGAGAAGCCACGGCTGCTTTCTGCCACGTCTTTCGCCTGACGGAAAACGTCTGAGTGCGGCAGACCCAGCGCTTCACGCGCTTTGGTGGTCAGGCCACGGCCGATAATCAGCGGGATACGGCCACCGGCGCGGACTTCGTCGAGCAGCACGTCGGTTTTCAGTTCGAAGGTTGCCAGCAGCTCACCGGTTTCGTGGTTGCGCACTTCACCACTGTAAGGGTAAACGTCAATCACGTCGCCCATGTTCATGTTCGACACGTCGACTTCAATCGGCAGCGCGCCCGCATCTTCCATGGTATTGAAGAAGATAGGCGCAATTTTGCCGCCGAGGCACAGACCGCCGCCGCGCTTGTTCGGCACATGCGGGATATCATCGCCCATAAACCACAGTACGGAGTTGGTCGCCGATTTACGGGAGGAACCAGTGCCGACAACGTCACCGACGTAGGCCAGCGGGTAGCCTTTTTTCTGTAATGCTTCGATTTGTTTGATCGGGCCAACTACGCCCGGCTGATCCGGGTCAATGCCTTCACGGGCGTTTTTCAGCATCGCCAGCGCGTGCAAAGGAATATCCGGGCGGGACCAGGCATCCGGGGCCGGAGAAAGGTCATCGGTGTTGGTTTCACCCGTCACTTTAAAGACGGTAACGGTAATTTTTTCAGCAAGCTGAGGACGGTTCAGGAACCATTCGGCATCAGCCCAGGACTGCATTACCTGCTTCGCATATTCGTTGCCCGCTTTGGCTTTTTCTTCTACATCGTAGAAGTTATCGAACATCAGCAGCGTTGAAGAGAGCGCTTTGGCGGCAATCGGCGCCAGTTTTGCGTCGTCCAGCGCATCGATCAGCGGATGAATGTTGTAACCACCCTGCATGGTGCCCAGCAATTCAATGGCTTTTTCTGGCGTGACCAGTGGGGAGGTGGTGTCGCCTTTCGCGACAGCAGCGAGAAAACCGGCTTTAACATATGCGGCTTCATCTACGCCAGGAGGAACGCGGTTGATCAACAGGTCTAACAGGAATTCTTCTTCGCCCACAGGCGGGGTCTTCAGCAGCTCGACAAGTGCGGCCATTTGGGTTGCGTCTAAAGGTTTTGGCACAATCCCCTGGGCAGCACGCTCAGCTACGTGCTTACGGTATTCTTCTAGCACGACGATATCTCCTCGCTCTCATTGTCATAATGCGGCGCTTTTGTTGATGGGCGATTCTCTTCACGCTCCTGTGAGACAGTAGTTAGTAGGGTAAATGCCCGGTACCGCATAAGGCACAATAACAGGATTTTCTTTAAGTGTTAATCTGTTTACAAAAAAGCAACATAAAAAATTGGCTGAATCGTTAAGAATGGTGTAGCGGCGAGGCGAGGCGCATTTCAGAGGGATTAAGATTGCCGTAAAGCGGTTGATTTTCAAGCGCGACATGCTGAATTTTCCAGCGTTTTTTAAGCCATCAGATATAATTGTGTAATAAATACTCACACTCTTTTTCCGGACCTGCCGGCTGAATCCCCAATAAAAGTCAAAACTGTCAAACACGGGTGCATGATACTCGCGACAACAGGAACGCCTCACGGCACAGCACTTGTCTCGTTGGAGTCATTTTATGAAGTTGCCATTTAAGCCACACCTGCTTGTTCTTCTGTGCAGTGCCGGGTTGTTTGCCGCCTCTGGCGTCATGTTCGTTAAAAGTCGCGTAACGGAGCCCGCTGCTCCGGCCCCCGTCGCACAACAACCTTCAGCGCCGGCTCCCGCCCCCGTAGCGGCCCCTGCTCCCGTTGACCAACCTGCGCCTGCTGCTGCGCCGACATACTCGGCTGCGCAAATCGATCAGTGGGTGGCACCTATCGCGCTCTATCCGGATTCACTGCTGTCACAAATTTTGATGGCCTCAACCTATCCGGCTAACGTCATCCAGGCCGCGCAGTGGTCAAAAGATAATCCCAAAATGCAGGGCGATGCCGCCATTCAGGCCGTTGCTGGTCAACCCTGGGATCCCAGCGTGAAATCACTGGTCGCCTTCCCACAACTGATGTCGCTGATGGGCGAAAATCCGCCGTGGGTACAAAGCCTGGGTGACGCTTTCCTCGCGCAACCGAAAGATGTCATGGACTCTGTGCAACGTCTGCGCGCGCTGGCGCAACAAACCGGGGCGTTGCAATCAACACCGCAACAGACCGTCACTACTGTGACAAAAGCAGCACCGGCTAAAACCGTCACCAGCGAGTCAACAACCAGTTCTACTACCACGACCGCCACGACAAGCCCAACGGTTATCAAAATTGAATCCGCCGATCCGCAGGTGGTGTACGTCCCCACCTATAATCCGAACACGGTTTACGGTACCTGGCCCAATACCGCCTATCCACCAACCTATCTGCCGCCAACGCCCGGCGAACAGTTTGGCAACAGCTTCGTGAACGGTTTAGGCTTCAGCCTCGGTGTCGCCACAACCTATGCCATCTTCAGCAATATCGACTGGGATGATGACGATGACTGGGACCACCATCATCACGATGACTGGGATAACCATGGCGGGTATAACCGCAACGGCGATAACAACATCAATATAAACGTTGATAACTTCAATAAAATCAGCGGGCAACGGCTGACGGACGCCAACCGTACCTGGCAGCACAACCCGGCCTATCGCGAGGGTGTGCCGTACCCTAATAGCCAGCTTAATAACCGCTTTCACCCCACTAACACGGCAACGGGCTTAAGCTCAACCCAGCAACGACCAGTCAACCGTGATAGCCAGCGTCAGGCAGCCCTGAGCCAGATGGAAAAATCAACGGGGAAAACATTCCCGCAAACGGCGCGTACGGGCACGAGAGACGCCCAGCGTCAAGCATCCAGCCAACAGCTGAAGCAGATTTCCCAGCGTAACAACTACCGTGGTTACGATACCAAACCACAAACGGCGCAACGGGCAAACACTCAGCAGCGTGAAAATCGCCAGGCTGCCACCCAGCGCCAGGAGAAACGGATCACACAACCGGCGCAGCAACGCAATGTGCAGCAGCGTAATCTTCAACAGTTCCAGCCGCGCGCCAATGCGCTGAGCGGTAATGACAGTCGCTCCGCCAACTGGCAGGCACAGCAGCAGCGAGGGGCCCAAAGCAGGCAGTTCGCCCGCAACCAACCATCTCGCCAGCTATCCGGCGGTCGTGCTGAACACCGTGAATTCCGTCATCGTTAAGGGAACCGACATGAAAAATAAACTACTCAGTGGAATGGTGTTGTTCATGGTTTCGGCCACCGCGATGGCACAGCAATCCTTCAGCACGCCGGACCAGGCCACCGATGCGCTGGCAAACGCTATCAGTGAGCAAAATGAAAGTGCGATGAACAACCTGCTTGGGGAAAACTGGCGCGAGTTTCTGCCGCCGGAAGGCGTCGACCCCGATGCGGTAGACCGCTTCCTGCGCGACTGGAAGGTTCGCCATAACACCGTTGTCGACGGTAATACCGCGCACCTGGTGGTCGGGGACAGCGACTGGCAACTGCCGATCCCGGTGGTTAAAACCACTTCTGGCTGGCAATTTGATATTAAGGAAGCGGCCGAAGAGATCCTGACCCGTGAGATTGGGCGCAACGAACTCGCTGCCATCGAGGCATTACATGCCTATGTCGATGCTCAGCAAAGCTACTTTGCGATGAACCAGACGTACGCACAAAAGATTGTCAGCTCTGAAGGGAAAAAAGATGGTCTGTACTGGCCCGTTTCACCCGGTGAAGCGCCAAGCCCGCTGGGGCCAGCCTTCAGTCCGCAGGAACCCGGCACAGGCTATCACGGTTATCATTTCCGTATTCTTCCCGACAAAGCCAGCGGCTTTGCGATGGTTGCCTGGCCCGTCAGCTACGATCATACTGGCGTGATGAGCTTTATGGTCAACGGTGATGACAAGGTCTATCAGGCGGATCTTGGCGAGGAGTCGCAGCGAAAAGCACAGGCGTTAACCGCCTACCACCTGGATAAAACCTGGCAGCCTGTCGCGCCCTGAATCCCCAGAATCGAAGGATGAGTTGCCGGGTAAGCGTAGCCACCCGGCAACTCGCAACAAATTACAGGATGTTAGCGACAGATTTCGCCAGTTGAGCTTCCAGAACCGGCTTCGCTTCTTCGAACTTCAGGTTCACTTTATTGGCATTAGATACTACTCGGGTCTGATATTTGGCGCGATCGCCTTGCGCAGTGCTGGTTTGCAGCTTGATGCCGGACGTCCCCTGACGCAGCGCGGCAACGTTATCTGTTGTCACTTTCGCTTTGCTGCGCTCGGAGATTTGCAGGTCAGTGACCATGGTGTAGTTTACGTCTTCCACCATCGCATCAGCAGCCATACCGATCAGTCCCGCTGCCAGGCCAACGCCCAGCGCCGCACCGGAGGAGTTGCTGTTATAAGCGGTAATCCCCGCGCCTAAAGCAGCTCCCATCGCCGCCCCTTCATAACCGGTCTTCAGGAAGCCCTGAGCTTCGCGCAGATCCATTTTGTCCGCTTTCAGTACGTTCGCCTGCACCCAGTAGTAAGCGCTGTCCGGTGAACTGGTCACTTTATAGCCCTTCGCGGACAGGTCATTTGCCAGCAGGGTTTGCAGGTTGCTCATGTCTTTATCGGAAGTGTTTTTCACCTGAATGTAGACGGTCTTCTCGCTGGAAGGCTCCAGCCAGATGGTCTCACTCATCTGCGTTTTCACTTCAAGATTACGTTTTTTAACGGCGGTGGTCATGGCGCCACACCCGGTCAGCGTCATTGTCGCGACAACCATGCCAACAACCGCGATTTTTTTTAAAGACATGTTTTTTCCTTTTTTCGTGTAATAGAGAG
This sequence comes from Citrobacter sp. wls710, assembly GCF_005281115.1. NCBI lineage: Bacteria > Pseudomonadati > Pseudomonadota > Gammaproteobacteria > Enterobacterales > Enterobacteriaceae > Citrobacter > Citrobacter sp. wls710. The sequence continues at coordinate 33,359 of NZ_SZXD01000030.1, forward strand.
TCCAGAGCCTCTTAACCGCGCGGCCAGTAGCCACACAATGGCGAAAAAAGTATCGGCAGTTGCGCAATTTTTTTTAGCGGAAATATCAATAAGATGACTACCAGAACTGGTAGTTTGGAATTGGCGACGCTCACGTCAGCGTGAATTTGTCTGACGTGAGCGGGAGAGTTAATTCTGATGCGGCATTAATTCAGGATAACCTTTAAACGCCGGCTTCGTGCTGGTAAGTGCTACTTCATCAGCTCGAATGCTGCCAGAGTTTGTGGCCCACACACCTTCCTGTGTCTGGCTAATCTGCTGATGCTGCGCATTCAAATTTTGTCCCATTGCTGCAATATGCGTGCTTTCGGTACCACCGCTGTTGGTAGCCCATGGGATGACGGCGTCCTGCGCCAGCGCCATGCCGGAAATAAACACGGTAGTCATTACTGCTGCTTTTAAAAAACGTTTCATCATTTCCCCTCTCAATTTGTTATCACGCTATTAGTTTAGAGGGTTATTAATTTCATCTAATGACAAGATAAGGTGATTTATTTCTTGTGAAACAGTACGTTGACTTGGAATGGAGATTTCATGCGGTTCGGGCGTATCGTGCGGTACGGGAAAAAACATTTTCTGGCAATTCGGCGATTTACCTTAATTTTTGCCAGATTTTGACACTATTGTGTAACAAACACATAAAAAAAGCGGCCATTCAGCCGCTTTTTATCATTTTGGAAAAATTACTTTTTCTTCGCTTTCGGGTTCGGCAGGTCGGTGATGCTACCTTCGAACACTTCAGCTGCCAGGCCAACGGACTCGTGCAGAGTCGGGTGAGCGTGGATGGTCAGCGCGATGTCTTCAGCGTCACAGCCCATTTCGATCGCCAGACCGATTTCACCCAGCAGCTCGCCGCCGTTGGTACCGACAATCGCCCCACCGATCACACGGTGAGATTCTTTGTCGAAAATCAGTTTGGTCATACCGTCTGCGCAGTCAGAAGCGATAGCACGGCCAGAAGCAGCCCACGGGAAAGTGGCGGTTTCGTAGCTGATGCCTTTTTCTTTCGCTTCTTTCTCAGTCAGACCAACCCATGCAACTTCTGGTTCAGTGTACGCGATGGATGGGATAACTTTCGGGTCGAAGTAGTGTTTCTTACCGGCGATAACTTCAGCGGCAACGTGACCTTCGTGAACACCTTTATGCGCCAGCATCGGCTGACCGACGATATCGCCGATAGCAAAGATGTGCGGCACGTTGGTGCGCAACTGCTTGTCAACGCGGATGAAGCCACGGTCGTCAACTTCCACGCCAGCTTTGCCCGCATCGAGGTTTTTGCCGTTCGGTACACGACCGATAGCCACCAGCACGGCATCGTAACGCTGTGCTTCAGCAGGCGCTTTTTTGCCTTCCATGGAAACGTAGATACCGTCTTCTTTCGCTTCAACGGCGGTCACTTTGGTTTCCAGCATCAGGTTGAATTTCTTGCTGATGCGCTTGGTGAAGACTTTAACCACGTCTTTATCGGCAGCCGGGATAACCTGATCGAACATTTCAACCACGTCGATCTCTGAACCCAGCGCATGGTACACGGTACCCATTTCCAGACCGATGATACCGCCGCCCATAACCAGCAGGCGCTTAGGAACCGTTTTCAGTTCCAGCGCGTCAGTGGAATCCCACACACGCGGATCTTCATGCGGAATAAACGGCAGTTCGATCGGACGGGAACCCGCCGCGATGATCGCGTTGTCGAAGTTGATCACGGTTTTGCCGTTTTCGCCTTCAACTTCCAGGGTGTTCGCCCCGGTAAATTTACCCAGACCGTTAACCACTTTCACTTTACGGCCTTTAGCCATACCAGCCAGACCGCCGGTCAGTTGAGTGATAACTTTTTCTTTCCAGGTACGAATCTTGTCGATATCGGTTTTCGGCTCGCCAAAAACGATACCGTGTTCAGCCAGCGCTTTGGCTTCTTCGATAACTTTTGCTACGTGCAGCAGCGCTTTAGAAGGGATACAGCCGACGTTCAGACAAACACCACCGAGGGTGCTGTAACGTTCTACGATGACGGTCTCCAGACCTAAATCTGCGCAACGGAAGGCAGCAGAGTAACCTGCAGGGCCTGCCCCAAGTACCACGACCTGAGTTTTGATTTCAGTGCTCATCATGACCTCTTAATTTATACCCGTCGTCCACCGGGTCGTTCTATCCGCCCGTATTTTACAAAATTGTTAACAATTTTGAAACAACAAACGGCAACCGATTTGTCTTTCGCACAATAACCTCACTGACTTCATGAGATTACCAGAAAAAAGCCGGCCGTCGGGCCGGCTTTTTCGCTTACATCACCAGGCGGCGAATGTCAGACAGCATGTTGTTGATGATGGTGATAAAGCGTGCACCATCCGCACCGTCAATTACACGGTGGTCGAAGGAGAGCGAAATCGGCATCATCAGACGCGGCATAAACTCTTTACCGTTCCACACTGGCTCCATAGAGGACTTGGAGACACCGAGGATCGCCACTTCCGGCGCATTCACAATCGGCGCGAAGTGGGTAGTACCCAGGCCACCGATGCTGGAGATGGTGAAGCAACCGCCCTGCATTTCGCCAGCGGTCAGCTTGCCATCACGCGCTTTCTTAGAGATGGTGGTCAGTTCGCGAGACAGCTCGGTAATGCTCTTCTTGTTCACGTCTTTGAAGACCGGAACAACCAGACCATTCGGGGTATCTACCGCAACGCCGATGTTGATGTATTTCTTCAGGGTCAGACGCTGACCGTCTTCGGACAGAGAGCTGTTGAAGCGCGGCATCTGTTCCAGAGCGGCAGCAACGGCTTTCATGATGAAGACTACTGGGGTGAATTTCACGTCCAGTTTACGTTTTTCAGCTTCGGCGTTCTGTTGTTTACGGAACGCTTCCAGATCGGTGATATCGGTCTTGTCGAAGTGAGTAACGTGCGGGATCATCACCCAGTTACGGCTCAGGTTAGCACCAGAGATTTTCTGGATACGGCCCAGTTCCACTTCTTCGATTTCACCAAACTTGCTGAAGTCCACTTTCGGCCAGGGCAGCATGCCCGGGATACCGCCGCCAGCAGATGCTGCCGGTGCAGACTCGGCGCGTTTAACCGCTTCTTTCACGTAAGCCTGAACGTCTTCACGCAGGATACGACCTTTACGACCGGTGCCTTTCACTTTCGCCAGGTTCACACCAAACTCGCGCGCCAGGCGGCGAATCAGCGGAGTAGCGTGGACGTAAGCGTCGTTTTCAGCGAAGTCAGATTTACCTTCCGCTTTTGCAGCTGGAGCCGCTGGCTTCTCAGCTTTCGCCGCAGGAGCCGGAGCCGCCGCTTCCTGTTTAGCCGGAGCGGCCGCAGGTGCTGCGCCTTCAACTTCGAAGACCATAATCAGAGAACCGGTTTTCACTTTGTCGCCGGTGCTGATTTTGATTTCTTTCACGGTACCCGCGAACGGAGCCGGAACTTCCATAGAGGCTTTGTCGCCTTCTACGGTGATCAGTGATTGTTCAGCGGCAATTTTATCGCCCACTTTAACCATCACTTCAGTGACTTCAACTTCATCACCGCCGATGTCCGGTACGTTAACTTCTTTGGATCCAGAGGCTGCCGGAGCCGGAGCTGCTGCTGGGGCCGCTTCAGCTTTCGCCGGGGCAGCCGCGCCAGCAACGCCCGCCACTTCAAAGATCATAATCAGGGAGCCGGTAGACACTTTGTCGCCGGTGCTGACTTTGATTTCTTTCACGGTGCCTGCGAACGGCGCCGGAACTTCCATAGAGGCTTTGTCGCCTTCAACGGTGATCAGAGACTGCTCAGCCGCAACGGTGTCGCCCACTTTAACCATCACTTCGGTCACTTCGACTTCGTCGCCGCCGATGTCCGGTACGTGTACTTCTTTCGCCGCTGCCGCAGCAGGTGCTGCTGCCGGAGCCGCTTCTTTCTTCTCTTCTGCCGGAGCAGGTGCAGCTGCTGCTGCACCATCGGCGGAATCGAAAATCATGATCAGTTTGCCGGTCTCAGTTTTGTCGCCAACAGAGACTTTAATCTCTTTAACGATACCAGCCTGAGGAGACGGAACTTCCATAGAGGCTTTGTCGCCTTCTACGGTGATCAGCGACTGTTCAGCTTCAACTTTGTCGCCCACTTTGACCAGGATCTCGGTGATTTCAACTTCATCAGCCCCGATGTCCGGTACATTGATTTCGATAGCCATTATTCTTTTACCTCTTACGCCAGACGCGGGTTAACTTTATCTGCATCGATGTTGAATTTGGTGATTGCGTCAGCAACCACTTTCTTATCGATTTCGCCACGTTTAGCCAGTTCGCCCAGGGCCGCTACAACCACGTAGGAAGCATCAACTTCGAAGTGGTGACGCAGGTTTTCACGGCTGTCAGAGCGACCGAAGCCGTCAGTACCCAGTACGCGGTAATCATCAGCCGGTACATAAGTACGAACCTGTTCGGCAAACAGTTTCATATAGTCAGTAGATGCTACTGCCGGTGCATCGTTCATCACCTGAGCGATGTACGGAACGCGCGGCGTTTCCATCGGGTGCAGCATGTTCCAGCGCTCACAATCCTGGCCATCACGCGCCAGTTCAGTGAAGGAGGTTACGCTGTACACGTCAGAACCAACACCGTAGTCGTTCGCCAGGATCTGGGCAGCTTCACGCACGTGACGCAGGATAGAACCGGAGCCCAGCAGCTGAACTTTACCTTTGCTACCTTCGATGGTTTCGAGTTTGTAGATACCTTTACGGATACCTTCCTCGGCGCCTGCTGGCATTGCCGGCATGTGGTAGTTTTCGTTCAGGGTGGTGATGTAGTAGTAAACGTTCTCTTGTTTCTCACCGTACATACGCTCCAGACCATCGTGCATGATGACCGCAACTTCGTACGCGTAAGACGGATCGTAAGAGATACAGTTCGGGATAGTCAGAGACTGAATATGGCTGTGACCATCTTCGTGCTGCAGACCTTCGCCGTTCAGCGTAGTACGACCGGAAGTACCACCAATCAGGAAGCCACGAGCCTGCTGGTCGCCTGCCTGCCAGCACAGGTCGCCGATACGCTGGAACCCGAACATGGAGTAGTAGATGTAGAACGGAATCATCGGCAGATCGTTGGTACTGTAAGAAGTCGCAGCAGCCAGCCAGGATGCGCCGGCACCCAGTTCGTTGATACCTTCCTGCAGGATCTGACCTTTCTCGTCTTCTTTATAGTAAGCAACCTGCTCACGGTCCTGCGGGGTGTACTGCTGACCGTTCGGGCTGTAGATACCGATCTGACGGAACAGACCTTCCATACCGAAAGTACGCGCTTCGTCAGCGATGATCGGAACCAGACGATCTTTGATCGACTTGTTCTTCAGCATCACGTTCAGGGCACGAACGAATGCGATAGTGGTGGAGATTTCTTTGTTCTGCTCTTCCAGCAGCGCACCGAAGTCTTCCAGAGCCGGCAGTTCCAGCTTCTCGGTGAAGTTCGGCTGACGAGCAGGCAGGTAGCCGTGCAGTTTCTGACGCTGAGCGTGCAGATAGGTGTGCTCTTCAGAACCTTCCGGGAAGGTGATGTAAGACAGGTTTTCAACCTGCTCATCGGTCACTGGAACGTTGAAACGGTCGCGGATATAACGCACGCCGTCCATGTTCATTTTCTTAACCTGGTGAGCGATGTTTTTACCTTCAGCAGTGTCACCCATGCCGTAACCTTTAATGGTATGGGCGAGGATTACAGTTGCTTTGCCTTTGGTTTCCTGCGCTTTTTTCAGTGCAGCGTAGACTTTCTTCGGATCGTGACCACCACGGTTCAGAGCCCAAATCTGCTCATCGGTCCAGTCAGCAACCAGAGCTGCGGTTTCCGGGTATTTACCGAAGAAATGCTCACGTACGTATGCGCCATCTTTGGATTTGAAGGTCTGGTAGTCGCCGTCAACGGTTTCGTTCATCAGCTGGATCAGTTTACCGCTGGTGTCTTTACGCAGCAGCTCATCCCAACGACCGCCCCACATGACTTTGATAACGTTCCAGCCAGCACCTGCAAAGATGCCTTCCAGTTCGTTAACAATCTTGCCGTTACCGGTGACCGGGCCGTCAAGACGCTGCAGGTTACAGTTGATAACAAAGACCAGGTTGTCCAGTTTTTCACGGGTCGCGATAGTGATCGCACCTTTAGATTCTGGCTCATCCATCTCGCCGTCGCCGAGGAAGGCGTAAACGGTTTGTTTAGAGGTATCTTTCAGGCCACGGTGTTCCAGATATTTCAGGAATTTAGCCTGGTAGATAGCACCGATTGGGCCCAGACCCATAGAGACGGTCGGGAACTGCCAGAATTCTGGCATCAGTTTCGGGTGCGGGTAGGAAGACAGGCCTTTGCCGTGAACTTCCTGGCGGAAGTTGTTCATCTGCTCTTCGGTCAGACGACCTTCCAGGAATGCGCGTGCGTAGATACCCGGAGAGATGTGACCCTGGAAGTACACCAGATCGCCGCCATCTTGCTCGTTGCGTGCGCGGAAGAAGTGGTTGAAGCAAACATCATATACCGTTGCGGAGGACTGGAAGGATGCCATGTGGCCACCCAGCTCGAGGTCCTTTTTAGACGCGCGCAGTACGGTCATGATGGCGTTCCAGCGGATAGCAGAACGGATACGACGTTCCAGATCCAGATTACCCGGATATTCCGGTTCATCTTCAACGGCAATAGTGTTTACATAATTGCTGGCCCCTGCACCTGCCGCTACTTTCACGCCGCCTTTGCGCGCTTCTGAAAGCAGTTGGTCGATCAGATACTGAGCACGCTCAACACCTTCTTCACGGATGACCGATTCGATCGCCTGTAGCCAGTCGCGAGTTTCGATCGGATCCACGTCATTTGGGAAACGTTCTGACATGGGGGTATTCCTTATCTATCTAATACGTTGAGTTATCTGGAACCTGTCCCATTACGTTCTCGTCAGAGAGCGTAATAAGACAGGTTCTGCGTTTAGTTGCCGCGCTTTTAGTTCGCGCTTGATTTACAACATCTTCTGGTTAACGTTCTGCCAGAAAAATCACTAATTCTTTCGTTGCTCCAGACGGCGTAAGGCGCGTTCACGACGGCTTTCCTCACGGCTTCTGTCCAGTAAAATCTCTTCGATAAACGCCAGGTGACGGTGAGACGCTTCACGCGCCTCTTCAGGCTTCCCGGCGATGATTGCTTCAAAGATACGGGTACGGTGACTGCTTACCAGCGGCAGCATCTCGCGACGCGCGTACAGCAATTCGAAGTTTTGCCGAACATTCTGGGCCAACATCGGCTCCATACACCTTAGCAGATGGAGCAGTACCACATTGTGTGCGGCTTCGGTGACAGCAATTTGATACTGGAGTACCGCATCGGATTCGCCGTCCAGATCGCCGGACTGTTGCGCAAGCTCGATCGCATGGTGGAGTTCACGGATACGCGTTTTGTCTTCATCCGTGCTGCGTAATGCAGCGTAATAGGCTGCAATACCTTCCAACGCATGGCGCGTCTCAAGCAGGTCAAACTGGGATTCAGGATGGTCAGAGAGCAGCTCTACCAGTGGGTCGCTAAAGCTCTGCCACAGGCTGCTCTGAACAAAAGTGCCACCGCCCTGACGACGAAGCAGTAACCCCTTCGCTTCAAGGCGTTGGATCGCCTCGCGTAAGGAGGGGCGGGAGACGTCAAACTGTTTTGCCAGCTCGCGTTCCGGTGGGAGTTTTTCTCCGGGGCGAAGTGTCCCCTCAAGAATTAAAAACTCCAGCTGCTGCTCAATCACATCGGAGAGTTTTGGTTGGCGGATTTTGCTGTAGGCCATGATTTCCTGTCTTAAGCCATTTGCCCGGAGTCAATTGGTCTTACCAATTTCATGTTCTTGACGCTAAAGTAACAAAGTATTCACCTTCTGTCCATACAGGTTTTGATTGAAATCAGTAAAGGGGGCATATTTTAACAACATTACAGAAATAACGTTTCAAACATGTAACTATGCACAAATGTTAAATTTACCCACCATGGGGTAGTTTTAACCGAATTGAAACGAAAAAATATATTATCTGAACCGATTCACCTACCTAATTATCGACTTTTAAAGCGAAATTAATGAATAAAAATTCAAAATGGAAATTTTGAGGTAGATAAACTCGCATTTACAAATGGTTTCTTTTTATTCAACTCGTCAACACCCTCGCATAAAGCAGGTGCATTCGCGCTCGCATAACATTATTCTGATCAAGACAAAAGTATTGAGGCAACATTTCCTTATTGGCATCTGTAAACAAATTAATACAACAAACGGAATTGCAAACTTACACACGCATTGCTGCGTAGTTCAAAAAATAAGTACTCGAAATATGAAGAGTAAAACCACACACGAGGTTTAATGATGGAAAGTCAACCGCATGGCGATCAGCTCAAGCGCGGCCTTAAAAACCGCCATATACAGCTAATCGCGCTGGGTGGCGCGATTGGTACCGGGTTATTCCTTGGTAGCGCATCCGTTATCCAGTCTGCAGGACCGGGGATTATTCTCGGTTACGCTATTGCCGGCTTTATCGCCTTTTTGATTATGCGTCAGTTAGGTGAAATGGTGGTTGAAGAGCCGGTTGCAGGCTCCTTTAGCCACTTTGCTTATAAATACTGGGGCGGTTTCGCGGGTTTCTCTTCCGGCTGGAACTATTGGGTACTGTACGTTTTGGTTGCCATGGCAGAGCTGACTGCCGTAGGTAAATACATTCAGTTCTGGTATCCGGAGATCCCAACCTGGGTTTCTGCGGCGGCCTTCTTCGTGCTGATCAACGCCATCAACCTGACCAACGTGAAGGTGTTTGGCGAGATGGAGTTCTGGTTTGCCATTATTAAAGTCATTGCCGTAGTTGCGATGATCCTGTTCGGCGGCTGGTTGCTGTTTAGCGGTAACGGCGGCCCACAGGCCAGCGTCAGCAACTTGTGGAGCCAGGGGGGCTTCCTGCCACACGGCTTCACCGGTCTGGTGATGATGATGGCGATTATCATGTTCTCCTTTGGTGGGCTGGAACTGGTCGGCATCACCGCAGCAGAAGCCGATAACCCGGAGCAAAGCATTCCGAAAGCGACTAACCAGGTTATCTACCGCATCCTGATTTTCTATGTCGGTTCGCTGGCGGTTCTGCTTTCCCTGATGCCGTGGACACGCGTCACGGCTGATACCAGCCCGTTTGTCCTTATTTTCCACGAGCTGGGCGACACCTTTGTTGCCAATGCGCTGAACATCGTGGTGTTGACCGCCGCCCTTTCTGTCTATAACAGCTGTGTATACTGCAATAGCCGCATGCTGTTCGGTCTGGCGCAGCAGGGCAACGCGCCGAAAGCGCTGATGAACGTCGACAAGCGCGGCGTACCGGTAAACACCATTCTGGTCTCCGCGCTGGTAACGGCTCTGTGTGTGTTGATCAACTATCTGGCGCCGGAATCCGCCTTTGGCCTGCTGATGGCATTGGTGGTTTCCGCCCTGGTGATCAACTGGGCGATGATCAGCCTGGCGCACATGAAGTTCCGCAAAGCCAAACAGCAGCAGGGCGTAACCACCCGCTTCCCGGCTCTGCTCTACCCGCTTGGTAACTGGGTGTGCCTGCTGTTCATGGCCGCAGTGCTGGTGATTATGCTGATGACGCCGGGCATGGCGATCTCAGTGTACTTAATCCCGGTATGGATTGGTATTCTTGGCATCGGCTATCTGTGCAAGCAGAAAACGGCCCGCGCGGTTAAAGCGCATTAAACTTCCCTCCCCCACCTGGACCGGGTGGGGGTTGTTACCTGCCTCACACTTTCCCATTCACGACTGTTTCGTCCATATCAGCGGCGTTATCCTGCAACGTAAAAACACCGGTACCAGACAATAATTCTCTCCATATCTCATTAATGGAGTGCAGTTGATGGAAACCAGTAAGCTCACGGTGAAAGAAAAGATCGGCTATGGAATGGGCGACGCCGGATGCAACATCATCTTTGGCGCCATCATGTTGTTTGTTAACTACTTTTACACAGATATTTTTGGTCTGGCGCCTGCCCTGGTCGGCGTATTACTACTCTCAGTACGCGTTATCGATGCCGTTACCGACCCTATAATGGGCGCGATGGCCGACCGCACACGCAGTAAATATGGTCGATTTCGTCCATGGCTTTTGTGGATGGCTTTCCCTTACGCATTATTCAGCGTGCTTATGTTTACCACCCCTGAGTGGACGTATAACAGCAAAGTTATCTATGCCTTCGTCACCTACTTCCTGCTCTCTATTACCTATACGGCGATCAACATTCCCTACTGTTCGCTCGGCAGCGTTATCACCAACGATCCCAAGGAACGCGTCGCCTGTCAGTCATATCGCTTTGTATTGGTAGGGATTGCAACCCTGCTACTCTCCCTCACCCTGCTGCCGATGGCTGACTGGTTTGGCGGGGAAGACAAAGCTAAAGGGTATCAGATGGCGATGGCGGTGCTCGCCTTCATCGGCATGTGTATGTTCCTGTTTTGCTTTGCATCAGTCCGTGAACGCGTTCGCCCCGCCGTGCAGACTAACGACGATTTAAAAGCCGACCTGAAAGATGTGTGGAAGAACGATCAGTGGGTAAAAATCCTGCTGTTAACCCTGTGCAACGTCTGCCCGGGCTTTATTCGCATGGCCGCCACCATGTACTACGTTACGTGGGTTATGCAACAAAGCACGCAGTTCGCCACGTTGTTTATCAGCCTCGGCGTCGTCGGCATGATGATCGGCAGCATGCTGGCGAAGGTATTAACCGATCGCTGGTGCAAACTGAAGGTGTTCTTCTGGACCAACATCATCCTGGCGATTTTCTCCGCTGCATTTTATTTCTTCGACCCGAAAGCCACCATGATGATCATGGTGCTCTACTTCCTGCTCAACATCCTGCATCAGATCCCTTCCCCGCTGCACTGGTCGTTGATGGCGGATGTCGATGACTACGGTGAGTGGAAAACCGGTAAGCGCATCACCGGGATCAGTTTCTCCGGTAACCTGTTCTTCCTCAAGCTGGGCCTGGCGATTGCCGGGGCGATGGTTGGCTTCCTGCTCTCCTGGTACGGCTACGACGCAGGGGCGAAAGCGCAAAGCGACTCTGCCATCAACGGTATTATGCTGCTGTTTACCATCATACCCGGCGTAGGCTACCTGATTACCGCAGGCGTGGTTCGCCTGCTAAAAGTTGACCGCGAGTTTATGCAGCAAATCCAGACCGATCTGGAAAAACGCCGTACCAACTACCGTGAACTGAATGAATACCACGATATAAAAACGACTGAACCCGTAAGGAAAGCCTAATGAATCAGTGGCCAAATCCCTTTATCGAGCAACGCGCCGATCCGTTTATCTTACGCGACGGTAGCCACTACTATTTCATTGCGTCAGTGCCAGAATATGACCGGCTGGAGATCCGTCGGGCCGACTCTCTGGAGGGTTTGCGCTCCGCCACTCCCGTTGTTGTCTGGCGTAAGCCGGAAAGTGGTCCTATGAGCCAGCTCATCTGGGCGCCGGAACTTCATCATCTGGCGGGCAAGTGGTACATCTATTTTGCCGCTACCCATACTCAGGCGCTTGATAAGCTGGGAATGTTCCAGCACCGCATGTTTGCTTTGGAGTGCGCAGACGCCGATCCGTTGACCGGCAAGTGGACAGAGAAAGGCCAGATTAAAACGCAGTTTGATACCTTCGCCCTGGATGCCACCACCTTTAATCATCAGGGGAAACAATGGTATCTATGGGCACAAAAATCACCCGATATCGCCGGAAATTCCAATATTTATCTCGCAGAGCTGGAAAACCCATGGACGATTAAAGGCGAGCCGGTCATGCTCAGCCATCCTGAGTATGACTGGGAATGCCGGGGTTTCTGGGTCAACGAAGGTCCGGCCGTCGTGGTGCATGGCGACAAGCTATTTATCAGCTATTCGGCCAGCGCCACCGATGAGAATTACTGTATGGGGTTGCTGTGGATTGACCTCAACGCCGATCCGCTCACCCCGCAGAACTGGCAAAAATCACCGCGCCCGGTCTTTACCACCAGCTATGAAAATCGCCAGTATGGACCGGGACACAACAGCTTTACGCAAACGCCGGAAGGTGAAGATGTACTGGTGTACCACGCGAGAAATTACACCGAAATTGAAGGCGATCCGTTGTACGATCCAAACCGCCATACGCGTCTGAAACTGGTGCGCTGGGACGAAAACGGGATGCCTGATTTTGGCATCCCACCTGCTGATACGCTCTAAGCCGTTGCACTGCCCGGTGGCGCTAATGCTTACCGGGCCTACACGTTTTACATTACAGGCCGGATAAGCGTTAGCGCCATCCGGCACAACGCTACACTAATGTGCCATAAATGGTGAGCAATGCGATAATCACCACCACCACAAAAGAGGTCTTCTTCGCCATTGAAACAGCCGCTTTTGGCGTTTCGACTTTATCAGTATGCGGTTCACGCGCCAGAGAGAACTGCGCCAGACGCGTTAACACCTGATATTGCGAAGTATGCAGATCCGCCAGTGAGGCAAACCAGGCCGGCAGCGCTTTCTCGCCGTGTCCCAGCAGCGCATAGACTACGCCAGCCAAACGAACCGGGATCCAGTCCAGCACATGCAGGATCGCATCAATACCCGATTGCAGACGCTGATGCGGCGTCTGATAGCGCGCCAGCCAAGACTGCCAGGCGCGTAAAAAGGCATAACCAACCAGCGTCACCGGTCCCCAAGGACCACCAATAATCAACCAGAATAACGGCGCCAGATAAAAGCGGAAGTTGTTCCATAACAGCGCGTTCTGCAGTTCACGCAGGAACTCACGCTCATCACAGTCCGGCGGAACACCATGGATAAGCGTCAGCTCGCTGGCCATCGCCTCACGAGCATGTACATCATCACGAGATGCCGCCTGTAAATAGGCGTGATAGTGGAGACGCGCCTTGCCTGCTCCAATGCACAGCAAGCCAATTAAGATCCACGCCACCAGTAACGGAACGTTAAACAGCAGCCCATGAACCGCGCGCAGCAGCAGGAATGTCAGCCCCATTGCAATCAGGGTCATGCCCACCGTACGCATCATCGAGAAGTGCTTAATTCGGCGGAAAAAAGCTTCCACCCGATGATCAAGCTGCCAGTGCTCACCCAGCTTAAACAGGCGTTCAACAATCAACACCAGTAATGTTGTAAACAACGTCATGTCATCTCCTTGTGCGACGAGGGGGTGACCAGGGCGCGAAATTTTGCCCAGTCAAAAGACGGCCCGGGATCGGTCTTACGCTCGGGGGCAATGTTGCAGTGTCCAGTTATATTGCTGGCAATGGTCGGATAACGCGTAATCAGTGCATTCGTCACGGCGGCCAGTTGCTTATACTGTGCATCGGTATAGGCCAGCGTATCCGTTCCTTCCAGCTCGATACCAATTGAAAAATCATTACAGCGCTCACGCCCCTGATAATTTGACACGCCCGCATGCCAGGCTCGTTTATCAAAAGGGACGTACTGCACAATCTCACCATCACGGCGGATCAAACAATGGGCCGAGACGCGCAAATGGGCGATCTCAGCAAAAAAAGGATGGGCCTTGGGATCAATCGTGCCGGTAAACAACGCGTCTATCCACGGGCCGCCAAATTCGCCGGGCGGCAGACTGATATTATGCACCACCAGCAGAGAAGGGGTTTCGTCATCCGGGCGGCAATCGTAATGAGGAGAGGGAACGCGTCGCGCCTCTGCCAGCCAACCCTCATCTAACAACATGCAGAATCTCCTTATTGGTGGTGCTCATATCAGGTTCAGGGTAGCATGTTTCTACCTTATGATTCGTTAGCAATTTGGAGTTTTATCATGCCGCCTCGCCGCTATAACCCTGACTACCGACGTGACGCGCTGTTGGAACGCATAAATCTGGATATCCCTGCCGCTGTAGCCCAGGCACTGCGCGAAGATTTAGGCGGAGAAGTTGATGCCAATAACGATATCACCGCACAGCTTTTACCCGAAGACATGCGCTCCCACGCCACCGTGATCACCCGAGAAAATGGCGTTTTTTGCGGGAAACGTTGGGTGGAAGAGGTCTTTATTCAATTGGCTGGCGATGATGTCAACATCACCTGGCATGTCGAGGATGGCGACAGCATTAAAGCTAATCAACCGCTGTTTGAGCTGGACGGACCTTCCCGCGTACTGCTGACCGGCGAACGTACCGCGCTTAATTTTGTGCAGACGCTTTCGGGTGTGGCGAGCGAGGTGCGTAAATACGTCGATCTGCTGGCGGGGACAAAAACCCAACTACTGGATACACGTAAAACGCTGCCAGGGCTGCGTACTGCCCTGAAATACGCCGTGTTATGCGGCGGCGGCGCGAATCATCGTCTGGGGCTTTCTGACGCCTTCCTGATTAAAGAAAACCATATTATTGCTTCTGGTTCGGTACGCCAGGCCGTTGAAAAAGCCTTCTGGTTGCATCCGGATGTACCCGTTGAAGTTGAAGTTGAAAGCCTGGAAGAACTGGACGACGCGCTGAAAGCCGGGGCGGACATCATCATGCTCGATAACTTCGAAACTGAGCAAATGCGCGAAGCGGTAAAACGCACCAACGGCCAGGCGCGTCTGGAAGTCTCGGGTAACGTCACCCATGAAACACTGCGAGAATTTGCCGAAACCGGTGTGGACTTTATCTCCGTTGGCGCACTGACCAAGCACGTCCGCGCGCTCGATCTCTCCATGCGTTTTCGTTAATTTCTAATAGCAAGGCCCGATGGCGCATCGCTTATCGGGCATCCCCAGCCGGATAAGGCATTTACGCCGTCATCCGGCAGTTTCTTCGAGCCCCTTCGCAAATACGTTGTCTGATGCTGTAATTTCGTAAATATCCTCTGAACCCGCCTTCCCGTTCTGTTTTTTGTCTCTCGCCAAAGATCCGTTCGATTTGCCAAAGTAGCGCTAGCTAACTCCAGGAGCGAATCAACAATGGATAAACAACGAGGCTTCACGCTTATCGAACTGATGGTGGTCATTGGCATCATTGCCATTCTTAGCGCCATCGGTATTCCGGCTTATCAAAACTATCTACGCAAAGCCGCCCTGACAGACATGCTGCAAACCTTTGTCCCCTATCGCACCGCGGTCGAACTCTGTGCGCTGGAGCATGGTGGAACGGAGACTTGCGATGCCGGGACCAATGGCATCCCCTCCCCCACAACCACCCGTTATGTCTCAGGCATGAGTGTTGAAAAAGGCGTTGTCAGTCTCACAGGCCAGGAAAGCCTGAACGGGCTAAGCATCACGATGACGCCGGGTTGGGATAATGCCAACGGTATTACCGGCTGGAGCCGTAACTGCGCCATTCAAAATGACAGCGCACTGCAACAGGCTTGCGAAGACGTTTTCCGCTTCGATACCTACTAAGGAAAAGAGATGAATACCACGCAACTTAAGGCGCTATGCCAACGTTATCAGGGAATATTACTCGATGCAGACAATGAAGTAGTACACATCGCCGTGGTGGATGCACCGTCCCATGAGCTGCTGGATGCCCTGCATTTTGCCACCACCCGACGTATCGACATTGTTTGCTGGACGCGCCAGCAAATGGAAGGGCACACGCATACGCCACAGAAAATGTTACCGGTCGTAGTGTCTGAAAGCAGCGCTACCGCAGCCGGGTTGCTGAATCAGACGTTTCAATCCGCCCTGGCTCAACGGGCTTCTGATATTCACTTTGAACCCGCGGAACATCGCTATCGGATCAGATTACGCGTGGATGGCGTATTACACGCTTTGCCGGAAGTCACAACTGAGATGGGCATCGCTATCACTGCGAGATTAAAAGTATTAGGCAGTCTGGATATCGCCGAGCACCGGCTGCCACAAGACGGACAATTTACCGTTGAGATTTCAGGGCAGCCCATTTCGTTTCGTATCTCCACCCTGCCCTGTCGCTGGGGTGAAAAGGTAGTGCTGCGGCTACTTCAACAGGTCGATCAGACGCTGGATATCACTACGCTGGGAATGCAGGACGAACAGCTGGCAGCATTTTCGCAAGCGTTGCAGCAGCCTCAAGGGCTGATTCTGGTTACCGGGCCTACCGGGAGCGGTAAAACGGTCACCCTGTACAGCGCGCTACAAACCCGAAATACATCAGATGTGAATCTTTGTAGCGTAGAGGACCCGGTAGAGATCCCGATCGCAGGCCTTAACCAGACACAAATTCACCCACGCGCAGGTCTTACTTTTCAGGGAGTATTGCGCGCTCTGCTGCGCCAGGATCCCGACATCATTATGGTCGGCGAAATCCGCGATGGCGAAACGGCTGAAATAGCGCTTAAGGCAGCACAAACCGGCCATCTGGTTCTGTCAACACTGCATACAAATTCCACCAGTGAAACCCTGGTGCGCCTGCAGCAAATGGGGGTTGCGCGTTGGATGATCGCCTCCGCGCTGACGCTCGTCATTGCCCAACGGCTGGTCAGAAAGCTATGCCCCCATTGCCGACAACGCCTGGAGACATCCATCACGCTCCCCAAAGCAATCTGGCCCATGCCACTGCCACGTTGGCATGCGTCTGGTTGCGAACATTGTTATCACGGGTTTTATGGCCGTACCGCATTGTTTGAAGTGCTGCCCGTTACTCCTGCATTACGCCAGAATATCGCCAGCGGCACATCCACAGACGGGGTCGAGTCAGATGCTCAGCTATCAGGGCGTACGCTTTTCGAGAATGGCTGTCAGGCTGTCGAACAAGGCTTAACGACATATGAAGAACTTATTCGCGTACTGGGCATGCCGCATGTCAGCTAAACAGCTTTGGCGCTGGCAAGGTATTAACAACGAAGGTGAGCCGTCGGAAGGCGTATTATGGGCTGAAACCCGACTCTCGCTGATACAAGCACTGGAGCAGCGGCATATCACGCCGTTACGTATTAAACGTATCCGTGTCAAAAACTCTCACTGGAGCCGTGAAAGAAGCGCCGAAACCATACATCAGTTGGCAACCTTACTGAAAGCAGGGCTAACACTCTCGGCAGCGCTAACCCTGCTGGCTGAACAGCATCCCAGCAGCCAGTGGCAGGCGCTACTGCGCACACTGGCTCACGATATGGAGCAGGGCATTTCCCTCTCCACCTCACTCGCAACATGGCAACACGTTTTTCCGCCACTTTATCAGGCAATGATCCGTACCGGAGAGCTTACAGGTAAGCTGGATGATTGCTGTTTTGAACTCGCCAGACAGCAAAAAAACCAGCAGCAACTCGCTGATAAAGTTAAAAAAGCCCTGCGCTATCCGATTATCATCATCACGATGGCGGTAATGGTCGTATTTGCGATGCTGCAGTTTGTGCTCCCTGAGTTTGCCGCCATCTACCAAACGTTCAACACCCCACTACCGGCGCTCACTCGGGGGATTATTGCCATCGCCGACTATAGCAGCCAATGGGGGTGGCTAGTGGTAGCATTCACTATGCTCTCGGTTATGACATATCACGTGATCAAACAAAAACCGTATTGGCTCATTCTGAGTCAGAAATGGTTGCTTGGTCTCCCTGTTACAGGAGCAATGGTCAGAGGGCAAAAACTCGCACAGATTTTTACCGTTCTGGCGTTAACACAAAACGCTGGCATTCCCTTTTTACAGAGTCTTGAGAGTGTTAGTGAAACGCTTGCCAGCCCTTTCTGGTCTCAACGTTTAGCGCAGGTTCATCACGATATCAGCGCCGGGAAACCTGTCTGGTTGGCGCTGAAAAATTGCGGTGAATTCAGTCCATTATGTATACAGCTGGTAAGAACGGGGGAAGCATCAGGTTCGCTGGATGCAATGCTGCGTAATCTCGCCCACCATCACGGAGAGAAAACGCTGTCTCAGGCGGAAAATCTGGCTGCGCTACTTGAGCCCGCGTTACTGGTCATTACGGGTTTGATCATCGGTACGCTGGTTGTCGCGATGTATTTACCGATTTTCCATTTGGGAGATGCAATGAGCGGCGTGGGATAAAGCTGGCGCATTACCACACGCCAGCTTGATCATGTTACAGACTATTGAAAACGCGGTTTTCTTGTTCCTGTACACGAATAAACGTTGTACGTTTGGTCAGCTCTTTCAGACGAGATGCACCGACATAAGTACAGGCTGAACGCAGGCCGCCGAGGATATCGCGAGCGGTATTATCAACCGGACCACGCAGCGGCAGCTTAACGGTTTTACCTTCTGCGGCGCGGTACTGTGCAACACCACCTACGTGACGCGTCATGGCAGATTCAGAGCTCATACCGTAGAACAGCATGAATTTCTCACCGTTCTCTTCAACAATTTTGCCGCCACTTTCTTCATGACCGGCCAGCATCCCGCCGAGCATAACGAAGTCCGCACCGCCGCCGAACGCTTTTGCCACATCACCCGGCATTGTGCAGCCACCGTCGCTGACAATCATACCGCCCAGACCGTGGGCTGCATCGGCACATTCAATCACTGCTGAAAGCTGCGGATAGCCAACGCCGGTTTTTACACGCGTGGTACATACAGAACCTGGCCCAATACCGACTTTGACAATGTCCGCACCGGAAAGCACCAGCTCTTCACACATTTCGCCGGTAACTACATTGCCCGCACAGATCGTTTTCGTCGGCCATGCTTCACGCGCTTTTGAGACAAACTGAACAAAATGCTCTGAGTAGCCATTTGCCACATCAATGCAGATAAAGTTCAGCGCCGGGTTGAGCGCCAGAATCTGTTTGGTTTTTTCGAAATCAGCGTCAGAGGTGCCGGTTGAAACCATCACATGCTTGAGCACATCGGTAGAAGTCTCTGCGATAAAGGCAGACCAGTCTTCAACAGAATAGTGTTTGTGCACAGCCGTCAGGATGTCGAAAGATGCCAGAGCCTTTGCCATGGCAAACGTCCCGACAGTGTCCATGTTCGCAGCGATAATCGGTACGCCGGACCAGGTCTGACCTGAATGCTTAAAGGTAAATTGACGTTCCAGCTCAACATCGGAACGGCTTTTGAGAGTAGAACGCTTAGGGCGGATAAGAACGTCTTTGAAACCTAACTTCAGATCTTCTTCGATACGCATGTGCGGATTCCTGGGGTTAATGGCGAAAAATCGAAACTCACAACTCCAGTGACGCTATCATACGCACTAATCAATGCCGCGCAAGACTGCGAAATTCTCTTTTTTTACGCTACAATCCCATAAATTTACCTGGCGAATAGTAGGTTAATCCTGCAGCAGCCTCGCCTTCACGCGCTTAACTTTTAACTGTTTGATAATCAAACTTAAACTCCAGGATCTGCATCTATGAGGTATACAGTAGCCTTAACCGGCGGCATTGGCAGTGGTAAAAGCACCGTTGCAAATGCGTTCGCTGACCTCGGAATAAACGTGATTGATGCAGATATCATTGCGCGTCAGGTGGTTGAACCAGGTAAGCCTGCCCTCGTGGCGATTAAAGAACATTTTGGTTCCGACGTGATAGCCGCTGACGGGTCGCTACAGCGACGCATTTTACGCGAACGTATTTTTTCCAATCCTGAGGAAAAAAGCTGGCTAAATGCGCTGCTCCATCCGCTTATTCAGCAGGAAACACAGCGTCAGTTTGATCAAGCGACCTCGCCCTATCTGTTATGGGTTGTCCCGTTGCTGGTAGAGAATTCGCTGTATATAAAAGCCAACCGCGTGCTGGTGGTGGATGTCACCCCTGAGACCCAGCTCAGACGAACCATGCAGCGTGATGATGTGACACGCGAGCATGTTGAACAAATTCTTGCTGCCCAGGCAACGCGTGAAGCGCGTCTGGCCGTGGCAGACGATGTTATTGATAATAATGGCGCACCGGAAGCCATCGCCTCGGATGTCGCCCGCCTGCACGCGCTCTATTTGCAATGCGCGTTGCAGTTTGTCTCACAGGAAAAACCGTAATGCACACCCAGGTCCTTTTTGAACACCCTCTCAATGAGAAGATGCGTACATGGCTGCGCATAGAGTTTTTGATCCAACAGCTCTCCGTTAATTTACCTATTGCAGACCATGCAGGGGCGCTGCATTTTTTCCGTAATATCGGCGACTTACTGGATGTCTTTGAACGCGGTGAAGTCCGAACCGAACTCCTGAAAGAACTTGAACGACAACAGCGTAAACTCCAGGCCTGGGTTGAAGTTCCCGGCGTCGATCAAAGCAGAATCGACGCATTGCGCCAACAGTTAAAAAGCGCGGGCAGCATTCTGATTTCGGCCCCACGCATTGGACAAACGCTGCGTGAAGATCGTCTGATTGGCCTCGTGCGTCAGCGTTTAAGCATTCCTGGCGGATGCTGCAGTTTCGATCTTCCCACCCTGCATATCTGGTTACATTTACCGCAACCGCAACGCGACGCGCAGGTTGAAACCTGGCTTGCCAGCCTGAATCCGCTCAACCAGGCGTTGTCGCTGGTGCTGGATTTAATTCGTAACTCGGCGCCGTTTCGTAAACAAACCAGCCTGAATGGTTTTTACCAGGATAACGGCGAAGATGCCGATTTGCTGCGCTTGCAGCTGCCGCTGGATTCGCAGCTTTATCCGCAAATTTCTGGTCATAAGAGCCGTTTTGCCATTCGTTTTATGCCGCTGGATAGCGAGAATGGCCAGGTGCCTGAGCGTCTCGATTTTGATCTGGCGTGCTGTTAAGGAGTCAACATGTCTGAACAAACTATCGTCAACTGCCCAACCTGTGGCAAACCCGTGGTGTGGGCTGAAGTCAGTCCGTTTCGCCCATTCTGCAGCAAACGCTGCCAGTTAATCGATCTGGGTGAGTGGGCCGCGGAAGAGAAACGCATCCCAAGCTCTGGCGATCTGTCGGAAAGCGACGACTGGAGTGAAGAGCAGAAATAATTCTGTTAAAACGGGATAAGGCAACGCCACATCCGGCATTGTATGTTGTTTTGCCTGATGGCGCTGCGCTTATCCGGCCTACGAACACCATTAGCCCGCAATCAGCTTTTCAATTACCGGCGCATTCGCGGGCGGGAAATCCTCCGCATTCAGAGTATCTTGCGCAATCCACTGCGCCGGTTGTCCCTCTTTGCCCCACGGTTCGCCTTCCCAGCTCTCAACCAGCCAGAACCATAGAGTGATGTGCCGGTCCGGAAACTGATACTCCAGCTTTTCGAACAGTGAATTCTGAGTCGGTGTGATCCCGACTTCTTCCTGTAGTTCGCGAATCAGCGCCTGCTCTGGCGTTTCACCCGCTTCAATTTTCCCGCCGGGGAATTCCAGCTTATTTGCCATATGGGCATCCGCCGCACGCTGGGTGATAAAAATTTCATTGTGCTGGTTACGAATAATCCCGACGGCGATCTGTAGTATTTTCATTTTCATCGTCCATAAAAAAGGCGCAGAAGTCTGCGCCTTTTCAATAAGTTATTTTCTTAGCTCAGACGGCCATGACACTGTTTGTATTTCTTGCCGGAACCGCAAGGGCACGGATCGTTACGACCCACTTTACGATCGCCGGTTTGTGCTGCCAGCTCTTCTGCCGCGGCGGAATCGTCACCTTTATGGCTCAACTGCTGCATCTGCGCTAAACGCTCAGCTTCTTCACGACGCTGCTGCTCCATCGCTTCTACTTCTTCTGGCATACGTACCTGAACTTTGCTCAGGGTACTGATCACTTCATACTTCAGTGATTCCAGCATTGATGCAAACATAGAGAAGGATTCGCGCTTATATTCCTGCTTCGGATCTTTTTGCGCATAACCACGCAGATGGATACCCTGACGCAGGTAATCCATTGCCGCAAGGTGCTCTTTCCACAGCGAGTCGAGCGTTTGCAGCATCACGCCTTTTTCGAAGTGACGCATCATCTCTGCGCCCACAACTTCTTCTTTGCGCTGATAAACTTCCACCGCGTTTGCCAGAATACGTTCACGCAGCGTTTCTTCGTGCAGCTCAGGTTCTTTATCCAGCCACTCTGAAATCGGCATATCCAGATCGAAGTCGTTTTTCAGGCGCTCCTGCAGACCAGGAATATCCCACATTTCTTCCAGAGACTGCGGCGGAATATAGGCATCAATCGTCGCTTTGAAGACGTCTTCGCGGATACTGTTAATGGTTTCGCTAACGTCAGAGACGTCCAGCAGTTCGTTACGCTGGGTGTAGATTGCACGGCGCTGGTCGTTTGCAACGTCATCATATTCCAGCAGTTGCTTACGAATATCGAAGTTGCGGCTTTCCACTTTACGCTGCGCGTTTGCAATCGCTTTCGTCACCCATGGGTGTTCAATCGCTTCACCCGGCTTCATACCCAGTTTACGCATCATGCCGGACACGCGGTCAGAGGCAAAAATACGCATCAGCGCATCTTCCATCGACAGGTAGAAACGA
Organism: Citrobacter sp. wls710; assembly: GCF_005281115.1. NCBI lineage: Bacteria > Pseudomonadati > Pseudomonadota > Gammaproteobacteria > Enterobacterales > Enterobacteriaceae > Citrobacter > Citrobacter sp. wls710. The sequence goes on from NZ_SZXD01000030.1 coordinate 55,733, forward strand.
GACGAACCTGCATCCCCCTGACGACCGGAACGGCCGCGCAGCTGGTTATCGATACGACGAGATTCATGGCGCTCAGTACCGATAATATGTAAACCACCGGCCGCTAACACCGCGTCATGACGAACCTGCCAGTCAGCTTTGATCTGGGCAATCTGTTCCGGAGTTGGGTCTTCCAGCTCGGCAACTTCCGCCTGCCAGCTACCACCCAACACGATATCGGTACCACGACCCGCCATGTTTGTCGCAATAGTTACGGCTGACGGATAACCCGCCTGAGCAACGATATCCGCTTCGCTGGCGTGGAACTTGGCGTTCAGTACGTTGTGCTTGATCCCCGCTTTGGTCAGCTCGTTAGAGACCACTTCCGATTTTTCAATGGAGATAGTACCCACCAGCACCGGCTGGCCATTTGCGGTACGCTCTTTAATATCTTCAATAATCGCCTGAATTTTTTCCGCTTCGGTCATGTACACCAGATCCGGTAAATCCTTACGGATCATCGGACGGTTGGTCGGAACGACCACGGTATCCAGTTTGTAGATGGAGCTGAATTCAAACGCTTCAGTGTCTGCAGTACCGGTCATACCGGCCAGTTTTTCGTACAAACGGAAGTAGTTCTGGAAGGTAATGGATGCCAGCGTCTGGTTTTCGTTCTGGATCTCCACGCCTTCTTTCGCTTCAACAGCCTGGTGCAGGCCATCGGACCAGCGACGCCCCTGCATCGTACGACCAGTGTGTTCGTCGACAATGATAACTTCGCCGTCTTTCACGATGTAGTCGACGTCACGGGTAAACAGCACGTGCGCGCGCAGTGCGGCAGTCACGTGGTGCATCAGCATAATGTTGCCCGGAGAGTACAGCGACTCGCCCTCATCCATAATGCCTTCGTTCACCAGCAGTTCTTCAATCAGCACCAGACCACGCTCGGTCAGGTTAACCTGGCGCGCTTTCTCATCAACGGAGAAGTGGCCTTCACCCTGGAACGTGTCGGAATCTTCCTTCTCCTGACGGATCAGGTGCGGAATGATTTTGTTCACTTTTTTATACATTTCCGAGCTATCTTCAGCCGGACCGGAAATGATCAGCGGCGTACGCGCTTCATCGATCAAGATGGAGTCGACTTCATCGACCAACGCATAGTGCAGTTTACGCTGAACGCGCTCTTCCGGGCTAAACGCCATGTTGTCACGCAGGTAATCAAAACCGTATTCGTTGTTGGTACCGTAAGTAATATCAGCGTTGTAGGCTTCACGCTTGGCTGGTGCTGGCAGGCCAGACATGTTGATACCCACGGTCATGCCGAGGAATTCAAACAGTGGACGGTTATTTTCAGCGTCACGCTGAGCCAGGTAGTCGTTCACGGTAACCACGTGTACGCCTTTGCCACTTAACGCGTTCAGGTACGCCGGCAGCGTTGCGGTCAGGGTTTTACCTTCACCGGTACGCATTTCCGCGATGCAGCGGTCGTTCAGGACCATACCACCCAGCAGCTGAACATCGAAGTGGCGCATGCCGAACACACGCTTACTCGCTTCGCGGACCACCGCGAACGCTTCCGGGATCAGGCTCTCAACGCTGGCGCCTTTTTCCAGACGGGCGCGGAATTCAGCGGTCTTCGCTTTCAGCTCATCATCGGAGAGTTTTTCCATCTCCGGTTCCATCGCGTTGATGACATTGACCACTTTACGCATACGACGCAGCGTACGTTCGTTACGGCTACCGAATACTTTTGTTAATAATTTGATTAGCATAATAAAATCTCAAACGCCCCGCGGTGCGGAGTCAAAAATTATAAGTTGGAAGGTTCTTTTTTAGCTGAGGCGTTGAGGGCCAGCGCGGATACCCTGCAGCTGGCTGATCCAGACCGGAACGCTAAACGCGGCCTGAGAGGTAAAATGGGAGTATGTCACGCGACTCACGGTCGCGGGCGGTCTGCCCTCCTGCGTCAGCATCGCGCTGAGCGTATTCAGTAACGCAAGATGGTGCGCCTGGATTGGCAACGGCTCTTCAGCAACGGGCAGCGCCTGAGGAGCCATGGCAAAAGAAAGATGGCGAATGACCGTACGAATAGCATGCTGATGCCAGTAGTCGACGGTAAAATTCGGGCGGCGATTGGTCGCTTCCAGCAAAGCAAGCTGGTTAAAGTTAACTTTAGCGCCTTGATCGTGATTGCTGGCGGTCGCCTTCGCGGGGGTATTAGGTTCAGCAGCATTACCGAGCGCGGGCAGGCCAAAACTAGCCGCGACCATCCCCAACAGGAGATGCGGCCAGAAGTACCGTCTGCCTAACTGTCGCCAGCGCGTCAGTATTCCACTCACGTTATTGCCACCTGATATACCCTGCGTTTGGGGTTACATATGCAAAACCATTTTTTGCGCACAAATATTACCATTAATGCGTTCGTACCACAGCAGTAATGACGCAAGTCGCGGGTAAATATGCTTAAGAAAGCAGCGATCGAACGCTATTTTACTCTGCCGGTGGGGAGAAAATCGCTTCAGAGAAGGTGGTTTGCAATCGAAAAATAAAAAAACGACTGGTTCACCTGGCCGGAGAGAGTGCCAGATTAACCAGTCGAATTTATGCGACAACGTATGTCGTTATGCCAGTACGGTCGAAGGTGCTTTGAACGCCAACGGCAGTTCTGCATCGTCCTGGAAGGTCACATATTCCCAGGCTTCCTGTTTCGCCAGGACCGCCTGCAACAGTTTGTTATTCAATGCATGACCGGATTTATACGCGGTGAATGCACCAATAATGTTGTGACCACACATGAACAAGTCACCAATCGCGTCGAGCATTTTGTGACGAACGAATTCGTCTTCAAAACGCAGGCCGTCTTCGTTCAATACGCGATAATCGTCAACAACGATGGCACAATCGAAGCTGCCGCCCAGGCACAGGCCGCGGGACTGCAGATATTCGATATCACGCATGAAGCCGAAAGTACGCGCGCGGCTGATCTGGCGCATGAACGCATCCGCAGAAAAGTTCATCGCGTAGCGCTGCGTGCTGGAGTCGATTGCCGGATGGTTAAAGTCGATGGTGAAATCCAACGTAAAACCATTATACGGCTTAAACTCAGCCCACTTATCGCCATCTTCGACACGAACGGTCTCTTTGATGCGAACAAATTTTTTGGCGCTGCTCAGTTCTTCAATACCTGCATCAAGCAGCAGATAAACGAACGGAGCGGCACTGCCATCCATGATCGGGATTTCCGGGGCGTTAACTTCAATAACGATGTTATCGATACCTAAGCCCGCCAGAGCAGCGTTAAGGTGCTCAACGGTTGAAATCCGTACATCATGCTCATTGACCAGACACGTACAGAGCATGGTATCACGCACAGATTTGGCATCGGCCGGGAAATCTACCGGAGGATTCAAGTCGGTGCGACGATAGATGACCCCGGTGTTGGCCGGCGCAGGGCGTAATGTCAGGGTGACTTTTTTGCCGGTATGCAAACCGACGCCAGTCGCCTGAACGATACGTTTAAGAGTCCTTTGTTTGATCATCGTATAATCTCGCCAAATTACCTATCCAACCGAAGTGTACTATACATTCGGTGGGCCAGTTTAGCACAAAGAGCCACAATTCCCAAATTCCAGCTAATTCTTAATCAGCTTGCTTACGCAGGAACGCAGGGATATCCAGATAATCCGGCTCTTTAGTGGTTTGCGGCGTATTGTCGTTCACCACTTTCGCAACCGGTTTTTGCTCTTGCGTCAACGGCGCCATACCGTGTTGCTGGTAACGATCCATTACCGGTTGCTGAACCTGCTTGTTGGTTACCAGAGTGATTTCAGGACGCTTGTCCATACCAATTCCAGTGGCAACAACGGTCACGCGCAGTTCGTCGTTCATATCCGGGTCCAGAGAGGTACCGATAACCACGGTCGCGTTATCCGATGCAAAGGCACGGATGGTGTTACCGACGGTTTCGAACTCATCCAGACGCAGGTCGAAGCCCGCAGTAATGTTGACCAACACGCCGCGCGCGCCGGACAGATCGATATCTTCCAGCAGCGGGGAAGAGATTGCCATTTCAGCCGCTTCTTCCGCACGGTCTTCACCGCTTGCCACGCCGGAGCCCATCATCGCGTAGCCCATTTCGGACATCACGGTGCGCACGTCTGCAAAGTCGACGTTCATCAGGCCCGGACGCGTAATCAGTTCAGCGATACCCTGGACTGCACCTTTCAGCACATCGTTCGCTGCGCCAAACGCATCCAGCAGGGAGATACCACGGCCCAGCACTTTCAGCAGTTTGTCGTTCGGGATAGTGATCAGAGAGTCCACGTGTTTGGACAGCTCGGTGATACCCTGCTCAGCGAATGCCATACGCTTCTTGCCTTCAAAGTTGAAAGGCTTAGTCACGACAGCAACGGTCAGGATACCTAAATCTTTTGCTACTTCAGCAACCACTGGCGCTGCACCGGTTCCGGTACCGCCGCCCATACCTGCTGCAATAAACACCATGTCTGCGCCGTCAAGCGCTGCACGCAGAGCTTCACGATCTTCGTCTGCCGCATTACGACCGACTTCCGGGTTTGCACCCGCGCCCAGACCTTTGGTGATGCCGCTACCAATCTGAATGGTCTGTCCAACCGCCGTTTTACGCAACGCCTGAGCGTCGGTATTCACCGCAAAGAATTCAACACCTTCGATGCGCTCGCGCACCATGTGTTCAACGGCATTACCGCCGCCGCCGCCGACGCCGATGACTTTAATCACCGCGTCATTGGTTAGTTCCATAGGTTCAAACATAGTTTCTCTCTCCGTTGTGCCTGTCGCCTGAGACCGTTAATGTGCGTCGGTCTCTTTAAAAATTAAAACTCTTTTCGCAGCCAGCTATTGAGTCGTTTAATCCACGAGCCAACTGACGCCGTTACGCGTTTTTCAACTTCAGCCTCACCACTTAAATGGGATTCTTTCCCGTAGTGAAGCAGCCCCACCGCCGTGGAATAGTACGGCTCCTGGGCATAATCCGTCAGACCGGTAATATTCAGCGGTGCGCCAATACGGACTTGCGTATGGAACACGCGCTGTGCGCAGGCCGCAAGACCTTCAATTTGCGCTGCGCCACCGGTTAACACAATCCCCGCCGCCAGATGATGTTTCACACCCTGCTGGCGAAGCTGTTCTTGTAATTGCAAAATTTCTTCGTTGACCAGGTTGAGCAGCTCGGTATAACGCGGCTCAATGACCTCTGCCAAAGTCTGACGCTGCAGGCTACGTGGCGGACGGCCGCCCACGCTTGGCACCTCAACGCTCTCGTCTTTACCGACGATGGAGCCCAGCGCGCAGCCATGACGAACTTTGATGGCTTCGGCATCGCTCGGCGGCGTACCGAAGGCATACGCGATATCGCTGGTCACCACATTCCCTGCATAAGGGATCACTTTGGTATGGCGCAACGCCCCGCCAGTATAAACGGCGATGTCCATTGTACCACCACCAATATCTACCACGCAGACACCCAGTTCACGTTCATCTTCCGTCAACACGGAATAACTGGCTGCCAGTCCGGCGAAAATCAGTTGGTCAACTTTCAGACCACAACGTTCAACGGCTTTGACAATATTCTTCGCCATGTCGTTATGACAGGTAATAAGATGCACTTTTGCCTGCATGCGTACGCCGGAAAGACCGACCGGATTTTTAATACCTTCCTGGTAGTCAATGGCGTATTCCTGCGGAATAACGTGCAGAACACGATGTTCATCGCGCACGCGTACGGATTTTGCCGTATGTACGACGTTTTCCACATCTTCCTGTGTCACTTCCTCTTCGGAAATGGGCACCATACCAATTTCATTCTGACAGCTAATATGTTTGCCGGAAAGCGCCAGATATACCGAGGATATCTGGCAATCTGCCATCAGCTCAGCCTGGTCAATGGCGCGCTGTACGCATTTCACCACTGACTCAAGGTCATTCACCCCGCCTTTATCCATACCTCGCGATGGGCAACTGCCCACGCCAATGATATTGACCATACCGTCGGGCAGAACTTCCCCTACTAAAGCGGCTACCTTCGCGGTGCCAATCTCCAGTCCAACTACCAGTTTTCTGTCCGTCGCCTTGATCATTGTTGTTCTGCCTGTGCCTGATTCTGTTGCTGATTAGATTCCTCAGGAGGCAAGGGAACCCAGCCTACTGCCGCTCCTGAGTCATAACGCAAATCAACGTAGCTAATCCGTTTGCCATCGGTTTGCGCCTGCTGCTGTAAAACCGGGTAGAGTTCCACAAAGCGAGCCAAACGTTTTATCGTATCGCCCCTGCCCAGATTGAGCTTAATATCGTTATTCAGCGTCAACTGCCAGGAACGACGCGCGGTCATCGCCGCTTCCTTCAGGGTGAATCTATCCTTAGCCAGCACCTGCCCCATATCGCGGAACCCTTGCAGCACTTCACTTGCGCTGCCTTCCGGTCCGTACAACATGGGTAATACCTGCTTATTGGCCCGACCGGTTGGGACGCTGAACGTATTGCCTTCGGCATCCACCATATGCTGGTCATTCCAACGCGCAATTGGCACATATTCAACCAGATGAATCTTCAATTCATCAGGCCATTGCTTTCTGACGCTCGCCTGTTTAATCCACGGGAGGCGTTCAATCTGACTCTGGATGATGTTTACATCCTGCGTCATAAAGGTTCCCGGCGCGCCCAGCGCCAGAATTGACTGACGGATATCATCATTGCGCGTGTAATGCCGTTCGCCGGTTAACACCAGTTTTGACAACGGCAAACGCTGCGCATCTTCCATCCATCCCAACACTACCCAGCCGCTGACAAACACGGTGCACAGCACTGTCAGCAGGAACAGTATTCCTGCAAGACGCGTTCCATTATTGCGGCGTGAGGAGTTTACTTCTTCTTCATCACCGTTTCGCGTGTTCAGCGCAGCCTGCGACATATCAGTCCGCCAACTCCAGAATTCTTACCACCAACTGCGAGAAGCTCAGACCCGCCTGACGCGCCGCCATCGGCACCAGGCTGTGGCTGGTCATACCCGGAGAGGTATTGGCTTCCAGCAGATAAAACTGGCCATCGCTGTCCAGCATGACGTCAATGCGCCCCCAACCTTTACAGCCCAAGGCGGTCCACGCTTTCAGGACTAAATCCTGTAATCTGGCCTCTTGCTCGACTTCCAGACCTGCGGGGCAGAAATATTGTGTCTCATCAGAGAGATACTTCGCCTCATAATCATAGAAGGTTCCCGCGGGTTGGATACGTATTGACGGTAAAATTTCTTCGCCGAGTATCGCAACGGTAAATTCCGGGCCACTGAGCCATTTTTCAATCAGTACTTCTTCATCATGCTGAAAAGCCAATGCTAATGCACCCTGCAAAGCATTTTCTTCTTCAACTTTTGACATCCCTACGCTGGAGCCTTCACGGCTTGGCTTCACAATCAGCGGCAAACCTAACGCAGAGATTTTTGCAACTATCTCATTGCTAAGACCTTTTTCGAACTCAGCGCGGGTCAACGCAACCCATGGCGCGACGGGTAAACCTGCGCCCTGCCACAGCAGCTTGCTGCGCAGTTTGTCCATTGAGATCGCGGAAGCCATGACGCCGCTGCCGGTATACGGCAGGCCGATCTGCTCCAGCATGCCCTGCAACGTGCCATCTTCCCCGCCACGACCATGCAACGCAATAAACACCTTCTGAAAACCCATAGATTTCAGAAGAGTGACATCAACCTCTTTCGGGTCAACCGGATGGGCATCGACACCACCTTCGCGTAACCCTGCCAATACGGCCGCGCCGGAATTCAGCGACACTTCTCGCTCTGCGGAGGTACCTCCTGACAGGACCGCGATTTTATCAGCCATGTTGTTCTTCCTCCGGATTTTGCGGCTTCAGTTTGATTTCAGCTAAGGAACGCGCAATTTTGCCGATATTTCCAGCGCCTTGCACCAAAATCAGATCGTTGCCGGTTAATACCGGTGCCAACATTTCTGCCACCAGGGCCGGATCGGATACCAGAATAGGATCGATCTTACCGCGACCACGAATAGTACGGCACAGCGAGCGGCTGTCAGCGCCCGGAATGGCGGCTTCGCCCGCGGCGTATACATCCAGCATCAACAGCGTATCAACCTGAGTCAGCACGTTGGCAAAGTCGTCATACAAATCGCGAGTGCGCGTATACCGATGCGGCTGGAACAGCATCACCAGATTTTTGTCCGGCCAGCCTGCGCGTGCAGCTTTAATTGTGGCGTCCACTTCCGTTGGGTGATGGCCGTAATCATCAACCAGCATCGCGGTCCCGGCTTTACCGTTAACCGGCTCAAGTGGGAATTCGCCGAGGAAGTCAAAACGACGTCCGGTACCCTGGAAACTTTCCAGCGCGCGCAGGATCGCGTCGTCTTCAATACCTTCTTCCGTTGCGACAGCCACCGCAGCCGCGGCGTTCAGCGCATTGTGGCGGCCCGGCGCGTTTAACGTCACGCGTAGATCGGCCATCCCCTGACGCACCAGCGTGAAGTGCCCCTGCGGGCCGATCTGCTGGTAATCCTCAACGCGCACATCGGCATCATCACTGAAACCATAGGTTGTGGTTTGACGGCCAACTCGCGGTAACAGTTCGCGGATCACCGGATCGTCAACGCACATCACCGCACGACCATAAAACGGCAAGTTATGCAGGAAATTAATAAACGTCTGCTTTAAATTTTCGAAGTCGCCATGGTAGGTATCCATATGGTCGGCTTCGATATTGGTGACAATCGCCACCATCGGCTGCAAATGCAGGAACGACGCGTCGCTCTCGTCCGCTTCGGCAATCAAATAACGGCTATGACCCAGGCGCGCATGGACGCCAGCAGCCTTCACCAGACCACCGTTAACAAAAGTCGGATCCAGCCCCGCTTCCGCGTAAATACTGGAGACCATCGCTGTGGTCGTGGTTTTACCGTGCGTCCCGGCAATGGCGATGCCGTGACGAAAACGCATTAACTCCGCCAGCATCTCAGCACGGCGGATCACTGGAATACGCGCTTCATGCGCCGCAACAATTTCCGGGTTATCCGCAGAAATAGCGCTGGAGACCACCACCACGCTCGCATCGCGCACGTTTTCAGGGCGATGGTTGAAGAAAATCGTGGCGCCGAGATTCGTCAACTGCTGCGTCACCGGATTTGGCGCTAAGTCAGAACCGCTGATCTGATAACCTTCATTGGCCAAAACTTCGGCAATACCGCCCATACCAGCACCACCGATGCCGACAAAGTGAATGTGCCGAACGCGACGCATTTCGGGCACGATGGAACGCAGTTTTGCCAGTTGTTGTGTATTCATTCTTTAGCCATTAACTTCTTAGTTCATGCGATGCAAAAGGCATCACCACAATTACGCCCGGGCAGCCCGGCTCACTTCATTTGCAACGCGTTCGGTGGCATCCGGTATGGATGCGGCGCGCGCACGTTCTGCCATGGTTAATAAAGTTTCTCGCGACCACCCGGCAAGGGTGCTGGCGACGGCGTCCACAGTAAACTGTGGTTGCTCTAAAATTTTGGCGGCGCCCGCTTTTTCCAGCGGCAACGCATTCCAGTACTGCTGTCTGTCTTTGTGCTGGAACGGCACAAACAGCGCAGGCAAGCCTGCGGCGGCAATCTCACTCACCGTCAGCGCGCCAGAACGGCACACGACAACATCCGCCCACGCATAAGCGGCGGCCATATCATCAATAAACTCAGTGACCTTATGCTGCGGTTGTCCCGCCTCGGCATAAGCGTGTTCAACGGTCTGCTGCGCGCCCTTACCGCTCTGGTGCCAGATAGTCACCGCCTCGCCAAGCTTTGCGGCAACCTGCGGCATCGTCTGGTTGAGGACGCGTGCGCCCTGAGAACCACCAACCACCAGCACACGAACCGGGCCTTCACGTCCAGCCAGACGCGCTTCGGGTAATGGCAACGCCAGAACGTCCGTGCGTACTGGGTTCCCGACCACGTCCGCATTCGGGAAAGCGCCAGGGAAAGCCTGCATAACCTTCGTTGCAATCTTTGCCAGCCATTTATTGGTTAATCCCGCAATGCCGTTCTGTTCATGCAGTACGACCGGAATACCTAATGACCATGCAGCTAAACCGCCAGGACCTGACACGTAGCCGCCCATGCCGAGCACCACATCAGGCTTGAATTGCTTCATGATGGCGCGCGCCTGACGCCAGGCGTTAAAAATACGCACGGGTGCGGCAAGTAGTGCGTTAACGCCTTTGCCACGCAGACCGGAGATGCGAATAAAGTCAATTTCAATGCCATGCTTCGGCACTAAGTCCGCTTCCATACGATCGGCGGTGCCCAGCCAACGAACCTGCCAGCCCTGGGCCATTAAATGGTGCGCGACCGCCAGCCCCGGGAACACATGTCCGCCGGTACCGCCTGCCATCACCATTAACCGCTTCGGTTGACCACTCATCGTGCACCTCGTGTAAACGCCTGGGCTTTTTCCAGACGCGTTTCATAATCAATACGTAACAAAAACATGATGGCCGTCGACATTATCAACAAACTGGAACCACCATAACTGATTAACGGCAGCGTCAGGCCTTTGGTTGGCAGCATACCTGCCGCCGCGCCGACGTTTACCAGCGCCTGGAAGCTAAACCAGATCCCGATGGAGCAGGCTAAAAAGCCTGAAAAACGGTGGTCAATTTCCAGCGCTTTACGGCCAATCGACATCGCGCGAAAAGCGACGAAGAATACCATTAAAAGTGCCAATACCACACCGATATAACCCAGCTCTTCCCCAATGATGGCGAAGATGAAGTCGGTGTGCGCTTCCGGTAAATACTCCAGCTTTTGGACTGAGTTGCCTAACCCCTGCCCCCAAACCTCACCGCGGCCAAAAGCCATTAGCGATTGCGTCAGCTGGTATCCGCTGCCGAACGGATCTTCCCATGGATTCCAGAAAGAGGTTACGCGACGAATACGATACGGTTCGGCAAGGATCAGCAGCACGACCGCCGATATCCCCATGCCGATAATCGCAATGAACTGCCATAATTTAGCGCCGGCAAGAAACAGCATCGCCAGCGTGGTGACAAACAGCACCACCACAGTACCGAGGTCAGGCTGCGCCAGCAGCAGCACGGCCAGTACCAGGATCACGCCCATCGGTTTCAGGAAGCCGCGCAGGTTGTTTCGCACTTCATCCACCTTGCGTACCAGGTAATTGGCGAGATAACAGAACAGCGACAGCTTGGTAAATTCCGCAGGCTGAATACGCAGCGGCCCCAGAGCAATCCAGCGCGACGCCCCGTTAACGGAGCTCCCCACCACCAGCACGATCAGCAGCATGATGATCGAGGCGATGAGCATCGTGGTGCTGTACTTCTGCCAGAACTCCATCGGCAAACGCAGCGTGACCATCGCCAAACAGAACGCCAGGAAGATGTACAGCGCGTCGCGTTTGGCAAACAGGAAGGGGTCGCCCGCCAGACGTTGTCCTACCGGCATCGATGCCGATGTCACCATGATGAAACCAATTGCCGCCAGACCAAAGGTCAGCCACAGCAGCATGCGGTCATACATGATTAGGCTGTCCGCGTCTTTATCGCGCGAAGCCATCACCCAGCCTTTAAGTGCCGCGAAGATCCACGCCAGGATACCCAGTCCCGGTAAGCGCGGCATTCTCAGACGAGGGAGAGATAAACGCATCAACCCAACTCCTTCGCCAGGCGCGTAAAGACGTCACCGCGTTGCTCAAAATTCTTGAACTGATCGAGGCTGGCACAGGCGGGCGACAGCAGCACCATATCACCGGGCTTCACGCGCGGCGCGAGCAGACGCATTGCCTGCTCCATGGTTTCAGTTTGTTCCGCAACCTCAGGTCGCAGCGCGGCAAGCTGCGCGCCATCGCGGCCAAAGCAGTACAGACGAATGTTGTCGCCGTTCAGATAACGTTGCAGCGGCATAAAGTCAGCGGATTTCCCGTCGCCGCCCAACAACAGGTGCAGCGTACCGTCAACGTGCAGGCCATTCAGCGCCGCTTCGGTACTGCCGACATTGGTCGCTTTTGAATCGTTGATCCAACGCACACCATTATGATTCAGTACCAACTGGAAACGATGCGCCAGACCGGTAAAAGTGGTCAGCGCTTTCAGGCTCGACGCCCGCGGCAGACCCGCAGCATCAGCCAGCGCCAGCGCTGCCAGGGCGTTGGTATAGTTATGCTGGCCGGTAAGCGTCATCTCTTTCACGTTCAGAACTTTTTCACCCTTCACCCGCAGCCAGGTTTCGCCCTGCTGACGATTAAGATGATAGTCACCCATGTTGACGCCAAAGCTCACGCAACGCTCATCGGCACCACGAACCGGCATGGTCAGCGCATCATCCGCATTGACCACGCAGACTTTCGCATTCTCATAAACGCGCAGTTTGGCCGCACGATACTGCTGCAAGCCAAACGGATACCTGTCCATATGATCTTCGGTGACGTTCAAAATAGTGGCGGCTACGGCCTGTAAGCTGGAGGTTGTTTCCAGTTGGAAGCTCGACAGTTCCAGAACATACAGCTCACGCTCATCATCCAGCAGCATCAGCACGGGCAGGCCAATGTTACCGCCCACCCCCACGTTCACACCGGCCGCTTTCGCCATTTCGCCAACCAACGTCGTAACGGTGCTTTTACCGTTAGAACCGGTGATCGCAACGATCGGCGCCTGCGCTTCGCGACAGAACAGCTCGATGTCACCGACAATTTCAATCCCCGCATCGGCGGCAGCGCTCAGCGAAGGGTGCGCCAGGGCAATACCAGGGCTGGCGACGATAAGATCGGCGTCCAGCAGCCAGTCATCATTCAGACTGCCAACATGACGCTCAACCGCTTCCGGTAATTTATCCAGGCCCGGCGGCGTCGCGCGGGTATCCATCACGCGCGGCGTTACGCCACGCGCCAGGAAGAAATCCACGCAGGACAGCCCGGTCAAACCCAGACCGATAATGACGACTTTTTTACCCTGGTAATCAGCCATGATTAACGTACCTTCAGCGTTGCCAGGCCAATCAGCACCAGCATCAGCGAAATAATCCAGAAGCGCACAATCACGCGCGGTTCCGGCCAGCCTTTCAGTTCATAGTGATGGTGGATCGGCGCCATACGGAAGATGCGCTGTCCGCGCAACTTAAAGGAACCGACCTGCAGAATGACCGACAGCGTTTCTACGACAAATACGCCGCCCATGATCACCAGCAGGAACTCCTGACGCAGCAGCACAGCAATAATGCCCAGTGCGCCGCCCAGCGCCAGCGATCCGACGTCGCCCATGAAGACCTGCGCCGGATAGGTGTTAAACCACAGGAAGCCTAACCCTGCACCGACAATCGCCGTACAGACGATCACCAGTTCACCGGCATGGCGTAAATACGGAATGTGCAGATAGTTGGCAAAGTTCATGTTACCGGTCGCCCATGCCACCAGCGCAAAACCCGCAGCCACGAACACGGTCGGCATAATCGCCAGACCATCCAGACCATCGGTGAGGTTGACCGCGTTACCAGTCCCCACAATCACAAAGTACGCCAGCAGGACGTAGAACAGTCCCAGTTGCGGCATCACGTCTTTGAAGAACGGCACGACCAGTTCCGTCGCCGGGGTATCTTTGCCCGCGAGATACAGCGCAAAGGCTACGCCCAGAGCAATCACCGACATCCAGAAATATTTCCAGCGCGCAATCAGGCCTTTGGTGTCTTTGCGTACCACTTTGCGGTAGTCATCGACAAAACCGATGATGCCGTAACCGACCAATACCACCAGCACGCACCAAACGTACGGGTTCGACGGGTATGCCCACAGCAGCACGGAGATAACAATCGCGGTGAGGATCATAATCCCGCCCATGGTCGGCGTACCGCGTTTACTGAAGTGTGATTCCGGACCGTCGTTACGTACGACCTGTCCAAAGGACATTTTTTGCAGGCGGGCGATCATGCGCGGGCCCATCCACAAAGAGATGAACAGCGCGGTCAGCAGGCTGACGATGGCGCGAAACGTCAGATAAGAAAAGACGTTAAAGCCGGAATAATATTTGACCAAATGTTCGGCCAGCCAAACTAACATGTCCCATTCTCCTGTAATGCGCGTACTACCTCTTCCATGGCGGCACTACGTGAACCCTTCACTAAAATCGTCATGATCTGATGTTCTGCAATCAGCGCCTTGAGATGCGCGACCAGCGCGGTTTTATCCGCAAAATGCTCGCCCACGCCGCTGGCGCCGCTAATTGCCTGACTCAGTTTCCCTGTACTCAGTACACGGTCGATGCCCGCGGTTTTCGCAGCAACACCTACCTGTACGTGACATGCTTCGCTTTCCGCGCCAAGCTCTGCCATATCGCCCACCACCAGCACGCGGTAGCCCGGCATTTCGGACAGCACCTGTACCGCTGCGGTCATCGAACCAACGTTAGCGTTGTAGGAGTCGTCCAACAGCAGCTGATTTTCTGCGAGTTGAATCGGGAACAGACGCCCCGGTACCGCTTGCAGATCCTTCAGGCCCGCTTTGATCGCCTCAGGCGTCGCGCCTACCGCCATAGAGAGCGCAGCCGCCGCCAGGGCGTTAGCTATGTTGTGACGACCCGGCAACGGCAGCAGAACATCAATGCTTCCGGTTGGCGTTTGCAATGAAAACTCCGTGCCGTGTGAAGTCACGTGAACGTTGGTCGCCGAAAAGTCGCTGTTGGCCGCATTCGGGGAGAAGCGCCAGACTTTGCGATCGCCAATGATGCTCTGCCAGTTCAGCCAGTCGTTGTTATCAGCATTCATGATGGCGATACCATTCGCCGACAGACCGCTAAAGATCTCACCTTTAGCCTTCGCAACGCCCGCCAGAGAGCCGAAACCTTCCAGATGCGCGGCGGCAAGATTGTTCACCAGCGCCGCTTCCGGGCGCGTCAGGCCAACGGTCCAGGCGATTTCGCCCTGATGATTGGCGCCGAGCTCAATCACGGCATAGTCGTAATCATTGTTTAAGCGCAACAGCGTCATCGGTACACCGATGTCGTTGTTCAGATTGCCTGCGGTATACAACGTTTTGCCGCACTGGCTGAGAATCGCGGCGGTCATCTCTTTAACAGACGTTTTGCCGGATGAGCCGGTCAGGGCGACAACGCGCGCCGGAACCTGGGCGCGAACCCACGCGGCCAGTTCACCGAACGCCAGACGGGTGTCGTTGACAATAACCTGCGGTAAATCAATATTGAGCGGACGGCTGACTAACAGCGCGCCTGCTCCCCCGTCTTTCGCCTTATCGGCAAAATCGTGGGCATCAAAACGTTCGCCTTTCAGCGCCACAAACAGGCAGCCCGGCGTCACTTGACGCGTATCGGTTGTCACTGCATCGAGGGTCAGATCGGCCCCTTTTAGTTCGCCACGGAGGATTTCCGCCAGCTGGCTGAGCGTTACGCTAATCATGCGATCACCCCTAGCAGGCGCGCAGCCGTGACACGGTCAGAATAGTCGAGGCGCTGTGAGCCAACGATCTGGTAGTCTTCGTGACCTTTACCAGCCACCAGCACCACGTCGTTTTCTTTCGCCTGCATGATGGCGTTAGTCACTGCTTCTGCGCGACCCTCCATCACCCTCGCCTGTCCGGCATCCAGCATCCCCGCCAGAATGTCGTTGATGATGGCGCGCGGCTCTTCGGTACGTGGGTTGTCATCGGTCACCACGACAACATCAGCAAATTGTTCGGCAATCGCGCCCATCAGCGGACGTTTGCCTTTATCGCGATCGCCGCCGCAGCCAAAGACGCACCACAGTTTGCCAGTACAGTGCAGACGCGCCGCCTGCAGCGCTTTTTCCAGCGCATCCGGCGTATGAGCATAATCAACGACAACAGTGGTTTTACCCGGCGCGCTGAACACTTCCATGCGCCCACAAACCGGCTGTAATTGCGCCGCCGTTTGCAGTAAATCGGCTAACGGATAACCCAGCGCCAGCAGCGTTGCCAGCGCCAGCAGCAGATTGCTGACGTTAAACGCCCCCATCAGGCGACTTTCTATTTCGCCCTCACCCCATGAAGAGGTAAAGCGAATCGTTGCCCCGCTGTCGTGATACGTCACCTCAACCGCTTTTAACCAGCGACCATGACAGTTCGGGTTGATGTGGTCTTCCATCGAAACGGCAACCGCATCCGGAAGTTTCGCCAGCCAGCGACGGCCAACCTCATCATCCGCATTGACGATGGCCTGACCGCAATGGTGCGTGGAATACAGCAGCCATTTCGCGGCTTCGTAATGTTCCATGTCACCGTGGTAGTCGAGGTGGTCACGGCTTAAGTTAGTAAATACCGATGCGGCAAACTTCAGCGCCGCAACGCGATGCTGAACCAGACCGTGGGAAGAAACTTCCATCGCGCCAACCGTTGCGCCCTGCGCAACCAGCCCCGCCAGCACATGCTGGACATCAACGGCTGAACCGGTGGTATTTTCCGTCGGGATCACTTTGCCCAACAGGCCATTGCCAACGGTTCCCATAACCGCGCTGGTTTCACCCAGCAGTTGGCTCCACTGCGCCAGCAATTGGGTCGTAGTAGTTTTACCGTTGGTCCCGGTCACGCCGACCAGACGCATTTTTTCAGAAGGCTCGTGGTAAAAACGGCCCGCCAGTGCAGATAAACGTTCGTTAAGCTGGCTGAGATAGATAACCGGAACGCCGTGCATTTCACGGATTTCACCGTCAGTCGCTTCATCTTTTGCTTCTGCAATAATGGCAGCCACACCTTGCGCTATCGCCTGCGGGATATACCGACGCCCGTCCGCCTGATGACCCAATACTGCTACAAAGAGATCGCCCGATGCAGCCACACGGCTGTCGAGCGTCATCTCCCGCAGTGCTCGCTCCGGTGCACCCGGCACCCATGGAGCAAGAAGGTCGCGCAAATTACGATCTGCCACCTGTTGCCTCGCCTTGATTATTCACAAATTCACTTTTATCGCTCGTTGCCAGCGCATCCGGCTCGATGTTCATGGTGCGCAATACGCCGCCCATGATGGCACCGAAGACCGGCGCGGAAACGGCGCCACCGTAGTATTTACCCGCCTGCGGATCGTTGATAACAACAACCAGCGCGAAGCGCGGCTGACTCGCAGGCGCAACGCCTGCGGTATAAGCAATGTATTTGTTGATGTAGCGACCATCCGGCCCTACTTTTTTCGCCGTACCGGTTTTGATAGCGATGCGATAGCCTTTAATCGCCGCCTTCACGCCGCCGCCACCGGGCAGCGCCACGCTTTCCATCATGTGCACCACGGTACGAACGGTCGCTTCCGGGAAAATACGTTCGCCCGGTACAGGAGGGTCAACTTTGGTAATCGACAGCGGGCGATAAACGCCATAGCTGCCGATCGTTGCGTAGACTCGCGCTAACTGTAACGGGGTTACCATTAGCCCATAGCCGAAAGAGAAGGTGGCCCTCTCTATGTCAGACCACCGTTGTTTTTGAGGATATAAGCCACTGCGTTCTCCGACCAACCCCAAATTGGTCGCTTTTCCCAGCCCAAAACGTGAGTAAGTATCTACTAACGCTGAGGACGGCATCGCTAACGCCAGCTTAGAAACACCGACGTTACTCGACTTCTGCAAAACCCCGGTAAGGGTCAATTCGCTATAACGCGCCACGTCTTTGATTTCGTGGCCATTAATTCGGTAAGGAATCGTATTAAGTACGGTATTTTCGCGTACCACTCCACGCTGCAGCGCCGTCATTACCACCATTGGTTTGACGGTAGAACCCGGTTCAAACACGTCGGTAATGGTACGGTTACGCATGACATCTTTTTGCGTACCGGAGAGATTATTGGGGTTGTAGGACGGGCTGTTGGCCATCGCCAGCACTTCACCGGTGTTGACATCCACCAGCACGGCGCTGCCGGATTCCGCTTTGTTGAACGCGACGGCATTATTCAGTTCACGGTAGACCAGCGCCTGTAAACGCTCATCAATACTCAGCGCGAGGTTATGCGCCGCCTGGCTGTCAGTAGAGGAAATATCTTCAATTACGCGACCATAGCGGTCTTTACGCACGATACGTTCGCCCGGCTGTCCGGTGAGCCACTTATCGAAGCTCTTCTCAACGCCTTCAATCCCCTGGCTGTCAACGTTAGTAAAGCCAATGAGGTGAGCGGTCACTTCTCCGGAAGGATAGTAACGACGGGATTCTTCACGCAGGTGAATACCCGGCAGCTTGAGTTTTTTGATGTAGTCGGCCATGTCAGGGTTAACCTGACGCGCCAGATAGATAAAGCGTCCTTTCGGGTTGGCGTTAATGCGGGAAGCCAGCTGGTCGAGCGGTAGATTCAGCGCAGTCGACAGCGCTCTCCAGCGTTCACCAACGCTCACGCCGCCTGCGTCATGCACCTCTTTCGGGTCGGCCCAAATCGCTTTCACCGGAACGCTCACCGCCAGCGGACGACCGGAACGGTCGGTAATCATCCCGCGCGATGTGGAGACTTCCTGGACGCGCAGGGAACGCATGTCACCCTGACGCACCAGCATATCCGGCGCAATGATTTGCAGCCAGGCAACGCGCCCCAGCAGGAAACCTAATGCCAGCAAAATACAGCCGCACAGTAACGCAAAACGCCAACTGACAAAGTTGGCTTGTTCTTCCTGGCGTTTTGGTTTGTGCGTTTTTGCCGCTGCTTTCATGCGTCGCGTTTATCCTTATTTTTGTACTACGATATTTTCTTGTGAGGGATCAACATGCTGCATTTGCAGCTTTTCCGTTGCGATCCGTTCAACACGGCTATGGTCGCCGAGCGCGTTCTCCTCAAGGATCAAGTTGCGCCATTCGATATCCAGCGCATCTCGCTCCAGAACCAGTTGCTCACGCTGCGCGGTCAGTAACCGCGTATGGTGGGCTGTTGTCACGACGGTAACCGCCGTCAAAATAATGCAAATGAACAGGCAGAGTGGCAGCTTCCCATACCGCAAAAGATCGTCACCGATCACGCCAGGCAAGGCATGGCGCTCGTTGCTTCCTATCGATCCTTTAACTTTGCTGAGGGCTTCTGTCACTCTGCTGATCATGCGTTCGTCCTCTCTGCAATACGCAGAACTGAACTACGGGCACGAGGATTTTCAGCTACCTCTTCTTCACCCGGCATCATCTTGCCTAGTGCTCTTAACTCACGGCCGCCCAGCTTTTTGATCTGCGCTTCCGTCATCGGTATTCCAGCCGGAACCTGAGGACCACGGCTTTGTTCGCGCATAAAGCGTTTCACAATGCGGTCTTCAAGCGAATGGAAACTGATAATCGAAAGGCGACCACCTGGTGCCAGCACGCTGAGCGAGCTTTTTAGCGCCTGCTCTATCTCCTCCAGTTCACTGTTCACCCAGATGCGCACCGCCTGGAAGGTACGGGTCGCGGGATGTTTGAATTTGTCTTTCACCGGCATTGCCGCCGCAATCACTTCCGCCAGCTCTTTGGTGCGGGTCATCGGTTCGATGCGATTGCGCTCTACGATGGCGCGAGCAATACGTTTACCAAAGCGCTCCTCGCCAAAGGTTTTAATCACCCAGGCAATATCCGCTTCATCGGCGGTTTGCAGCCATTCGGCCGCGGACTGACCGCGTGTTGGATCCATACGCATATCCAACGGACCATCACGCATAAACGAAAAACCGCGCTCCGCGTCATCAAGCTGCGGTGAAGACACGCCAAGATCGAGAAGAATCCCGTCGATCTTACCGGTAAGCCCACGCTCGGCGACATAGTCAGCCAGTGCAGAGAAAGGTCCATGGACGATGGAGAAACGGGGATCGGTAATCGTCTGTGCAACGGCAATAGCCTGCGGATCGCGATCGATAGCCAGTAAACGTCCCTCTTCGCCAAGCTGGGAGAGGATCAGACGTGAATGACCACCGCGACCAAATGTCCCGTCAATGTAGATGCCGTCTGGACGAATATTCAGGCCGTTGACGGCCTCATCCAGCAACACCGTTGTATGTTTATAATTTTCCATCATTTTATAGAGACAAATCCTGCAATCGTTCCGACAGCGCGCCGGTAACAGACTGCTCAGCGTCGATATCTTCCTTGACCTGTTGATACCAGGTCGTTTCATCCCACAGCTCAAACTTATTGAACTGCCCAACCAGCATCACTTCTTTCGTTAGCCCCGCATGTTGTCGCAGAATGGGCGCTATCAATAATCGGCCAGCGCTATCCATCTGACATTCGCTGGCATGCCCCAACAACAGGCGCTGTACACGACGCTCAACTGGATTCATGCTCGACAGACGCGATAACTTCTGCTCGATAATTTCCCATTCAGGCAGGGGGTACAGCAGCAGGCACGGGTGATGGATGTCAATGGTGCAAACCATTTGACCGGTAGCGCACTCGAGCAGTTGATCCCGATAACGGGTGGGCACCGATAAGCGCCCTTTACTGTCGAGATTAACTAACGTTGCTCCCCGGAACATGCCAGCCTCACCCCCGATTACCACTTTATCCCACAAAATCCCACTTAAAGGAGTTTACGGAGCGGAGGAAAACCTTGTCAAGCAAGTCACGGCGCTAAGCGGAGCAAAAAACACATTGTTTACGGCTAATATCAGCGTTGAACAAATTCCGTACAGCAAACGAAGCAAATTAACGTCATGAATATTTGTAAGAAAAAAATCCAACAACTCATGATTGTTTAAAACAACTGAATATCATCCAAAGAAAATATAAAGTGTCAGTTTGCGACGCGAGCGGCATTTTAGGACAATATGCAGCGAGATAACAGTACCAGTTAATCAGTCTGTATGCCGTGCAGGAGCGAGGTCAGCGTGAGGTTGTCGCCATAGGGCAGCAAAGTGTTTGTTAATTCGGCAAATCCCCACAAGCATGTAACAAAATAATACAACCGTAACGCATCTTTACGCTTCAATAACCCAAAAATGGCGAGTTGCATTTTTAATTCGGCATATTTCAAGAATCAATTTCAGATAATTCTAAAGAATATTCTTAATTATAATGAGGTTATTTCTGAGAATAGAATATTTGATGACGTCAGAGGCTTATGCCGTTGACGTCATCAAATGAGGCAACTTAGTTACGGCTCAGAATACCGCGACGGTACAGATTACGCCGTATACGCGTTAATCCTGGTTTGGGTTTACGCGGCTCATCCAGACTTGCCAGCACAATCTCCAGCACGCGTTCCGCTACATCACGATGGCGTTGCGCCACCGCAAGAACCGGACACTGCAGGAAGTCGAGCAGTTCGTGATCGCCAAAAGTCGCTATCGCCAAATCAGACGGCAACTGCCCATCGCGACGCAGGGTCACATCCATCACCCCCTGCAACAGAGCAAACGACGTGGTAAACAGCGCCTGAGGCATTGGATGCGTTTCCAGCCATTTATCAAACAGCTGCGCTGCCGCTTCGCGTTCATAGCTGTTGGCGTAGAGGAAATGCACCTCACGCGGATCATCTTTCCACGCGGTACGGAAGCCCTGCTCACGCAGGAAGCTGACAGATAATTCAGGGAGCGCGCCCAGATAAAGTACGGTTTCTGCAGGGAATTTACGTAACTCCTGCGCCAGCATTTCCGCATCATCCTGGTCCGCGCCCACGACGCTCGTGAAATGTTCGCGATCCAGCGCACGGTCCAGCGCCACAATCGGGAATGAACTGTTTGCCCAGCGCTGATAGAACGGATGTTCTGGCGGCAAGGAAGTCGACACAATGATGGCATCAACCTGGCGCTGTAAAAGATGCTCAATACAGCGCATTTCGTTATCTGGCTGATCTTCAGAGCAGGCAATCAACAGTTGATACCCGCGCTGACGCGCCTGGCGCTCCAGATAGTTTGCGATCCGGGTATAGCTTGTGTTTTCAAGATCCGGGATCACCAGCCCGATAGAACGTGTGCGTCCAGCACGCAGCCCGGCCGCCACGGCATTCGGGTGGTAATTATGCTCACGCACCACCGCCATGACTTTTTCAACCGTTTTGTCGCTTACGCGATATTGCTTTGCTTTGCCATTAATAACGTAGCTTGCAGTCGTTCGCGAAACGCCGGCCAACCGAGCGATTTCATCCAGTTTCACAATTGCCCCTTGCGTAAAATGTACAAACCATAACCTTTGTGATGGCATGGGTTAAGTTTCTTAACATCTAAGCGCAGAATAATGACTGCGGCAACCGCTTTTGTCTCTGGTTACTGCTGATTTCGCAAAAAAAAAGCGCAACAGGAAGCATCAGCGAAAACGGGTACGTTACCTGTAGGCCGGATAAGGCGTTTACACCGCCATCCGGCATGACCTCCACGAGGATGCCTGATGACGCTGTGCTTGTCAGGCCTACAGTCGACTATTAGCGCATGATTTTATCGCCGCGAGAAAGCCCCACCACGCCGGAACGAGCTACCTCTACAATTTTGGCAACTTCCCGTAATGTTGCCAGGAACGCATCCAGCTTATCACTGGTGCCCGCCAACTGTACGGTGTAGATGGACGGCGTGACGTCGATGATTTGCCCGCGGAAAATCTCCGTGTTGCGTTTCACCTCTTCCCGACCATAGCCGCTGGCCTGAATTTTCACCAACATGATCTCGCGTTCAACATGGGCACCCTGCCCCAGTTCGCTCACGCGCAGAACATCCACCAGTTTGTGTAGCTGCTTTTCGATCTGCTCCAGGACTTTCTCATCCCCTACCGTCTGAATCGTCATCCGCGACAAGGTTGGATCGTCAGTGGGGGCGACGGTCAGGCTTTCAATATTGTATCCACGCTGGGCGAAAAGGCCTATCACACGCGACAAGGCACCCGACTCGTTTTCCAGCAATACCGATAATATCCGGCGCATAATCAGGTCCTCTCCGTTTTGCTTAACCACATTTCATCCATACCGCCCCCACGAATCTGCATCGGGTAGACATGCTCGCTGCCATCAACGGTGACATCGACAAACACCAGACGACGATTGCGCACATGCTCCAGCGCTTCACTCAGTTTGCTTTCCAGTTCTTCTGGATGGTTAATTTGGATACCAATATGCCCATAAGCCTCGGCAAGGCGCACAAAATCGGGCAGCGACTGCATATAAGATTGTGAGTGACGTCCGGAGTAGATCATGTCCTGCCACTGCTTGACCATGCCGAGATAACGGTTGTTCAGGTTGAGCACCAGTACCGGCAACTCATATTGCAGCGCCGTAGACAGTTCCTGGATGTTCATCTGAATACTGCCATCCCCGGTAACACACACTACCGTTTCATCCGGCAGCGCCATTTTCACGCCTAACGCCGCAGGTAATCCAAATCCCATGGTGCCGAGGCCGCCTGAGTTAATCCAACGGCGTGGTTTATCGAATGGGTAGTAGAGTGCGGCAAACATCTGATGCTGGCCAACGTCAGAGGTGACATACGCATCCCCTTTCGTCAGACGCCAGATGGTTTCAATCACCGCCTGTGGCTTAATGCTTTCACTTTGCGTGTCATATTTCAGGCACTGACGGGCGCGCCAGTGTTCAATCTGTTGCCACCAGTCACGGTTATCATCCAGCGGCTGCTGAGATTTCTCCTGATCCAGCAGTTCGAGCATCTGATCAAGTACCAGACGAGCATCGCCGACAATCGGAATATCCGCAGTGACGGTTTTCGAAATAGAGGTCGGATCGATGTCGATATGCAGCACGGTCGCATTTGGGCAATATTTTGCCAGGTTATTGGTCGTTCGATCGTCAAAGCGCACGCCGACGGCGAAGATCACATCGGAATGATGCATGGTCATGTTTGCTTCGTAAGTTCCATGCATGCCCAGCATCCCAAGCGCCTGCCGATGTGTTGCCGGAAACGCGCCTAACCCCATTAGCGAGGAAACAACCGGCAGATTAAGTGCTTCAGCGATCTGGCCTAACTGCTCATGGCAGGCGGCATTAACGGCGCCCCCCCCCACGTACACAACCGGTTTTTTAGCCGCGACTAACGTCTGCAGAGCGCGTTTTATCTGCCCTTTATGTCCGGCCGTCGTCGGATTATACGAACGCATGCTCACCGACTCAGGCCAGCTATAAGGCAGTTTCTTAGCTGGATTCAGAATATCCTTCGGCAAGTCCACCACCACAGGCCCGGGACGACCGCTTGCCGCCAGCCAGAAGGCTTTTTTTAGCACCTGTGGGATGTCTTCCGTTTGTTTGACCAGGAAACTGTGCTTCACCACCGGGCGGGATATGCCTACCATGTCGCACTCCTGGAAGGCATCGTAGCCAATCAGCGACGTTGCGACCTGTCCGGAGAGGATCACCAGCGGAATGGAATCCATGTAAGCCGTTGCAATCCCGGTAATCGCGTTGGTAGCGCCGGGTCCTGAAGTGACTAATACGACGCCCACCTCCCCCGTAGCGCGCGCAAGGCCATCAGCCATGTGTACCGCAGCCTGCTCATGGCGGACCAGCACATGATCAATACCACCGACTGTATGCAGCGCATCATAAATATCGAGGACGGCCCCCCCGGGATAACCGAATACCTGCTTTACACCCTGATCGATGAGCGATCGGACGACCATCTCGGCTCCAGACAACATCTCCATGGCTTGCCTCACTCTTATAATGAAAAACGGTTTAACAACACATTAACCGCTGACGATGACGCATGGCAATTGACTCCGCAGGGGTAGCCTCAGAGCAAATAAGAATAAAACGGAGGAAAGCGTCGATTTAATGGAGAATTAAACCAGGATAAGTAAATGATATGATAAATAATCGCTTAAAAAGGGGTACTTACAGCTATTACTCTATTTTTTTACACTTTTGGCTAAACCTGAAAAGTGGATTTCAGCATAAAATTTCATATACAAAGAAAAAAGCAGAACAAACAGGTTGCATTAACCGATTTGTTCTGCTGAATGCTATTGCTTACAGACGGAGACCAACAGCTCTTCCATCCATTGATGTCCTTTATCCCGGCCAGCAGCTTCATGCCAGGAAAGATAACATGTCCGACTATTCAATTTTAAAGGTAAAGGCAATATCTGAAGTTCTAACGAATCTGCGAACTCTTCTGCCAACCAACGTGGCGCAATCGAAACCAGATGCGTTTGCGATACAATATTAAGAACGCTAATTAATGCCATGCCCTGGTAAGCGACGCAAGATTGTTTATCCGGCGTGTCATACCACGGCTGACTGAAAGATGCGAAGCGGTCCAACGAAACCACCGCGTGCTGCTCATTATAAAGGTCGCTTTCCAATAATGGACCACTAATGCGCGGATGCTTTTTGCTCGCGACTAATACCATTTCATCATTGAATAACGGAATACTTGAGAATTCTGGACGGCGGAATTCTTCATAGCTAATAACAAACTCAGTTTCCTGGTAACGCAACTGATGCTCGGTATTTTGATTGAGTGAAGATTTAAATACGACATTAATGTTTGGCGCGACTTGTTCAACCCGATTATAAATCAATGATGTCAGGATATTATCTAATGGGCTGCATACGCAAAGATTGAATACACGTTCGCTGCTGGTTGGCTCAAAACCCGATCCAGGCAGCTCGTTTTGCACTAATTGCAATGCCTGACGAATGGAACCAAATAGCTGGAAAGCTCTTGCTGTCGGCTGGATCCCACGGCCGTAACGAACAAAAAGCTCATCATTAAACATGACCTTCAGGCGCGCTACCGCATTACTGACTGCTGGTTGCGACATTCCTAAGGTATGCGCTGCGCGGGTAATATTCTGTTCCTGCATCACCGCATCAAAAACAGTTAAAAGATTAAGGTCAACCATGCGAAGCTGCGGTTTTCCTGGCTCTAAAAGATTGGGTTTATCTATTATTTTTACTTCTGGCATAGTTAACTCCACTGTCACTCTAAACTCCCTTTTTCCAGACGGAGTGAAGAAATAACCTCCGTTAATATGATTTACCATGCATATAAAATGAGAAAAAGGAAAAACATTAAAATTAGGAAAACATAAAGGTACAAACCTAAATGAACAAAAGAGCAATGCGAGCGCAGTGTGGCAGAGGTCACTGCACGATGATTCATATGTTTAAATTTCAAAAACAATATAACCATAAGCACGGCGAATACACAATCATACATATTATGAATGTATATTTAAGTTTTAATTAAATGTTTATATTATTAATACATTAAAAGTTAACATTAATTTATCAATTATGAGCTTTTGCTCTCTTCCTATCTATTCAAAATTAGTATAAAAACAGGTAAATCATACAGATATAAAATCTCAAACAGGTCAACTACTTCAACCGATGGTTACAGTAAGTGCAAACAAATATGCTTAAATATGTCTAATCATGAAAAACATGTACAAGCATCAGCGGATTAATTTTATATACGGTAAAAAATTCAGCACAATTCGCTTAAGTTTTGCCTAAACTTTCCTCTGCTACAGGGGCATTTACAGAGGATGGGGTTGACATCGAAGTTCATATCCAGTACCACTAAAAGCATATCGCATTCGCCTGGAGCTTAATTGATGACTTACATTGCTCGTTTCAACGGTCTACTACTACTAAACGCATCTTCGTTGCGCGGTAGACTGGTGGACGACATTCAGCATTAAGTCAGCTCCAGTTAAGACAGAAACCCGCGCCGTTGCGCGGGTTTTTTTATGCTCGAAGCAAGGCGCCCTAAAGACCAAGGACCTAAACCATGAGCCAGCAAGTCATTATTTTCGATACCACCTTACGCGACGGAGAACAGGCGTTACAGGCAAGCCTGAGTGTGAAAGAAAAACTGCAGATTGCGCTGGCCCTCGAGCGTATGGGCGTTGACGTGATGGAAGTGGGTTTCCCGGTTTCTTCACCCGGTGACTTTGAGTCGGTTCAAACCATTGCTCGTCAGGTTAAGAACAGCCGCGTTTGCGCCTTAGCGCGCTGCGTTGAAAAAGATATCGATGTTGCCGCTGAATCCCTGAAGGTCGCTGAAGCTTTCCGCATTCATACGTTTATCGCCACCTCGCCGATGCATATCGCAACAAAATTACGCAGCACGCTGGATGAGGTTATCGAGCGAGCTATCTATATGGTTAAGCGAGCGCGTAATTATACGGATGACGTGGAATTCTCCTGCGAAGACGCGGGTCGTACTCCTATCGCAGACCTGGCTCGCGTGGTAGAAGCCGCCATTAATGCGGGTGCCAAAACCATCAATATCCCCGATACCGTCGGTTACACCATGCCTTTCGAATTTGGCGCAATCATTTCCGGTCTGTATGAACGCGTACCAAATATCGATAAAGCCATCATCTCCGTGCACACCCATGATGATTTAGGTCTGGGCGTCGGCAACGCGCTGGCGGCCGTTCACGCCGGAGCGCGTCAGGTGGAAGGCGCGATGAACGGTATTGGCGAACGCGCTGGTAACTGCTCACTGGAAGAAGTGATTATGGCGATCAAAGTGCGCAAAGATATCCTGAACGTACAGACCCGCATTAATCACCAGGAGATCTGGCGTACCAGCCAGTTAGTCAGCCAAATCTGTAACATGCCCATTCCGGCAAACAAAGCGATTGTCGGTAGCGGTGCCTTTGCGCACTCCTCCGGCATCCATCAGGACGGCGTACTGAAAAATCGTGAAAACTACGAAATCATGACGCCTGAATCCATCGGCTTGAATCAGGTGCAGTTGAACCTGACCTCCCGTTCCGGACGCGCCGCGGTGAAACACCGTATGGACGAGATGGGCTATAAAGAAAATGAATACAATCTGGACAACCTGTATGACGCTTTCCTGAAACTGGCAGATAAAAAAGGTCAGGTATTCGATTACGACCTGGAAGCGCTGGCTTTTATTAACAAACAGCAGGAAGAACCAGAACACTTCCGTCTGGACTATTTCAGCGTACAGTCTGGTTCTAATGATATTGCCACGGCCTCCGTCAAGCTGGCCTGTGGTGAAGACGTCAAAGCCGAAGCGGCGAACGGTAACGGCCCGGTCGATGCCATTTATCAGGCCATTAACCGCGTGACGGAATACAACATCGAACTGGTGAAATACAGCCTGACCGCCAAGGGGCACGGTAAAGATGCGCTGGGTCAGGTGGATATCGTCGCCAACTATAACGGTCGCCGCTTCCACGGCGTCGGTCTGGCAACAGATATCGTCGAGTCTTCCGCTAAAGCGATGGTGCATGTGCTGAACAATATCTGGCGCGCCGAAGAAGTCGAAAAAGAATTGCAACGCAAAGCTCAGAACAACGAAAACAACAAGGAAACCGTGTGATGTCGAAGAATTACCATATTGCTGTTTTGCCGGGTGACGGTATTGGCCCGGAAGTGATGGCGCAAGCCTTGAAAGTACTGGACGCAATTCGCCACCGTTTTAACCTGCGCATTACCACCAGCCACTACGATGTGGGTGGCGCCGCCATCGATAATCACGGTCAGCCGCTGCCACCGGCAACAGTTGAAGGCTGTGAGCAAGCTGACGCCATTCTGTTTGGCTCCGTTGGCGGCCCGAAATGGGAAAACCTGCCGCCAAACCAGCAGCCTGAACGCGGTGCGCTGCTGCCATTGCGTAAGCATTTCAAATTATTCAGCAACCTGCGCCCGGCAAAGCTGTACCAGGGGCTGGAAGCGTTTTGCCCGCTGCGTGCCGATATCGCCGCTAACGGTTTCGACATCCTGTGCGTGCGAGAACTGACCGGTGGGATCTACTTCGGTCAGCCAAAAGGCCGCGAAGGCAGCGGCCAGCATGAAAAAGCCTTTGATACCGAGGTATATCACCGTTTCGAGATCGAACGTATTGCCCGTATCGCGTTTGAATCCGCGCGCAAACGTCGTCACAAAGTGACCTCGATTGATAAATCTAACGTACTGCAGTCTTCCATTCTGTGGCGTGAAATCGTTAGTGAAATTGGTAAAGAGTATGCGGACGTTGAACTGGCGCATATGTACATCGACAACGCCACCATGCAGTTGATTAAAGACCCGTCGCAGTTTGACGTCGTGCTGTGCTCTAACCTGTTCGGCGACATCCTCTCCGATGAGTGTGCGATGATCACCGGCTCCATGGGCATGCTGCCGTCCGCCAGCCTGAACGAGCAGGGTTTTGGTCTGTACGAGCCTGCTGGCGGCTCCGCCCCGGATATCGCTGGGAAAAACATTGCTAACCCTATCGCCCAGATCCTGTCGCTGGCGCTGCTGCTGCGCTACAGCCTGGATGCCAACGATGCGGCAACCGCAATTGAGAGCGCCATTAACCGCGCATTAGAAGAAGGCATTCGCACTGGTGATTTGGCCCGTGGCGCTGCCGCAGTCGGTACCGATGAAATGGGCGACATCATTGCCCGTTACGTCGCAGAAGGGGTGTAATCATGGCCAAAACGTTATACGAAAAATTGTTTGATGCGCACGTTGTCTTTGAGGCGCAAAACGAAACCCCGCTGCTGTACATCGACCGCCATCTGGTGCATGAAGTCACCTCCCCGCAGGCGTTTGATGGTCTGCGCGCGCATGGCCGTCAGGTGCGCCAGCCGGGTAAAACCTTCGCCACCATGGACCACAACGTCTCCACGCAGACCAAAGACATCAACGCCTCCGGCGAGATGGCGCGTATCCAGATGCAGGAGCTGATTAAGAACTGCAACGAGTTTGGCGTTGAGCTGTATGACCTGAACCACCCGTACCAGGGTATCGTCCATGTGATGGGGCCTGAGCAAGGCGTGACCTTGCCGGGAATGACCATCGTCTGTGGCGACTCCCACACCGCCACCCACGGCGCGTTCGGCGCGCTGGCGTTCGGTATCGGCACGTCAGAAGTTGAACACGTGCTGGCAACGCAAACCCTGAAACAGGGCCGCGCCAAAACCATGAAGATTGAAGTCAACGGCAAAGCCGCGCCGGGCATCACGGCGAAAGATATCGTGCTGGCGATTATCGGTAAAACCGGCAGCGCGGGCGGTACCGGGCACGTGGTTGAATTTTGCGGCGAAGCCATCCGTGCGCTGAGCATGGAAGGCCGCATGACCCTGTGTAACATGGCCATTGAAATGGGGGCCAAAGCGGGTCTGGTCGCACCGGATGAAACCACGTTCAACTATGTGCAAGGTCGTTTAC
This sequence comes from Citrobacter sp. wls710, assembly GCF_005281115.1. Taxonomy (NCBI): domain Bacteria; kingdom Pseudomonadati; phylum Pseudomonadota; class Gammaproteobacteria; order Enterobacterales; family Enterobacteriaceae; genus Citrobacter; species Citrobacter sp. wls710. Next base: position 85,782 of record NZ_SZXD01000030.1, read on the forward strand.
ACGCACCGAAGGGCGAGGATTTTGCCCACGCGGTTGAGTACTGGAAAACGCTGCAAACCGACGACGGCGCAACGTTTGATACCGTCGTCACCCTGCAAGCAGAAGAGATCGCGCCGCAGGTGACCTGGGGAACGAATCCGGGTCAAGTGATCTCGGTGAACGATACTATTCCCGATCCGGCGTCATTTACTGATCCCGTTGAGCGCGCATCGGCAGAAAAAGCGCTGGCGTATATGGGGCTGAAACCGGGCATTCCGTTAACAGAAGTGGCTATCGATAAAGTGTTTATCGGTTCCTGCACCAACTCGCGCATTGAAGATTTACGCGCTGCGGCGGAAATCGCCAAAGGCCGCAAAGTCGCGCCGGGCGTACAGGCACTGGTGGTACCGGGTTCTGGTCCGGTGAAAGCACAGGCGGAAGCGGAAGGTCTGGACAAGATCTTTATCGAAGCAGGATTTGAATGGCGCTTACCGGGCTGTTCCATGTGTCTGGCCATGAACAATGACCGCCTGAACCCAGGCGAGCGCTGCGCATCCACCAGCAACCGTAACTTTGAAGGTCGTCAGGGCCGCGGTGGTCGCACGCATTTAGTCAGCCCAGCGATGGCCGCCGCCGCCGCCGTTACCGGCCACTTCGCCGACATTCGCAGCATCAAATAAGGAAACTACCATGGCAGAGAAATTTACCCAGCATACCGGCCTGGTTGTCCCACTGGATGCCGCCAACGTCGATACCGATGCAATTATCCCGAAACAGTTTTTGCAGAAGGTTACGCGCACCGGTTTTGGCGCCCATCTGTTTAACGACTGGCGTTTCCTGGACGAAAAGGGTCAACAGCCAAATCCAGAGTTTGTGCTGAACTTTCCGGAATATAAAGGTGCCTCAATTCTGCTGGCACGGGAAAACTTTGGCTGCGGCTCTTCACGCGAACATGCGCCATGGGCGCTGACCGATTACGGCTTTAAAGTGGTGATCGCGCCAAGCTTCGCCGACATCTTCTACGGCAACAGTTTCAACAACCAACTGCTGCCGGTGAAATTAAGCGACGAACAGGTCGATGAGCTGTTCAACCTGGTCAAAGCCAATCCGGGGATTACATTTGAAGTGGATCTGGTCGCGCAGGTAGTGAAAGCGGGCGATAAGTCCTACAGCTTTAAGATCGACGACTTCCGTCGCCACTGCATGCTGAACGGTCTGGACAGCATCGGGCTGACGCTGCAGCACGAAGCCGCCATCACCGAGTACGAAGACAAGCAGCCCGCGTTTATGCAGTAATCTCTCCCGCTGGTCACCACACGGTGGCCAGCCCTTTCTCTTCGCCTAAAGCGTATCGCCGTAATAGATTTGGTAGCCAAGATTGACGCTGCCCGGCGCATCTTTCCCGTTCAAACGCTTAATCAGAATATCCGCTGCCGTTTTGCCAATCTCAAAGCGTGGCGTAATCACGCTGGCAATTTTTTGCAGCCGTGCGCGCCCTATTTCCAGCCCGTGGAAACCGGCAATCGCCATTTTTCCCGGCACATCGTACTGCTGTGCCTGACACTCCAGCAGCGCGCCAACCGCCAGGTCATCGTTGGTACAGAAAATAGCGTCAATATCCGGTTTTTCCGCCATCGCCTGCTGGAACATCTTGCGGCCCAGCGCCACCGACGAAATGGTTTTTGGCGCCAGGTGGTACGCTTCCAGCCCCTGCGCCGCCAGCGCTTTCTCGGTGCCGCGAAAACGGCTAAGGTCGCGGGGGTCATCCATCGAGCCAAAGAAAGCAATGCTGCGTTTGCCGCTGTCGATAAAAGCCTGCGTCATTTCAAACGCGGCTTTTTCGTTATCAAACCCAACCTGAATATCAAGATACTGGCCGCTAATGTCCATTAGTTCTGCCACCGGCACGCCGCTGGCGCGCACGTACTGGATCATCCGCTCGGTATGCAGCTTTCCAGTGAGGATCAGGCCGTCGATATTGTAAGAGAGCAGGTTCAGCACTTCGCGTTCTTCACGCTCGGCATCATATTCGTAGTTGGCGATCAGCGTCTGGTACTGGCAGGCCGAGGTGACGGATTCAATCCCCGCCAGCACATCGGCAAAGATCTGATTACGAAACGAGGGGATCAGCACACCAATGGTTTTGCTGCGGGCGTTGAGCAGAATTTCCGGGGCGCGGTTGGGGATGTAGTTGTTCTCTTCCATCACTTTCGAAATCAATTCGCGGCTGCGTTGCGACACCTGATTCGGGTCACGCAGATAACGGCTGACCGTCATCTTATTCAGCCCGGCCAGATTAGCGATATCCTGTAATGTCATCCGATTGTTTTTCATGAGGTTCTCTACGACCAACAGCCCATTATGCTCGCAGAGAACCTTATCACAGCCGGTTAGCGACTGCACTCCTCGCTCAACCTTAACGCGTAGCCATCTCAGCCGACGGCGACGTGGTTTCATTTTGCGCACGAACGCAGTACATCAGCACCACCGACGCCAGCAGAGCAATCGCCATGAAGGTGTAGGAGACGCCCGGCCCGCCGGTCACACCGTTGAGGTAACCCACCAGCCACGCGCCGAGGAATGCCCCTAACGCGCCAAAACTGTTGATCATCCCCATCGACACGCCGGAGACGTTGCGCGGCAGCAGTTCGGGGATCAGCGCAAAGAACGGCCCGTAAGGCGCATACATACAGGCAGCGGCCACAACCAGCAGCGCGTAGGAGAGCCAGAAGGACTGGTTGCCCAACAGCCACGAGGCAAAGAACGCGATGGCGGCAATCAACAGCAGCGGCCAGATAAACAGTTTACGGTTCTGGAACTTATCGGACAGCCAGGAGACGGTCAGCATCAGGCAAATCGCCGCCAGATACGGCACCGCTGCCAGCCAGCCCACCGCCACGATGTCCATCTGTGCCGCATTTTTGAGGATTGACGGCATCCACATCATGAAGCCATACACCCCGATGCTCCACAGCGCATGCACCGCGCAAAGCATAATGACGCTGCGTGAACGCATCGCTTCACCGTAGTTACGCATCGGTTTGATGTCGCGCTGCTCGCGATCCATCGCCTGCTGTAATGCCTGTTTCTCCTGCTCGCTCAACCAGCCCGCATCCGCCGGTTTGTCGCGTACCAGAATCACCCAGCAGAACGCCCAGAGCACCGCCGGGATACCTTCGATAATAAACATTTCGCGCCAGCCCCAGGCTTCAATCAGGTAGCCGGAGACTATCGACATCCACAGCACTGTGACCGGGTTGCCGAGAATTAAAAAGGTGTTGGCGCGCGAGCGTTCAGTTTTGGTAAACCAGTTGCTGATATAAATCAGCATAGCGGGCATCACCGCTGCTTCGACGATGCCGAGAATAAAGCGGATCGCCATCAGCGTTGGGATATTGCTTACAAAGCCGGTCGCCGCGGCACAAAGCCCCCAAAGGATCAGGCTGTAAAAAATCATTTTGCGCACGCTATGCTTAACGGCGTACATCGCACCCGGCACCTGGAAGAAGAAATAGCCCAGGAAGAACAGCGCGCCAATTAACGATGCGGTTCCCTGAGTAATTCCTAAATCATGTTCAATACCGGCGGCAGCGGCAAAGCCGTAATTGGCGCGGTCGAGATAAGCTAAGCTGTAGGTAATAAAAATAATCGGCATTAAATACCACCAGCGACGCGCCGGCAGTTTTGCGAGCATATTCATACTCACTCCTTGGATTATTGTTTTATCTGTCAGGCCGCGCGTAGCGGCCCATTATTGATCAGACCGCGGCCAGCATGCCGCCGTCCACAAACAGAAGATGTCCATTAACAAAGTCAGAGGCCGGCGCGGCAAGATAAACCGCCGCGCCGATCAACTCTTCCGGTTTACCCCAGCGGGCGGCGGGCGTGCGCTGGAACAGCCAGGCGGAGAATGCCTCATCGTTAACCAGCGCGGTGGTCATGTCGGTGGCGAAATAACCGGGCGCAATACCGTTGACCTGAATATTGTATTCCGCCAGTTCCACGCACATGCCACGGGTTAACATTTTGACCGCGCCTTTTGACGCCGCGTATGGGGTAATGGTTTTACGACCTAATTCGCTTTGCATTGAGCAGATATTAATAATCTTCCCGCGGCGGCGTTGCACCATGTAGCGGGAAACCTGCTGCGACACCAGAAAGACCGATTTCTGGTTTACATCAATCACTTTGTCCCATTCAGCCTCCGGGAATTCGGTGAAGGGATAACGACGCTGAATTCCGGCGTTGTTAATTAAAACATCAATGGCCCCAACTTCCTTTTCGATTTGCGCGATGGCGCGCGCCACCTCTTCCCCGTTGGTGACATCAAATCCATAGCCAACGGCGCGATAGCCTTCGGCCACCAGTTTGTCCGCCGCCGCCTGAGCGCGCTGCTGGGTAATATCGTTAATCACAATCTCAGCACCGTGCGCCGCCAGACCGTTGGCCAGCAGGTTACCAATGCCCTGAGCGGAACCGGTAATCAGCGCGCGTTTACCAGTCAGGTCGAATAGGTTTTTCATAAAAAAAACTCCTTTTTTAATAACTGTTACGCGTAACTGTATACGCGTAACAGTAGAAAAAAGAAGATCCAGGAAGAGGAAAATGATCGTTATGTGATCAACATTGCATTTACGTGCAAGATGAAAAAAAGAGGGATTGGCCTGATAAGCGTAACGCGATCAGGCCGTAAGGACAGGTTGCCGGATGGCGGCGTAAACGCCTTATCCGGCCTACAAAAACGACAAAAGCGAATACGAAATGTCGTCCGGTCGAACACAGCGACGCCGGGACTGCACCGGACTAAACATCCTTCACCCGCCCGGTCATCCACAGCGTGACCACCGAAATCGCCGCAATCACCCAGTAAACGGCAAAATGCCCGTAGCTTTGGGCAACCGCCCCCTGAATCACTCCGGCCAGAATCACGCCCGTTGAAATACTGTTGGTAAACAATGTGGTCGCAGAACCCGCGCGCCCCGGCATCAGATCCTGAAACCACAGCATTCCTATTCCGGCGATAATGCCGATAAACACTGCGTTAAACAGTTGCAGAACCAGCAGCGCCGTGCGGCTGTGAAAGAAGATCAAACCGAGATAAAACAGTACGCCCGCCGCTACGGCCGCAATCATCATGCGCCGCTTGCCAAAGCGTTTCACATAGTAGCCCGCCAGAATCATCGCCGGAATTTCCAGCCCGGCCGCGGTGCCCATCAGGATCCCGGCCAGCTTGTCCGGTAAACCCAGTTCAAGGCTGATCCACAGCGGCATATCGATGATGTACATGGTGTTGCAGGTCCACATCAGCGTGGAGGCAATAAACAGCATGCGTACATTTTTGTCCTGCCAACCGCCAGCCTGTTCCAGCGGCACATCGACAGGTTGTTCCACCCGCGCCACAGACGGCAGTATCAGCGCGATTAGCACGAGGCTAATAGCAAAAATGCCTGCGGCAATGGAAAACATCGCCGTGAAGCCGTAATTCAGCGCCAGCATAAAGGCCAGCGGCGGCCCAATCACCCAGGCCAGCGAAAGCTGCGCACGCATCACCGAGCTAAACATCACCACTTCGCGCGCGGAACTATCGGCATATTCCCGCGCCAGCGCAAACAGCTGCGGCATGGCGGTATTCGCCAGCGAAGCCAGCAGCACACCGCAGGTGATCAGAGTGAGATAGTGGCGATTAAAGGCAAACAACAGCGCGTTGCCGATTGCCATCAGACAACAGAACATGATCAGTTTGCGCCGATCGCCCTGACTGTCGGATCGTTTCGCCAGACCAAGGCTGACTCCGATCCCGGCAATGGCGTTGACGGTGTAAAACAGCCCGACCCAAAATGGCTGCGCCCCGACTTCACGGCTCAGAAACAGGCTCAGCGTGGGAGCCTGCAACGCCCCGGCCACGCCCATCATAAAAGCGACCAGCATAAATGCCGCGTAAACGCCGTTGAGGCGCCGTCCCATGGTCATAATCCAGAGCATATCTTTCCTTTTAAGCGCAGCTGAAACGAAAAAAGCCAGCAGATAATACCTGCTGGCGCGGCGATTAACACCAATACTCAGTCACACATGATGTCTGCAACTCGCAATTCGGAGGTCAGGCTGTCACCTCCCACTGCATCAGTTCTTCAAGCATCTTTAAGCGCTGCGGTGCGCTCAGGCAAGCCAACCAGGACGATTTTTCCGTCGCAGTAAAGTACTTCAACCAGAACTGACGCATAGATGACCCCTTCGTTGTCTCATCGCTTCATCGGAATCTATTATTGGCTTAATATAGGGATAATAAAATTGCTGAGTTTTCCGCAGGAGTTCCCCTTTTATGTCTTCTGGTCGTTTGCAACAACAGTTCATCCGTCTGTGGCAATGCTGTGACGGCAAAACGCAAGACACGACGCTGAACGAACTGGCGGAGCTGCTGAGCTGCTCGCGCCGTCATATGCGCACCCTGCTTAATACCATGCAGGATCGCGGCTGGTTAACGTGGGAAGCCGAAGTTGGGCGGGGTAAACGCTCGCGCCTGACATTCCTCTATACCGGGCTGGCGCTCCAGCAGCAGCGAGCAGAAGACCTGCTGGAACAGGATCGTATCGATCAACTGGTACAACTGGTCGGTGATAAAACGGCCGTCAGACAAATGCTGGTTTCCCACCTGGGACGCAGTTTTCGCCAGGGGCGGCACATCATGCGCGTCCTCTATTATCGTCCTATGCGCAATCTGCTCCCCGGCACGGCGTTACGCCGCTCCGAAACCCATATTGCCCGGCAAATCTTCAGTTCCTTAATTCTGGTAAATGAGGAAAATGGGGAACTGGAAGCCGACATAGCCCATCATTGGCAACAGATTTCGCCTTTACACTGGCGATTCTTCCTGCGCCCGGGGATCCATTTCCACCATGGCCGCGAGCTGGAAATGGAGGATGTCATTACCTCGCTACAGCGTATCAACACGCTGCCGTTGTACTCGCACATTACGCAAATCGTCTCCCCCACCGCCTGGACGCTGGATATCCATCTTGCCCAACCGGACCGCTGGCTTCCCTGGCTACTGGGGCAAGTCCCCGCCATGATCCTGCCACGAGAATGGGAAACGCTAAGTAACTTCTCCAGCCATCCGATTGGCACCGGCCCATATGCCGTGATGCGCAATACTAATAACCAACTAAAAATTCGCGCATTTGATGATTACTTCGGCTACCGGGCGCTGATCGATGAAGTTAACGTTTGGGTATTACCTGACATCGGCGAAGAGCCGGGCGGCGGCTTGACGCTAAAAGGTCCCACGGAAGATGAAAAAGCGATCGAAAGCCGCCTCGAAGAAGGCTGCTATTACCTGTTGTTTGATGCGCGAACCCATCGTGGCGCGAACCAGGAGGTTCGCGAGTGGGCAAGCCGCGTTCTTTCACCGACAAATTTAATCTGTCACGCCGACGAACAGTACCAACGACTGTGGTTTCCCGCCTATGGGTTACTCCCCCGCTGGCACCACGCCAAACCCGGACATGGCGAAAAACCGGCCGGGCTGGAAACGCTAACGCTCACTTACTATCGCGATCACATCGAACACCGAATTATCGCGCAGATCATGAAAACGCTGCTGGCGGAACATCAGGTACAGTTAAATATTCAGGAGATCGACTACGATCAGTGGCATGCAGGTGAAATAGTCAGTGATATCTGGCTCAACAGCGCCAACTTTACTCTCCCGCTGGGTTTCTCATTGTTCGCGCATCTCTGCGAAGTCCCATTACTGCAAAACTGTATCTCGCGTGACTGGGAAAACGATGCGGCCCGTTGGCGAACCGGTGAAATGAGCCTGGCGGCATGGTGCCAACAGTTGCTCGCCACAAAGGCCATTGTGCCGTTGATCCACCACTGGCTGATCATTCAGGGCCAGCGCAGTATGCGCGGGCTACGCATGAATACCCTCGGCTGGTTTGATTTTAAATCGGCATGGTTTGCGCCGCCGGATCCATAAGAGCCAGCTCTTAATTGCTGCCCGGCAACAAAATCACTACACTAACGCCGTTCTCAACGGGGTGCTATGCAATATGCTGGCTGAGAGATACCCGTCGAACCTGATCCGGATAATGCCGGCGAAGGGATTTGAGGCTTATCTCAAGTCCTTTGCCACCCAACTCTTGAGGTGCAAAGTGTTTAAAAAATGTCTTCCGCTTTTACTGCTGTGCGCAGCGCCCGCCTTCGCCAAACCGATACTGACCGTCTATACCTACGATTCGTTCGCCGCGGACTGGGGCCCTGGCCCGACAATCAAAAAGGCCTTTGAAGCTGACTGCAACTGCGAACTGAAGCTGGTCGCGCTGGAAGATGGCGTCTCGCTGCTTAACCGCCTGCGCATGGAAGGAAAAAACAGCAAAGCCGACGTCGTACTGGGACTGGATAACAACCTGCTGGATGCCGCCACGCAAACCAAACTGTTCGCCAAAAGCGGGGTCGCAAACGACGCCGTTGACGTGCCCGGCGGCTGGAAAAATGACACCTTTGTTCCGTTTGATTACGGCTACTTCGCTTTTGTCTATGATAAAAACAAGCTGAAAAATCCGCCAAAGAGCCTGAAGGAATTGGTAGAGAGCAGCCAAAAATGGCGCGTCATTTATCAGGATCCACGCACCAGCACGCCAGGGCTGGGCCTGCTGTTATGGATGCAGAAAGTTTATGGCGACAAAGCGCCGGAGGCGTGGCAGAAACTGGCGGCCAAAACCGTCACCGTCACCAAGGGCTGGAGCGAAGCCTACGGCCTGTTCCTGAAAGGTGAAAGCGATCTGGTACTGAGCTACACCACCTCTCCGGCTTATCACATCATTGACGAGAAAAAAGATAACTACGCCGCCGCCAACTTTAGTGAAGGTCACTATTTGCAGGTGGAAGTTGCCGCCCGCACCGCGGCCAGCAAGCAGCCGGAACTGGCTGAGAAATTCCTGAAATTTATGGTGTCACCGGCATTCCAGAATGCCATTCCGACCGGCAACTGGATGTATCCGGTGACGCAGGTTGCTCTTCCATCAGGATTTGAGCAACTGAATAAACCGGCCACCGCGCTGGAATTTACCCCGCAGCAGGTTGCGGCCCAGCGTCAGACATGGATCAGCGAATGGCAACGCGCCGTCAGCCGTTAATTCCCGGCTGGCTGGTTCCCGGGCTTTCTGCCGCCACGCTGATGGTGGCAGTTGCCCTGGCCGCGTTCCTGGCGCTATGGTTTAACGCCCCACAAGGTGACTGGCTCTCGCTGTGGCGAGACGACTACCTGTGGCACGTGGTGCGTTTTTCTTTCTGGCAGGCTTTTTTATCCGCAGTGTTGTCGGTTGTCCCGGCAATTTTCCTTGCCAGAGCACTTTATCGCCGCCGTTTCCCTGGACGTCTGGCGCTGCTACGCCTGTGCGCGATGACGCTAATCCTGCCGGTGTTGGTCGCGGTCTTTGGCATCCTGAGCGTGTATGGCCGTCAGGGTTGGTTAGCCTCGCTCTGGCAGACATTCGGGCTGGAGTGGACGTTTTCGCCGTACGGTTTGCAGGGCATCCTGCTGGCGCACGTTTTTTTCAATCTGCCGATGGCCAGCCGTCTGCTGTTGCAGTCGCTGGAAAATATTCCCGGCGAACAGCGACAGTTAGCCGCTCAGTTGGGTATCCGCGGCTGGCATTTCTTCCGCTTTGTCGAATGGCCATGGTTACGCCGTCAAATCCTTCCCGTCGCGGCGCTCATCTTTATGCTGTGCTTCGCCAGCTTTGCCACCGTTTTGTCGCTGGGTGGCGGGCCGCAGGCCACTACCATTGAGTTGGCTATCTATCAGGCGCTGAACTTTGATTACGATCCCGCCCGGGCCGCTATGCTTGCGTTGATCCAGATGCTGTGTTGTTTAGCGCTGGTGCTACTCAGCCAACGCCTGAGCCGCGCTATTGCGCCGGGCACCACGCTGGTCCAGGGCTGGCGCGATCCCGACGATCGTTTGCACAGCCGTCTGGCAGACTCGTTGCTGATTATTCTGGCCCTGTTGTTGCTGCTGCCGCCACTGCTGGCAGTGCTTGTCGATGGTCTTAACAACCAGGTACTGGAAGTGCTTATGCAGCCGGTTCTGTGGCAGGCATTGGGAACTTCACTGCGCATCGCGCTGGCGGCAGGGGCATTGTGCGTGATACTCACCATGATGCTGTTATGGAGCAGTCGCGAACTGCGCGCCCGACAGCAGGTGCTGGCAGGCCAGGTACTGGAGCTTAGCGGCATGATGATCCTCGCCATGCCGGGCATCGTGTTAGCTACCGGCTTCTTTCTGCTGCTCAATAACACCGTTGGACTCCCCGAATCTGCCGACGGCATTGTGATTTTCACCAACGCGCTGATGGCGATCCCTTACGCGCTGAAGGTACTGGAAAACCCAATGCGTGACGTGACCGCACGCTACAGTATGCTGTGCCAGTCGTTGGGAATTGAGGGATGGTCGCGCCTGAAAGTGGTTGAACTGCGGGCACTGAAACGTCCGCTGGCGCAGGCGATGGCGTTTGCCTGTGTATTGTCGATTGGCGACTTTGGCGTGGTGGCGTTATTTGGCAATGAGGATTTCCGCACCCTGCCGTTTTATTTATATCAGCAGATTGGATCTTATCGCAGTCAGGATGGCGCGGTTACGGCGCTCTTGCTGCTGATCCTGTGTTTTACGCTGTTTACCGTTATTGAGAAATTGCCGGGTCGAAATGTTAAAACTGATTGATATCACATGGCTTTACCACCATTTGCCCATGCGCTTTACGCTGTCAGTCTCGCGCGGTGAGCAGGTAGCAATACTCGGGCCCAGCGGTGCCGGGAAAAGTACGTTGCTGAATCTGATTGCCGGCTTTCTCACGCCTGCCAGCGGCACAATGATGATTGAAGGTGAAGATCACACCGCAACGCCTCCTTCGCGTCGTCCCGTCTCCATGCTGTTTCAGGAAAACAATCTGTTCAGCCATCTGAGCGTGTGGCAAAACATCGGCCTGGGTCTTGATCCGGGTTTAAAACTGAACGCGCTTCAGCGGGAGAAAATGCACAACATCGCCCGGCAAATGGGGCTCGATTCATTGCTGGAGCGACTCCCCGGTGAGCTTTCCGGCGGGCAGCGACAACGCGTGGCGCTGGCGCGTTGTCTGGTGCGGGAGCAACCCATATTGCTGCTCGATGAACCGTTCTCTGCGCTCGATCCCGCCCTGCGTCAGGAGATGTTAACCCTGGTCGCCGAGGTCTGCCGTGATAAGCAGCTTACGCTGCTGATGGTTTCCCACAGCGTAGAAGATGCGGCGCGAATTGCGCCCCGGTCAATCGTCGTCGCCGACGGACGCATTGCATGGCAAGGCAAAACAGACGAGCTACTAAGCGGTCAAGCCAGTGCCTCAGCGCTGTTAGGCATCAACCCTCATATTTCGTAGGCCGGATAAGGCGAAGCCGCCATCCGGCAAAGGAATCGCTAGTAACCCACAACTTTGCGCAGAATATCGATATACACCGGCATCAGTGGGTGACGCAATAACGCCACCAGCGCGACCACGCCGATCCCGAGCGTTAACGGTGCCAGATACAGCAAACGACTGCGGGGGAAATACGCGGTTAAACGATCGACTGCCGCTTTGCCGCTACGCCACAGCCGCCAGCATAGCCAGCCCCCGACCCACAGCAGCAACGCCGTCGCCAGCAGCAGCCATTTGAAGTCTCCGCTCTGCATATCGGAAGGAATATCGATTGCCGCTCCCGCCAAAATACCCGGCAGGAAATAGAACGGCGGCCACAGCACGCAGCCTATAATATTCGGCACAATAAATTTTGCGACAGGCAGATCCAGCATGCCCGCCACCATCGGCACCAGCGGACGCGTTGGGCCGACAAAACGGCCCACCAGAATGGTAAACATGCTGTGCTGATGCAGCGCATGCTCGGTTTTATCCAGCAGCGCCTTGTTCTTTTTCATGAACGACCAACGGTGCAGCGGCTTTTTAAAGCGCCAGCCCAACCAGAAGGAGATCCAATCCCCCAACAGGCAACCGACGATGCCCGCAAGCCAGGCATGCCAGAAATTCAGTTCGCCACTGCCAATCAGCGCCCCCAGCCCCGCCATCATCACGGTGCCGGGCAGAATCAGACCAACCAACGCCAGCGACTCCAAAAAAGCCACCAAAAGTACGGCGATCAGAGAGTACAGGGCGGACTGGAGAATAAAGTGTTCCAGCAATGCTTGCATAATGTGTCCGTCAGGTTTACGAAGCAGGGATTTTGATAACCCTTCTCAACTTCGTCAAGCCATCAATTGTCTGAATAGATTGCCAGTTATGACAACTTTCAGGACACATCATTCACTTTTTATTCACATCCAGCACGGAACTCGCTCGGACTGGCGCCGGTACATTTTTTGAAAACGCGAGAGAAATAGAGCTGGTCATCAAAGCCGACGTTGCGACCCACCGTGGCGATAGGCATACGTGTGGTACTCAGCAGTAGCTTCGCCTGACTGATACGCTGATCCTCACGCCAGCTTAATACGCTGATGCCCAATTGCTGGCGGAACAGGTGTGACAAACGGGAAGGCGACAGGCAGACATGCTGTGCGACGCTGGCAATATCAAAATTGCTGTCCGCCAGATGATCGCTAATGTACTGGCAGGCATCGCGAACGCGGTTGTCCATTGGCGGATGCAGCGACTCATTAATGGCTTCCATACGTCGGAGTAACAATTGCTCCAGCAGATTAATCGCCAGCAGTTCGGAATAGCGGCCCTCCCCTTGCCCGGCATTAATGATCTGTCCAAACAGTTCATTAAAATGCGGTTGGTGCGCTTCATCAGGGCGAAAGAAACCGGTCTGGGCAAAAATGGCCGGCCAGGTCAACCACTCCTGCCAGTAAGCGCGTGGCCGAAAGTAGACCCACTGGTGATACCACTCGCTGGCATCCGGGTGGCGTCCGTAGTGGTGAATTTCTCCGGGCGGAAACAGCAAAATATCGCCAGGTCGACAGACAAACTGCTTGCCCTGATTATTAATGACCCCTTCCCCACGGATAGTGAGATTAAGGATATAGCCCTTCATCCCCAGCGGCCTGTCGATAAAAAAGTCCAGGTATCCGTTCGCCTCAATGGGGGTTAATCCAGCCACCAAATGTGCGTTAAACGAATAGCCCGGCAGTAGGGGATCGTTTTGCGTTTCAGCCATAATTTCAATACTCCCTGGGTTCTGCTAAGAAACAATTTGTCCATATTACGCCAGACATCATCGCCGTCGCCCCTGCGGGTCACAGTGTTTGCAGTAATGGACCATCAACCCCGCTTGTGAAAAGCAATTTGTAAAAAACATGTACTACGCCAACGTCAAAATCGGCTAACGAAAGTGTCTATAACTACGGCAGAAATGTCCACATTGATTATTTGCACGGCGTCACACTTTGTGATGCCACAGCATTTTAGTCCATAAGATTAGCGGATCCTGCCTGACGGTTTTTATCCCTCCTCACTACTGTTTATCCATACCCGTATTTTTGGATGGAGTAAGACGATGGCGATTGCAATTGGCCTCGATTTTGGTAGTGATTCGGTACGCGCTTTGGCGGTGGAATGTGCCACTGGTGAAGAAATCGCCACCAGCGTTGAGTGGTACCCACGTTGGCAGGAAGGGCAGTATTGCGACGGCCCAAACAACCAGTTTCGCCATCATCCGCGCGACTACATTGAGTCCATGGAAGCGGCGCTGAAAACCGTCCTGGCCGAGCTGAGCGCGGAACAACGCGCGGAAGTGGTCGGGATTGGCGTTGACAGTACCGGTTCAACCCCGGCGCCTATTGATGCCGACGGCAACGTACTGGCGCTGCGCCCGGAGTTCGCGGAAAACCCGAATGCGATGTTTGTTCTGTGGAAAGATCACACCGCGGTCGAAGAAGCCGAAGAAATTACTCGCCTGTGCCACACGCCGGGCAAGATCGATTACTCCCGCTATATTGGCGGTATTTATTCCAGCGAATGGTTCTGGGCAAAAATCCTGCACGTAACTCGCCAGGACCACGCGGTCGCCGAGGCAGCGGTCTCATGGATTGAGCTATGTGACTGGGTTCCGGCCCTGCTCTCCAATACTGTGCGCCCCCAGGATATTCGTCGCGGTCGTTGCAGCGCCGGGCATAAATCCCTGTGGCATGAAAGCTGGGGGGGACTGCCGCCAGCCAGTTTCTTTGACGAACTCGACCCCATCCTCAACCGCCATCTGCAATACCCAATGTTTAGCGACACCTTCACGGCGGACCTGCCGGTTGGCACCCTGTGTGCCGAGTGGGCGCAGCGCCTGGGGCTACCAGAAAGCGTGGTGATTTCAGGCGGAGCTTTTGACTGCCATATGGGCGCGGTCGGCGCAGGCGCACAGCCCAATACGCTGGTGAAAGTCATCGGCACGTCTACCTGCGACATTCTGATTGCCGACAAACAAAGCGTTGGCGAACGCGCGGTGAAAGGCATTTGCGGCCAGGTTGATGGCAGCGTGGTGCCGCATTTTATCGGTCTGGAAGCGGGGCAATCTGCTTTTGGCGATATTTATGCCTGGTTTAGCCGTGTGTTGAGCTGGCCGCTGGAACAGCTTGCCGCGCAGCACCCGGAACTGAAAACACAGATTAAAGCCAGCCAAAAACAGCTGCTGCCTGCGCTCACCGAAGCCTGGGCGAAAAATCCGTCGCTGGATCACCTGCCGGTGGTGCTCGACTGGTTCAATGGTCGTCGTACGCCGAATGCCAACCAGCGTCTGAAAGGCGTCATTACCGACCTGAATCTGGCAACCGATGCGCCAGCGCTGTTTGGTGGTCTGATTGCCGCCACGGCCTTTGGCGCGCGCGCCATCATGGAATGCTTCACCGAACAAGGCATTGCGGTTAACAACGTCATGGCGCTCGGCGGTATCGCGCGTAAAAACCCGGTCATCATGCAGGCCTGCTGTGACGTGCTAAACCGTCCGCTACAGATTGTCGCTTCAGACCAGTGTTGCGCGCTCGGTGCGGCTATCTTCGCCGCCGTTGCCGCGCAGGTCCATGCAGACATTCCAGCCGCCCAGCAACACATGGCGAGTGCAGTAGAAAAGACGATGCAACCTCGTCCAGAACAGGCTCAACGCTTTGAACAGCTTTACCGCCGCTACCAGCTGTGGGCGGTAAGCGCTGAACAACAGTACCTTCCGACTGCCGCACCGGCGCAGCAAGCCCCGGTAGACCTGGCAACCCTGACTCATTAAGGACACGACAATGACAATTTTTGATAACTATGAAGTGTGGTTTGTGATTGGTAGCCAGCATCTGTATGGCCCGGAAACACTGCGTCAGGTAACCCAACATGCCGAGCACGTTGTTAACGCACTGAATACGGAAGCTAACCTGCCCTGCAAACTGGTATTAAAACCGCTGGGTACTTCTCCTGACGAAATTACCGCTATCTGTCGTGATGCCAACTATGACGATCGCTGCGCAGGTCTGGTGGTCTGGCTGCACACCTTCTCTCCAGCCAAAATGTGGATTAACGGTCTGACTATCCTCAACAAACCGCTGATGCAGTTCCACACCCAGTTCAACGCCGCCCTGCCGTGGGACAGCATTGATATGGACTTTATGAACCTGAACCAGACCGCACACGGCGGTCGCGAGTTCGGCTTCATCGGTGCGCGTATGCGTCAGCAGCACGCCGTGGTCACCGGCCATTGGCAGGATAAGCAAGCGCACGAGCGTATTGGCTCCTGGATGCGCCAGGCGGTGTCCAAGCAGGATACCCGCCATCTGAAAGTCTGCCGTTTTGGCGACAACATGCGCGAAGTGGCGGTCACTGACGGCGATAAAGTTGCCGCACAGATCAAATTCGGTTTCTCGGTAAATACCTGGGCCGTGGGCGATCTGGTGCAGGTAGTGAACGCAATTAGTGACGGCGAAATCAACGCACTGATCGACGAGTACGAAAGCACCTACACCATGACGGCGGCCACGAAAGTCCATGGTGAAAAACGTCAGAACGTACTGGAAGCCGCCCGTATTGAACTGGGGATGAAACGCTTCCTGGAACAGGGCGGATTCCACGCCTTTACGACGACATTTGAAGATTTGCACGGCCTGAAACAACTCCCGGGTCTGGCCGTACAGCGTCTGATGCAGCAAGGCTACGGCTTTGCGGGCGAAGGCGACTGGAAAACCGCCGCTCTGCTTCGCATCATGAAGGTGATGTCAACCGGTCTGCAGGGCGGCACCTCATTTATGGAGGATTACACCTACCACTTCGAGAAAGGCAACGATCTGGTGCTCGGCTCGCACATGCTGGAAGTGTGCCCGTCAATCGCTGTGGAAGAGAAACCGATCCTCGACGTTCAGCACCTCGGTATTGGCGGTAAAGACGATCCTGCACGTCTGATCTTCAACACTAAAACTGGCCCGGCAGTGGTTGCCAGTCTGATCGATCTCGGCGATCGCTATCGCCTGCTGGTTAACTGCATCGACACGGTGCAAACGCCGCATGACCTGCCGAAACTACCGGTGGCTAACGCATTGTGGAAGGCCCAGCCGGATCTGCCAACCGCATCTGAGGCCTGGATCCTTGCCGGTGGCGCGCACCACACCGTCTTCAGCCATGCGCTGGATCTGAACGATATGCGCCAGTTCGCTGAAATGCATGATATTGAGATCGCAGTGATCGATAACGATACCCGTCTGCCGGCCTTTAAGGACGCGTTGCGCTGGAACGAAGTGTATTACGGGTTCAAACGTTAATTGGTGAAACGGATTGCCCGGTGGCATTTCATTTACCGGGCCTACAAATTACGTAGGCCGGATAAGCGAAGCGCCATCCGGCATTCAGGAGTTAACATGCTAGAAGATCTTAAACGTCAGGTACTGGAAGCGAATCTGGCGCTGCCAAAGCACAACCTGGTGACGCTGACCTGGGGAAACGTTAGCGCCGTCGATCGCGAACGCGGCGTGTTTGTGATTAAACCTTCCGGTGTCGATTACAGCGTCATGACCGCAGACGATATGGTTGTTGTCAGTATCGCCACAGGGGAAGTCGTTGAAGGCACGAAAAAGCCCTCCTCCGATACTCCAACGCACCGTTTGTTATATCAGGCATTCCCGAGCATTGGCGGTATTGTTCATACCCACTCGCGCCACGCGACAATCTGGGCGCAGGCGGGTCAGTCAATTCCAGCGACAGGCACCACCCACGCGGACTATTTCTACGGCACGATTCCCTGTACGCGGAAAATGACCGACAGCGAGATTAACGGTGAATACGAGTGGGAAACCGGAAATGTAATCGTTGAAACCTTCGAGAAACAAGGCATTGACGCAGCGCAGATGCCTGGCGTACTGGTGCACTCTCACGGTCCGTTCGCCTGGGGAAAAAATGCCGAAGATGCGGTGCATAACGCCATCGTGCTGGAAGAAGTCGCCTATATGGGGATTTTCTGCCGCCAGCTCGCGCCGCAACTGCCGGATATGCAACAAACCCTACTGGATAAGCACTACCTACGTAAACACGGTGCTAAAGCGTATTACGGACAGTAGTCTCTGCGGGTACAGGATAACTGTATAAAACCACAGCAAATCTATCAGAACCAGGCTATAATCATGCCTGGTTTTTTAATGGATACACAGCGTGGCGCAGGCAGGCTTTATTTTAACCCGGCACTGGCGGGACACCCCGCAGGGAACTGAGGTCTCATTCTGGCTGGCTACAGACGACGGGCCGCTGCTGGTTACGCTCGCGCCGCAGGAATCCGTCGCGTTTATACCAGGCAGTCAGGTTCCGCGCGTTACATCATTATTACGTACAGAGAACGGCTATCGCCTGACGCCGCTTCAACTACAAGATTTCCACCGCCAGCCCGTTTCGGGTCTCTATTGCCGCTCCCATCGCCAGCTCATGCGGCTGGAAAAACTCCTGCGCGAAAACGGCGTCACTGTCTACGAGGCGGATATCCGCCCGCCGGAGCGCTACCTGATGGAGCGCTTCATCACGTCCCCGGTCTGGGCCGAAGGCGACAAACAGCACGGCACGCTGATTAATACCCGTCTGAAGCCAAACCCGGGCTATCGTCCACCGCTAAAATGGGTATCGCTGGATATCGAAACCACGCGGCATGGTGAACTCTACTGCATTGGCCTTGAAGGTTGCGGGCAGCGTATTGTCTACATGCTCGGCCCGGCAAACGGCGATGCCTCGGCGCTGGATTTTGAACTTGAGTACGTGGCAAGCCGCCCGCAGTTGCTGGAAAAGCTCAACGACTGGATTGCCCGTCACGATCCCGATGTCATCATCGGCTGGAACGTGGTGCAATTCGATTTACGCGTCCTGCAAAAGCATGCCGAACGTTATCGCATCCCCCTGCGTTTTGGTCGTGATAATAGCGAACTGGAGTGGCGCGAGCATGGCTTCAAAAACGGCGTGTTCTTCGCGCAGGCCAAAGGTCGTCTGATCATTGACGGCATTGAAGCACTCAAATCCGCCTTCTGGAATTTCTCGTCATTCTCGCTGGAAACGGTGTCGCAAGAATTGCTGGGTGAAGGCAAGTCGATTGATAACCCGTGGGACCGAATGGACGAAATTGACCGTCGGTTTGCCCAGGATAAACCCGCGCTCGCCACCTACAATCTCAAAGACTGTGAGCTGGTCACGCGTATTTTTCATAAAACCGAGATCATGCCTTTTCTGCTGGAGCGCTCGACGGTCAACGGTCTACCGGTCGACCGTCACGGTGGTTCGGTTGCCGCCTTCGGCCACCTCTACCTTCCGCGCATGCACCGGGCGGGTTACGTGGCGCCAAATCTGGGGGAAGTTCCCGCGCACGCCAGCCCCGGCGGCTACGTGATGGACTCGCGCCCGGGATTGTACGACTCCGTGCTGGTACTGGATTACAAAAGCCTGTACCCCTCAATTATTCGTACATTTTTGATCGATCCGGTGGGGCTTATCGAAGGGATGGCGCAACCAGATCGGGAGCACAGCACCGAAGGTTTTCTTGACGCCTGGTTCTCACGCGAAAAACATTGCCTGCCGGAGATCGTTACTCAGATCTGGCACGGGCGTGAAGAAGCAAAACGCCACGGAAATAAACCGCTCTCGCAGGCACTGAAAATTATCATGAACGCGTTTTACGGTGTGCTTGGCACGACCGCCTGTCGCTTTTTCGACCCAAGACTGGCCTCATCAATCACGATGCGCGGTCATGCGATCATGCGCCAGACCAAAGCGTTAATTGAGGCTCAGGGTTACGACGTCATCTATGGTGATACCGACTCGACCTTTGTCTGGCTTAAAAAGGCGCACTCAGAAGATGATGCCGCCCGGATTGGCCGGGAGCTGGTGAGCCATGTCAACTCGTGGTGGGCGCAGTCGCTAAAGCAACAAAATCTGACCAGCGCGCTGGAGCTGGAGTTTGAAACCCACTTTTGTCGCTTTCTGATGCCGACTATTCGCGGTGCAGATACCGGTAGTAAAAAACGTTACGCCGGAATGATTCAGGAAGGGGCTGAACAACGCATGGTGTTTAAGGGGCTGGAAACGGTTCGCACCGACTGGACACCGCTGGCACAACAATTCCAGCAGGAGCTGTACCTGCGAATTTTTCGTAACGAGCCGTATCAGGAGTTTGTCCGCGAGACCATCGACCGTCTGATGGCGGGTGAACTTGATGCGCAACTGGTGTACCGCAAACGCCTGCGCCGCCCGTTAAGTGAATACCAGCGTAATGTTCCGCCACATGTCCGCGCGGCACGACTGGCTGATGAACAGAATATAAATCGAGGTCGTGCGCCACAGTACCAAAACCGTGGCACCATTAAATATGTCTGGACAGTAAACGGCCCTGAACCTGTGGATTATCAGCAATCTGCTCTCGATTATGAGCACTATCTGACCCGTCAGATACAACCAGTTGCCGAGGGAATACTTCCCTTTATCGATGATAACTTTGCTACACTACTCACAGGGCAACTGGGGTTATTTTGACGCGTGACGAAACCGCCGCCATCCAGTACCATAGCGCCCTTTCCATTCCTGGACCCATTTAACACCACTACCACTGATTTATTAGCCTGGTAGCGGGGTCGTATGCTCTCAAAAACCGGGTTAGCCCGGAAAATGACGAGTATTGCCTGCAATTAAAGATATAGAGCCGAACATATATGCCTTTTACACTTGGTCAACGCTGGATCAGCGATACAGAAAGCGAACTGGGACTTGGTACTGTTGTCGCCATGGATGCGCGAACCGTCACTTTACTTTTCTCATCGACGGGCGAAAACCGTCTGTATGCGCGCAGTGATTCTCCCGTGACCCGCGTGATGTTCAATCCTGGCGATACGATAACGAGCCATGAAGGCTGGCAGCTGCATGTCGATGAAGTAAAAGAAGAAAACGGCCTGCTTGCCTATATCGGAACCCGCCTTGATACCGAAGAAACCGGTGTAACGCTGCGTGAAGTGCTGCTCGACAGTAAACTGGTATTCAGCAAACCACAGGATCGCCTGTTTGCTGGCCAAATTGATCGTATGGACCGCTTTGCGCTGCGCTATCGCGCGCGTAAATTTCAGAGCGAACAGTACCGTATGCCGTGGAGTGGTTTGCGCGGCCAGCGTACCAGCCTGATCCCCCACCAGCTCAACATTGCTCATGATGTTGGTCGTCGTCACGCCCCGCGCGTTTTGCTGGCTGACGAAGTGGGTTTAGGTAAAACCATTGAGGCTGGGATGATCCTGCATCAGCAACTGCTTTCCGGCGCCGCTGAACGCGTACTGATCATCGTCCCGGAGACGCTACAGCACCAGTGGCTGGTCGAAATGCTGCGCCGTTTCAACCTGCGTTTTGCGCTGTTTGATGATGAGCGTTATGCAGAAGCGCAGCATGACGCCTACAACCCGTTTGAAACCGAACAGTTAGTTATCTGTTCGCTGGACTTTGCCCGTCGCAGTAAACAGCGTCTGGAGCACTTGTGTGACGCCGAATGGGATCTGCTGATTGTCGATGAAGCCCATCACCTGGTGTGGAGCGAAGATGCGCCCAGCCGCGAATATATGGTCATTGAACAGCTGGCTGAACGCGTGCCGGGTATCCTGCTACTGACCGCAACGCCAGAACAACTGGGTATGGAAAGCCACTTTGCGCGTCTGCGCCTGCTGGATCCAAGCCGTTTCCACGATTTCGCCCAGTTTGTTGAAGAGCAAAAAAATTACCGTCCGGTCGCTGATGCCGTCGCCATGCTGCTGGCTGGCAACAAGCTGAGTAACGATGAGCTGAACATGTTAGGCGACATGATTGGCGAGCAGGACATTGAGCCGTTATTGCAGGCGGCAAACAGCGACAGCGAGGACGCCCAGAGCGCGCGCCAGGAGCTGGTTTCAATGCTGATGGACCGCCATGGCACCAGCCGCGTGCTGTTCCGTAATACCCGTAACGGTGTGAAAGGCTTCCCGAAACGCGAACTGCATACCATCAAGCTGCCGCTGCCAACCCAATATCAGACCGCGATTAAAGTCTCCGGCATTATGGGTGCACGAAAGAGTGCGGAAGACCGGGCTCGCGACATGCTCTACCCGGAACAGATTTATCAGGAATTCGAAGGTGACACCGGCACCTGGTGGAACTTTGATCCGCGCGTGGAATGGCTGATGGGCTACCTGACCAGCCACCGCTCGCAAAAAGTGCTGGTTATCTGCGCGAAAGCAACCACCGCGCTGCAACTGGAGCAGGTCTTGCGCGAGCGTGAAGGGATCCGCGCCGCCGTGTTCCATGAAGGAATGTCGATCATTGAACGTGACCGCGCGGCAGCCTGGTTTAGCGAAGAAGATAGCGGCGCCCAGGTGATGCTATGTTCTGAAATCGGCTCCGAGGGGCGTAACTTCCAGTTCGCCAGCAACCTGGTGATGTTCGACCTGCCGTTCAACCCGGACCTGCTGGAACAGCGTATTGGTCGTCTGGACCGTATCGGTCAGGCGCATGATATTCAGATCCACGTGCCGTTCCTGGAAAAAACAGCACAATCCGTGCTGGTGCGCTGGTACCACGAAGGTCTGGATGCGTTCGAACATACTTGCCCAACCGGACGTACTATCTATGACACGGTATACAACAATCTGATCGGCTTCCTGGCTGAGCCGGAAAATACCGATGGCTTTGATGACCTGATCAAAACCTGCCGTGAGCAGCATGACGCGCTGAAAGCCCAGCTGGAGCAAGGCCGCGATCGCCTGCTGGAAATTCACTCCAATGGCGGCGAAAAAGCTCAACAGCTTACCGAAAGTATTGAAGAGCAGGATGACGACACCAGTCTGATCGCCTTTGCCATGAACCTGTTTGATATCGTCGGTATTAATCAAGATGACCGTGGCGACAATTTGATCGTGCTGACGCCGTCCGATCACATGCTGGTACCGGATTTCCCTGGCCTGCCGGAAGATGGCTGCACCATTACATTTGAACGTGATGTCGCCCTGTCGCGTGAAGACGCTCAGTTTATTACCTGGGAGCATCCGCTGATCCGCAATGGTTTGGATCTGATCCTTTCCGGCGATACCGGAAGCAGCACTATTTCTTTATTGAAAAACAAGGCATTACCAGTCGGCACTCTGCTGGTTGAACTGGTCTACGTTGTAGAGGCGCAAGCGCCGAAACAGCTGCAGTTAAACCGCTTCCTGCCACCAACGCCGGTACGCATGCTGCTGGATAAAAACGGTAATAACCTTGCCGCGCAGGTTGAATTCGAAACCTTTAACCGTCAGCTCAGCGCCGTTAACCGCCACACCGGCAGCAAACTGGTCAACGCCGTGCAGCAGGATGTTCATGCCATCCTGCAACTGGGTGAAGCGCAGGTGGAAAAATCCGCCCGCGCGCTGATCGACGCGGCGCGTAAGGAAGCGGACGAGAAGCTGACAGCAGAACTGTCGCGTCTGGAAGCCCTGCGTGCAGTTAACCCGAACATCCGTGATGACGAACTCAGCGCCATTGAAAGCAACCGCCAGCAGGTGTTGGAAAGCCTGGATCAGGCGGGCTGGCGTCTGGATGCCCTGCGTCTAATCGTTGTGACGCACCAGTAACGGAGCCATACATGGGGATGGAAAACTACAATCCGCCGCAGGAGCCCTGGCTGGTTATCCTGTATCAGGATGAGCACATTATGGTGGTCAATAAGCCGAGCGGCTTGTTGTCCGTGCCGGGCCGTCTGGATGAGCACAAAGACAGCGTGATGACGCGCATTCAGCGCGATTATCCGCAGGCTGAATCCGTGCATCGTCTGGATATGGCAACCAGCGGCGTGATTGTAGTCGCGCTAACCAAAGCGGCAGAGCGTGAACTAAAACGCCAGTTTCGCGAGCGCGAACCGAAAAAGCAATATGTCGCACGCGTATGGGGACATCCCGCTCCGGCCGAGGGACTGGTTGATTTACCGCTGATTTGCGACTGGCCGAACCGGCCAAAGCAGAAAGTGTGTTATGAGACCGGGAAATCCGCGCAGACCGAGTATGAAGTGGTAGAGTTCGCGGCGGATAACACCGCCCGGGTGGTGCTCAAACCTATTACCGGACGCTCCCACCAGCTGCGAGTGCATATGCTGGCATTAGGGCATCCGATTCTGGGTGACCGCTTCTACGCCCCGCCACAGGCCCTGGCGTTAGCGCCGCGCCTGCTGCTGCACGCAGAGATGTTAACCATCACCCATCCCGAATACGGCAACAGCATGACGTTTAAAGTCCCGGCGGATTTTTAAAACGTTGCTGGGGACGCATTTCGTTTTTGCTTTGTGTCTCTATTTATAGACACAAATCATTCGAGATGCATCGAGGCGGCAAACGAAGAAATCCCCAAGAGCATAGATAACTATGTGACTGGGGTTTCACAGTGCAGCCAACAAAGAGGCAGCTTGAAGGATGCCGTGTATATTTACTTAAATCCTTTCTGCTCTTTAATCAGCTCGTACGCCTTCTGAATTTCCTGCGCCTTCTGCTTAGCCATCTCCATCATCTCCGGCGGCAGCCCTTTCGCCACCAGTTTGTCCGGATGGTGTTCGCTCATCAGTTTACGATAAGCGCGTTTAATGGTGGTCGCATCGTCGGTTGTTTTAACACCGAGAACATTGCAGGCGTCTTCCAGCGTCGGGCCTCGTTGCGCTTGCTGCCAGCCGCCACCACCGGACTGCTGCTGATATCCGCCGCCGAACTGTGCCCCGCCCTGCATCATGCGCAGAAACTGATCAAACTGGGTGCGCGAAATCCCCAACTCTTCAGCGATCACATACAACACTTCGCGCTCGTTAGGATGCAATGACCCATCGGCAAATGCTGCCTGGATCTGGATCTCCAGAAACATGCGGATCAGATCGAATCGACCAAAACAGACGCTGCGAAACTGACGCATCTTTTCACGTAATGGGTAATTGTCTGATTTTCCCACCCGGAAGGCGTGTTGCGCGGCAGTACGGGAATCACCGTGCAAATTCATCCGATCCATCAACTGGCTGGCGATATGAATATCGGCTTCCGTGACGCGACCTTTGGATTTGGTCAGATGTCCCATCACCTCAAAAGTGGTGGCAAAAAAAAGCGCCTGGCGTTCACGTTGGTTGGCAAACCACGCCATTTTGCGCATGCGGGCTTTGTCGAACATGTGGCCGACTAACAGGCCCAGAACCACACCCCAGAAGCCGCCGCCCATCATTAAAGCCACGGCTACACCAATTATCTTTCCCCAATACTGCATAGACTCCCCAAATCTTTATGCTCTCAGCCAGACTATGTCCCACAATATAAGCTGCTTTTACCGTTTGACGGCTGCGGTCAATTGTGGGACATCGCCTATAATTTGCATTATCATACCTGTCATTCAATGCCGTGCCTAACACCACGGATGCCTAAATGGGCAGGATTAACACTAGCGCAGTGAAGATGAGATAAGTTAGGCTGTGACCGTTTGTCACGCGCGACGCTACCGATGATGGAACAATAAATACAACGTATGAAAAAACGTATTCCCACTCTTCTGGCCACCATGATTGCCAGCGCCCTTTATAGTCAACAGGGTCTGGCAGCCGATCTCGCCTCACAGTGTATGCTGGGCGTGCCGAGCTATAACCGTCCTCTGGTGAAGGGCGAAACCAATGAATTACCCGTCACCATCAATGCCGACAACGCGAAAGGGAATTACCCGGATGACGCAGTGTTTACCGGCAACGTGGATATTGCGCAGGGTAATAGCCGCCTGCAAGCCGACGAAGTTCAGCTTCATCAGAAGCAGGCAGAAGGCCAGCCGGAGCCAGTACGTACCGTCGATGCGTTGGGTAATGTCCATTACGATGACAATCAGGTTATTCTGAAGGGACCGAAGGGCTGGTCTAATCTGAATACCAAAGATACCAACATCTGGGAAGGTGATTACCAGATGGTGGGCCGTCAGGGACGCGGGAAAGCCGACTTGATGAAACAGCGTGGGGAAAACCGTTATACCATTCTGGAAAACGGTAGCTTTACCTCCTGTCTGCCCGGTTCCGATACCTGGAGCGTCGTCGGTAGCGAAGTCATCCACGATCGTGAAGAACAGGTCGCAGAGATCTGGAACGCCCGTTTTAAACTGGGTCCGGTTCCGGTCTTTTACAGTCCTTATTTACAGTTGCCCGTCGGCGATAAGCGCCGTTCCGGTTTCCTGATCCCGAACGCAAAATACTCGACTAATAACTATTTTGAGTTCTATCTTCCGTACTACTGGAACATTGCGCCCAATATGGACGCCACCATCACGCCGCATTATATGCACCGTCGTGGCGGCATCATGTGGGAGAACGAATTCCGCTACCTCACCCAGGCGGGGGCAGGCCTGATGGAGTTCGACTATCTGAACTCCGATAAAGTATACGAAGATGATCACCCGAAGGATGACAATTCACGCCGCTGGCTGTTTTACTGGCGGCACGCTGGCGTAATGGACCAGGTGTGGCGTTTCAACGTCGACTACACCAAGGTCAGCGATACCAGCTACTTCAATGATTTCGATAATAAATACGGCTCCAGTACCGACGGCTATGCCACGCAAAAATTCAGCGTTGGCTATGCGGTACAGAACTTTGACGCCACGGTCTCGACCAAGCAGTTCCAGGTCTTCGATGCCGCAAACAGTAACAGCTACTCTGCGCAGCCGCAGTTAGACGTCAACTATTACCAGAATGACGTCGGTCCGTTTGATACCCGTATTTATGGCCAGGCGGTCCATTTCGTGAACACCAATGACAACATGCCGGAAGCCACGCGTGTTCACCTGGAACCGACCATTAATCTGCCGTTGTCAAATAACTGGGGCAGTGTCAATACCGAAGCGAAACTGCTGGCAACGCACTATCAGCAGACCAACCTGGATTGGTACAACAGTAACCCGAAAAATACCAAGCTGGATGATTCCGCCAACCGCGTCATGCCGCAGTTTAAAGTCGACGGCAAGATGGTCTTCGAGCGCGATATGAACATGCTGGCGCCGGGATATACCCAGACGCTGGAGCCGCGCGCGCAGTACCTGTACGTCCCATACCGCGACCAAAGTCATATCTATAACTATGACTCATCCCTGCTGCAATCTGACTACAGTGGCCTGTTCCGTGACCGCTCTTATGGCGGCCTGGACCGTATTGCTTCCGCCAATCAGGTAACGACCGGGGTCACATCTCGCGTTTATGATGACGCGGCCGTTGAACGTTTTAATATTTCTGTGGGTCAAATCTACTATTTCACCGAGTCTCGCACTGGCGATGACCATACAGAATGGGAGAATGACGACAAAACGGGCTCACTGGTATGGGCTGGCGATACCTACTGGCGCATCTCCGATCGCTGGGGTTTACGCAGTGGGATCCAGTACGACACGCGCTTGGATAGCATCGCAACCAGCAATAGCAGTATCGAATACCGCCGTGACGAAAACCGTATGCTGCAATTGAACTATCGTTATGCCAGCCCAGAGTATATTAAGGCCGCGGTACCTTCACGCGATGTAACTAACGCCCAATATGAAAATGGGATTTCACAGGTAGGTGCGGTGGCGAGCTTCCCGATTGCCGACCGCTGGTCGATTGTCGGTGCTTACTACTTCGATACCAATGTGAACAAAGAAGCAGATTCAATGCTGGGCTTACAGTACAACTCTTGCTGTTACGCTATTCGCTTCGGCTACGAACGTAAGCTGAACGGTTGGGATAACAAAATGCAGCACGCGATTTATGACAACACGATCGGCTTTAATATCGAACTGCGTGGCCTGAGCTCTAACTACGGTCTCGGCACCAACCAAATGTTGCGTTCGAACATTTTGCCGTATCAAAGCGCTTTATGATCTGATTGATTTACAACGTAATCCGCATTGCGGTTAATTGAAATGGAAAAAGTATGAAGAACTGGAAAACGCTGCTTCTCGGTATCGCCATGATCGCGAATACCAGTTTCGCTGCCCCACAGGTAGTCGATAAAGTCGCAGCCGTCGTCAATAACGGCGTCGTTCTCGAAAGCGACGTCGATGGCTTAATGCAGTCAGTAAAACTTAATGCGGGTCAGGCTGGTCAGCAGTTACCGGACGACGCCACGCTGCGTCATCAGATCCTGGAGCGTTTGATCATGGATCAAATCCTCCTGCAAATGGGTCAGAAGATGGGGGTTAAAATCTCTGACGAGCAGTTGGATCAGGCTATCGCCAACATCGCCAAGCAGAACAACATGACGCTGGATCAGATGCGCAGCCGTCTGGCACAGGATGGCTTAAGCTATTCGACCTATCGTAGCCAGATCCGCAAAGAGATGACCATCTCCGAAGTGCGTAACAACGAAGTCCGCCGTCGCGTCACCATTCTGCCGCAGGAAGTGGATGCCCTGGCGCAGCAGGTTGGCAACCAAAACGATGCCAGCACCGAGCTGAACCTGAGCCACATTTTGATCCCATTACCGGAAAACCCAACTTCAGATCAGGTAAACGCGGCTGAAAGCCAGGCGCGTTCCGTTGTTGATGAAGCGCGTAACGGTAGCGATTTCGGCAAACTGGCTATCACTTACTCCGCAGACCAGCAGGCGCTGAAAGGCGGCCAGATGGGTTGGGGACGTATTCAGGAACTACCGGGCATCTTCGCTCAGGCGTTAAGCACCGCGAAGAAAGGCGATATCATCGGCCCTATTCGTTCAGGTGTAGGTTTCCACATCCTGAAAGTCAACGATATGCGTGGTCAAAGTCAGAGCATCTCCGTGACTGAAGTGCACGCCCGCCATATTCTGCTGAAGCCATCGCCGATCATGACCGATCAACAGGCGCGTCTGAAGCTGGAACAAATCGCGGCAGATATTAAGAGCGGTAAAACCACCTTCGCGGCAGCAGCGAAAGAGTTTTCTCAGGATCCCGGTTCTGCCAACCAGGGCGGCGATCTGGGCTGGGCTGCAGCGGATATTTTCGATCCCGCTTTCCGCGATGCGCTGACCAAACTTAACAAAGGCCAGATGAGCGCCCCGGTGCATTCCTCTTTCGGTTGGCATCTGATCGAACTGCTGGACACGCGTAATGTGGATAAAACTGACGCAGCGCAGAAAGACCGTGCCTACCGTATGCTGATGAACCGTAAATTCTCGGAAGAAGCAGCGACCTGGATGCAGGAACAGCGCGCCAGCGCATACGTTAAAATTCTGAGCAACTAATGACTCGTATTCAACGCGTTGTCATCACTCCCGGCGAACCCGCCGGGATTGGCCCAGACCTCGTGGTTCAGCTCGCACAGCGTGAGTGGCCCGTAGAACTCGTCGTCTGTGCGGATGCCGCTCTTCTCAGTGACCGGGCAGCGATGCTCGGTTTACCGCTTTCACTCCTCCCCTACTCTTCAGATACTCCAGCCAGACCGCAATCAGCAGGTACGTTGACGCTGTTACCGATTGCGCTACGAGCACCTGTAGTCGCAGGTCAATTGGCGGTAGAAAATGGGCAATATGTCGTGGATACGCTGGCTCGCGCCTGCGATGGTTGTCTGCAAGGTGAATTTGCGGCGCTGATTACCGGCCCTGTCCACAAGGGCGTAATCAATGACGCTGGGGTGCCGTTTACCGGGCATACCGAGTTTTTTGAAGAGCGTTCACAGGCGAAGAAAGTGGTGATGATGCTGGCGACGGAGGAGCTGCGCGTGGCGCTGGCCACCACGCATTTGCCGCTCAGAGCCGTTGCCGACGCCATTACGCCTGCCCTGTTGCAGGAAGTGATCGGCATTCTGCATCATGATTTGCGCACCAAATTTGGCATTGCCGATCCGCATATTCTGGTGTGTGGTCTTAACCCGCATGCTGGTGAAGGCGGACATATGGGGACGGAAGAGTTAGACACCATCATTCCGGTCCTCGATGCACTGCGTACGCAGGGGATGAAATTAAACGGCCCACTGCCTGCAGATACGCTGTTTCAGCCCAAATATCTCGACCACGCGGATGCCGTATTGGCAATGTACCACGATCAGGGTCTCCCCGTGCTAAAATACCAGGGATTTGGTCGCGGTGTGAATATCACGCTGGGCCTGCCCTTTATTCGCACATCTGTCGATCACGGTACCGCACTTGAACTTGCGGGTCGTGGGCAAGCAGATGTCGGCAGTTTTATTACGGCGCTTAACCTCGCCATCAAAATGATTGTTAATACTAATGAATAATCGAGTCCATCAGGGCCACTTAGCCCGTAAACGTTTCGGGCAAAACTTCCTTAACGATCAGTTTGTGATCGAAAGTATTGTCTCTGCTATCAATCCGCAGAAAGGTCAGGCAATGGTCGAAATCGGCCCGGGCCTGGCAGCATTGACCGAGCCAGTAGGTGAACGACTGGATAAGCTCACGGTCATTGAACTGGACCGCGACCTTGCCGCGCGCCTGCAAACTCACCCGTTTTTAGGGCCAAAGCTGACGATTTATCAGCAAGATGCCATGACGATGAACTTCGGCGAACTCGCACAAACGATGGGCCAGCCGCTGCGCGTTTTCGGCAACCTGCCGTACAACATCTCCACGCCGCTGATGTTCCATCTTTTTACCTATACTGATGCCATTGCCGACATGCATTTCATGTTGCAAAAAGAGGTAGTCAATCGTCTGGTTGCAGGGCCAAACAGTAAAGCGTATGGTCGATTAAGCGTCATGGCGCAATATTATTGCAATGTGATCCCGGTACTCGAAGTACCGCCATCCGCATTCACGCCTGCGCCTAAAGTCGATTCCGCCGTTGTGCGTCTGGTTCCACATGCGACGATGCCGTACCCGGTTAAAGATGTCCGCGTGCTGAGCCGTATTACCACCGAAGCGTTTAACCAGCGCCGTAAAACGGTACGTAACAGCCTCGGTAACCTGTTTAGCGTTGAGGTCCTGACCGAGCTGGGTATTGATCCGGCGATGCGAGCGGAAAATATCTCTGTCGCGCAATACTGCCGGATGGCTAACTATCTGTCAGAAAAAGCGCCATCGAAGGAGAGTTAAAGATGATCAATTCGCCCCGAGTGTGCATTCAGGTACAAAGCGTCTACATTGAGGCGTAGACTGGCCCCCTGAATCACCAGACAACC
>NZ_SZXD01000036.1:0-50145 GCF_005281115.1 Citrobacter sp. wls710
GTTGTCTGGTGATTCAGGGGGCCAGTCTACTGACGCCGAACGTATTCGAGCTGCAAATGCTGAGCGGAAAGCCGTGTCGTACGCTTGATGAAGCAATCGCAGCGGCAAAATCTCTGCTTAGCGACACACTGAAATGGGTGGTGATCACCAGCGCGCCGGGTGATAGCGAAGAAGTTATTAATGTGGCGGTAGTGACGGCTGAAACGGTTGAGGTGTTCGCTCACCTGCGGGTGAAGACGGATTTAAAAGGCACCGGCGATCTGTTCTGTGCTGAACTGGTGAGCGGCATTGTGCTGGGGAAAGAGCTGACTACGGCGGCATACGATGCCGCGCAGCGCGTGCTGGACGTCATGAGCTGGACGCATCAGTGCGGTTGTGATGAATTAATTCTGCCACCGGCAGGGGAGGCGCGATGAAGAGTTATCGGCTGGTGGTTCGCCAGCATGGACGTTTAGTCGGGCATTTTGATACCAGTGGGACAGAGGCGCTGGAAGATATTTGCGTAGCGCGGGCGATGTTTGGTATTGCGGGTGGGTATGATTGTGAACTGCTGGTGTCTGATTCCGAAAGGCGGATGCTGGAAAGTGGACCGGAAGGGATGAAAATCCTGATGCGCGAGGCGTGTTATCGGCCGATGACCTCACAAATTTAACGCCGCCATCCGTTAGATAAAAAAATGGCGCCATCTGGCGCCATTCTTCTCTGCGGCAAGAATTACTTCTTGATGCGGATAACCGGAGTTTCACCCACGGTCACGCTACCGGACAGTTTGATCAGCTCTTTGATTTCGTCCATGTTGGAGATAACAACCGGAGTCAGGGTAGACTTGGCTTTTTCTTCCAGCAGCGGCAGATCGAATTCAATAACCGGGTCGCCCACTTTAACGCGCTGACCTTCTTCAGCGATACGCTTGAAGCCTTCGCCTTTCAGTTCAACGGTATCAATACCGAAGTGAACAAACAGCTCAATGCCGCTGTCGGATTCGATAGAGAAAGCGTGGTTGGTTTCAAAGATTTTGCCGATGGTGCCATCAACAGGGGCGACCATTTTATTACCGGTTGGTTTGATAGCGATGCCATCACCAACGATTTTTTCAGCAAAAACTACATCCGGCACGTCTTCGATGTTGACGATCTCGCCAGAGAGCGGAGCAACAATCTCAATAGTTCCGGTGTCTTTCTTATCATCAGAAACCAGAGATTTCAGTTTATCGAACAAACCCATGATCTTCTCCTAAGCAGTAAATTGGGCCGCATCTCGTGGATTAGCAGATTGTTTTTTCTTCAATGAACTTGTTAACCAGCGTCATTAACTCGTCCGTTGTCGGTTGAGCAAGAGCCTGCTCTGCTAACACCTTCGCATCTTCGAAGTTCGTGTTACGGATAATCTTCTTAATGCGCGGGATAGAAATGGCGCTCATAGAGAATTCGTCCAGACCCATCCCCAGCAACAGAAGTGTAGCACGTTCGTCGCCTGCAAGCTCACCACACATGCCAGTCCATTTGCCTTCAGCATGAGAAGCATCAATAACTTGCTTGATCAGCGTCAGCACAGATGGCGACATCGGTTGGTAAAGGTGTGAAATCATATCATTACCACGGTCAACTGCCAGGGTGTACTGCGTTAAATCATTGGTGCCGATACTAAAGAAATCAACTTCTTTGGCTAAATGACGCGCAATCGTTGCCGCAGCCGGTGTTTCCACCATCACGCCAATCTCAATGCTTTCGTCAAATGCTTTACCTTCGTCGCGCAGTTCCTGTTTGTAGATTTCAATCTCTTTGCGCAGTGCACGCACTTCTTCAACAGAGATGATCATCGGGAACATGATGCGCAGTTTACCGAAAGCAGAGGCACGCAGGATAGCGCGAACCTGGTCACGCAGGATCTCTTTACGATCCATGGCGATACGCACGGCGCGCCAGCCCAGGAACGGGTTCTCTTCTTTCGGGAAGTTCATGTACGGCAGCTCTTTGTCGCCGCCGATGTCCATGGTACGGACGATGACCGCCTGAGAGCCACAGGCTTCCGCCACGGCTTTATACGCAGCGAACTGTTCTTCTTCAGTCGGCAGCGATTCACGGTCCATGAACAGGAATTCGGTGCGGTACAGACCAACACCTTCAGCGCCGTTACGCTCAGCGCCTTCAACGTCACGAACGGTACCGATGTTGGCGCAAACTTCAACCTGATGTCCGTCCAGCGTGATAGCCGGCAGATCTTTCAGTTTTGCGAGTTCCGCTTTCTCGGTCGCAACCTGCTCCTGAACGGCACGCAGTTGCTCGATAACGTCGTTGGTCGGATTGACGTAAACCTGGTTGTTTACGGCATCCAGAATCAGATAATCGTCGTTTTTCACCTGAGAGGTGACGCTACCCGTACCGACGATGGCAGGCAGTTCCAGGGAACGCGCCATAATGGAGGTGTGGGAAGTACGTCCACCCGCGTCAGTGATGAAACCCAGTACCTTGTTCAGGTTCAGCTGTGCGGTTTCAGACGGGGTCAGGTCTGCGGCAACCAGGATAACTTCTTCCTGGATAGCGCTCAGGTCAATAATTGCCAGACCCAGAATGTTACGCAGCAGGCGTTTACCGATGTCACGTACGTCAGCCGCACGTTCTTTCAGGTATTCATCATCCAGCTCTTCCAGGGCTGTGGCCTGACCTTCGATAACTTCATGCGCAGCTGCATCAGCCGTCATGTGCTTATCTTTAATCAGGGCTATGATTTCCTGCTCCAGCTCCTCATCTTCGAGCAGCATGATATGCCCTTCAAAGATGGCTTCTTTTTCTTCACCGAACGTTTCACCAGCTTTGGTTTTGATCGCTTCCAGTTGCGCAGATGCCTTGGCACGACCGCTCAGAAAACGTTCAACTTCCTGATCAACCTTGTCGGCAGAAATTTTTTTCCGGTCAATGACGATTTCGTCTTCTTTCAGCAGCAATGCTTTGCCGAAAGCGATACCCGGGGATGCTAAAATGCCTGAAATCATAACCCTACCTTACTTGTGACTGATATTTAAAAGAACTCGTTGAACTTACTCGAGTTCAGCCATCAGTTTTACCAGATGCTCAACTGCTTTCTGCTCGTCTTCACCTTCTGCGGACAGGGTGACAACGGTACCCTGAGTCAGGCCCAGAGTCTGCAGTTTAAACAGGCTTTTGGCGCTAGCGCTTTTGCCGTTGGAAGTCACAGTAATTTCAGAAGTAAAACCTTTTGCTTCTTTAACAAACTGAGCAGCAGGGCGAGTATGCAGACCGTTCGGAGCGGTAATGGTAACTTCTTGCTGGAACATTATATTTCCCCAACTTATAGGTTTAGTGTTGTGGAACTAAAGTCTAGCCTGGCGGCTCAACTTTAGCCTGTATTGTTAGCATCGGCGTAAACTGGACGCGACACAAAAGGAGTTCGGTGCAATCCGTTGCTGGCAACTTCTTGCCGCTGACGTTTCGTTCGTCATTAAACATTATGCAGCGAAAGGAAGAGTTGAACCAAATCATAAAATCGATTCAGCTAGCGCTTTTCCTGTAACGATTAATTTCGCGCATCAAAATAATTAGCTTGGTTAAATACCAGTTCCGGCGGGTTGAATCAATGCCAGGAGAGTTGAAACTTTGAAGCAGGCCACAAAAAAGCACCCAAAAGGGTGCTTTTTTACGCGTTTTTAACATGCTGGCATTACTGTTGCAGTTCTTTCTCAGTGAAGAGATCGGCAAACAGTGCAGTGCTCAGATAACGCTCACCCGATGACGGTAGAATAACCACTATATTCTTATTGGTAAAGGTTTCATCTTCCTGGAGCTTAAGCGCGGCAGCAACCGCGGCACCGGAAGAGATCCCCGCCAGAATACCTTCTTCTTCCATCAGGCGACGCGCGGTAGAAATAGCTTCATCGTTGGTGATGGCAACGACTTTATCGATAAGCTTCAGATCAAGGTTACCTGGAATGAAGCCTGCGCCGATACCCTGTATTTTATGCGGGCCTGGTTTGAGTTCTTCGCCCGCCAGGGCCTGGGCGATAACCGGTGAGTCGGTCGGTTCTACCGCGACGGTGATCAGATCCGTTTTACCTTTGGTGCCTTTAATGTAACGGGTCACGCCAGTCAGCGTACCGCCGGTGCCGACGCCGGAAATAAAGACATCAACCTGGCCATCGGTATCTTCCCAGATTTCCGGGCCGGTGGTTTTTTCGTGGATTTCCGGGTTGGCCGGGTTGCTGAACTGCTGCAGCAACAGGAATTTTTCCGGATCGCTGGCCACAATTTCTTCCGCTTTCTGGATCGCGCCCTTCATCCCTTTTGCGCCTTCGGTCAGCACCAGATTCGCGCCCAGCGCTTTTAACAGCTTGCGGCGCTCAATGCTCATGGTTTCCGGCATGGTTAACGTCAACTTGTAACCACGTGCGGCGGCAACGTAGGCCAGCGCAATCCCGGTGTTGCCGCTGGTCGGTTCAACCAGCTCAACGCCCGGTTTCAGCACCCCACGTTTTTCGGCATCCCAAATCATATTGGCACCGATACGGCATTTAACGCTAAAGCTCGGGTTACGTGATTCCACCTTCGCCAGAATGCGTCCGTTACCGATACGGTTCAGTCGAACCAGCGGCGTATGACCGATAGTCAGCGAGTTGTCTTCAAAAATCTTACTCATGGCCTGTCCTTAACTGTATGAAATTGGGATACCGCTTCAGCATACCTGTTGAGAAAGTATGGGGAAGTAAGGAAATCGCATATCTATATGCTGATGGGAAATAATGCCTTGCAGTATGGAATAAGAGCGGGCATAAGCCAGCCCGCTTTTACACATTTTTGCATTACTTCCATAACGCGTGCTTAGCACGATAGCAGTCTACCCACATCGCCGTGGCGCCACAAACCGCCACCGGCATGATGAACAGATTGAGCACCGGGATCATGGTGAACAGGCTGGTCAACGCGCCAAACTGCATATTGGTCACCTTACGCGTACGCAGCGCAATGCGCATTTCCTTAAAGGGAACCTTATGGTTATCAAACGGATAATCGCAATACTGAATGGCCAGCATCCACGCGCTGAACAGGAACCACAGCACCGGGGCGACGGTCTGTCCAATGCCGGGAATAAAATAGAGGATCAGCAACACGAAAGCGCGCGGGAGATACCACGCCAGCTTTTGCCATTCACGCTTCATAATGCGTGGAACGTCTTTCATGATGCCGAGAACGCCAGTGTCGGGTGGCGTTGCGCCCGTTAAGCGCGCTTCAAGTTGCTCCGCCAGTAAACCGTTAAACGGTGCGGCAATCCAGTTGGCAATGGTGGAGAACAAGTAGCCGAACACTAACAGTACGGAGATGGTGACGATCGGCCACAGTAAATAGCTGAGCCATTGAAGCCAGTCAGGTACGTGGCTCATCAACGCAGGGATCCAGCTATCGAGTTGGGTAAATAACCACCAGAATGCGCCGCCCATCAACAGGATATTCACCAGCAAAGGCAGAATAACAAACCGACGAATGCCCGGTTGGGAGATGAGCTTCCATCCCTGAGAAAAGTAATAAAGGCCGCTGCGAGGTACAACTGCAGATGATGAAACCATGGTCAGGACATACTCCTTGTTATATAAGCTCTGGTAAACCTGGTGTATCTTACCGGGTTGTTGAGCGTTAAGCTGTTCGGAAATGTTCGAAAAAACAGCAAAAAGCACAATTTTGTTCATCTTTATGCCGTGAAAGCCAAGAGTGCACTTGCACTTGGCGTAATCGACAAATACTCTTAGTGAGTAAATGTTTGCCGTGGTGGCAAGGTGTTAGAACAACAGAGAATATAATGATGCAGGATTTGCGTCTGATATTAATCATTGTTGGCGCGATCGCCATAATCGCTTTACTGGTACATGGTTTTTGGACTAGCCGTAAAGAGCGGTCTTCTATATTCCGCGATCGCCCACTGAAACGCATGAAGTCTAAACGTGAAGACGAGGATTCGTTCGACGACAACGTCGAGGAAGACGAAGGCGTGGGCGAAGTTCGCGTTCATCGTGTGAATCATGCTCCCGGTAACGCGCAGGAACATGGTGTTCCTCCTCAGTCGCCGCAACACCAGTACCAGCCGCCTTATGCGTCTGCTCAGCCGCGTCCAACCGCGCAGCAGCCTGCACAAGAGCCGGTACCGCCGCCGCATGTTCAGCAGCCGCCTCAGCCTGTTCAACCGCAACAGCCTGTGCAACATCAGCCTGTTCAGCCGCAACCGGTGCAACAGCCGGTGCAGCATCAGCCTGTTGCCCCTCAGGTTCAGCAGCCGGTGCAGCAGGCTCCGCAACCTGCGCCACAAACCTTCCAGCCAGCAGAGCCTGTCGTTGAACATCAACCGCAGCCTGAGCCGGTAGTCGAAGAAGCGCCTGTTGCAGAAAAACCGCAGCGTAAAGAAGCGGTCATCATTATGAACGTTGCGGCCCACCATGGTAGCGAGCTCAACGGTGATGTGCTGCTTAACAGCATTCAGCAAGCCGGTTTTAAATTTGGCGATATGAATATTTTCCATCGCCATTTGAGCCCGGATGGTAGTGGTCCGTCGCTGTTCAGTCTTGCCAACATGGTTAATCCTGGGACGTTTGACCCGGAGATGACGGGCGACTTCAGCACGCCTGGCGTGACTATTTTTATGCAGGTTCCGTCCTATGGCGACGAGCTGCAAAACTTTAAGCTGATGCTGCAGTCCGCGCAGCACATTGCTGATGAAGTTGGCGGTGTGGTGCTCGACGATCAACGTCGTATGATGACGCCGCAGAAACTGCGCGAATATCAGGACCGCATCCGCGAAGTTAAAGAATCTCACGCCTGATTTACTTCTGGCGTGACATCTCCTTGCTAAACCCCCGCCTGTCGGGGGTTTTTTATCATTGATGGTGCGATATGGAATCAATCGAACAACAACTGACAGAACTGCGAACCACGCTTCGCCATCATGAGTATCTCTACCATGTGATGGACGCGCCGGAAATTCCCGATGCGGAATATGATCGTCTGATGCGCGAACTGCGCGAGCTGGAAGCGCTGCACCCGGACCTGGTTACCCCTGACTCGCCAACCCAACGCGTTGGCGCCGCTCCGTTGTCGGCGTTCAGCCAGATTCGCCATGAAGTGCCAATGCTGTCGCTGGATAACGTGTTTGATGAGGAGAGTTTTCTCGCCTTCAACAAGCGCGTGCAGGACCGACTGAAGAGCACCGATAAGCTGACCTGGTGCTGTGAACTGAAACTGGACGGCCTGGCGGTCAGTATCCTGTATGAAAACGGCGTGCTGGTCAGCGCCGCAACGCGCGGTGATGGCACCACGGGGGAGGACATTACCTCTAACGTGCGCACTATCCGCGCGATCCCGTTAAAACTGCGTGGCGAAAATATTCCCGCCCGTCTGGAAGTGCGCGGGGAAGTGTTCCTGCCACAGGCCGGATTTGAAAAAATTAATGAAGAAGCCCGCCGCACTGGCAATAAAGTGTTTGCTAACCCGCGCAACGCGGCAGCCGGGTCATTACGTCAGCTTGATCCACGTATCACGGCGAAGCGACCGCTTACTTTCTTCTGCTATGGCGTTGGTGTGCTGGAAGGCGGCGTGCTGCCTGATACTCACCTCGGCCGTCTGCTGCAATTTAAAGAGTGGGGACTGCCGGTAAGCGACAGGGTAGCGCTGTGTGACTCACCGGAGGAAGTACTCGCTTACTATCACAAGGTTGAAGAAGACCGACCGACGTTGGGCTTCGATATTGACGGTGTGGTGATTAAAGTCAACTCCATGGCGTTGCAGGAGCAACTGGGCTTTGTCGCTCGCGCGCCGCGCTGGGCAGTGGCTTTTAAGTTTCCGGCGCAGGAGCAGATGACCTTTGTACGCGAGGTTGAGTTTCAGGTCGGACGTACCGGGGCGATTACGCCCGTCGCTCGTCTTGAGCCGGTTCAGGTTGCCGGGGTTCTGGTCAGTAACGCCACTCTGCATAATGCCGATGAAATCGATCGTCTGGGGTTGCGTATTGGCGATAAAGTCGTTATTCGCCGGGCGGGCGATGTGATCCCGCAGGTCGTCAACGTGGTGCTTTCCGAGCGCCCGGAAGAGACGCGTGAAATCGTGTTTCCACAGCATTGTCCGGTGTGCGGGTCTGATGTTGAACGTGTGGAAGGCGAAGCGGTCGCTCGCTGTACCGGTGGCCTGATTTGCGGGGCACAGCGTAAGGAATCGCTGAAACATTTCGTTTCCCGCCGTGCGCTCGACGTTGACGGTATGGGCGACAAAATTATCGATCAACTGGTCGAGAAAGAGTATGTCCATACGCCAGCAGATCTCTTCACCTTGACGGCAGGCAAGCTGACCGGGCTCGATCGGATGGGGCCGAAGTCGGCGCAAAACGTGGTGAATGCGCTGGAAAAAGCGAAAGAAACGACGTTTGCCCGTTTCCTCTACGCGCTGGGCATTCGTGAAGTCGGCGAGGCCACAGCCGCAGGTCTGGCGGCGTATTTCGGCACGCTTGAAGCGCTGGAAGCGGCCTCTATTGACGAGCTGCAAAAAGTGCCGGATGTCGGCATTGTGGTGGCGACGCACGTGTTTAATTTCTTTGCCGAAGAGAGCAACCGCGAGGTGATAGGCCAGTTACTGGCGCAGGGCATTCACTGGCCCGCGCCAGTGGTTATCAACGCTGAGGAAATCGACAGCCCCTTCGCGGGCAAAACGGTGGTGCTGACCGGAAGCCTGAGCCTGATGTCGCGTGATGACGCCAAAGCACGGTTGACCGAACTGGGCGCGAAAGTGGCCGGTAGCGTGTCGAAGAAAACCGATCTGGTTATTGCCGGCGAAGCGGCGGGTTCGAAACTGGCAAAAGCGCAGGAACTCGGTATTAGCGTGATTGATGAAGCTGAAATGATCCGCTTACTGGGTGCCTGAGATGGAAAAAGAGCAGCTGGTTGAAATCGCCAACACCGTGATGCCCTTTGGCAAATATAAGGGGCGTCGGCTGATTGATGTCCCGGAAGAGTATCTGCTGTGGTTTGCCCGTAAGGATGAATTCCCGCCGGGTAAACTGGGCGAGCTGATGCAAATCACGCTGCTGATTAAAACTGAGGGGCTGACGCAACTGGTGCAGCCCCTGAAACGCCCGCTTTAAGCTTTTGCGGCGGGGCTTTTCTGCTGCGCCTGCAATGCGTCCGTCTGTTGCTTGTAGCGACGGGCCAATACGGCGCAGACCATCAGCTGAATTTGATGGAAGATCATCAACGGCAGCACCATCATGCCAATCACCGAAGTCGGGAACAGAATATTTGCCATTGGGATCCCATTCGCCAGGCTCTTTTTCGAACCGCAGAAGACAATGGTGATTTCATCGGCTTTATTGAAGCCGCATTTCCGGGCAACAAAGACGTTTATGCCAATCACAATTGCCAGCAGAACGATGCTGACCACGCTGATAAAAAGCAGTGAGCCAATTCCTACTTTGTGCCAGATCCCGTTAACGACGGCTTCGCTAAAGGCGGAGTACACCACCAGTAAAATGGAGGATTGGTCCGTTTTGGCGATCCATTTTTTATGTCGTGATACCCAGTTACCAATCCATGGACGCGAAAGATGTCCCAACACGAATGGCAGCAGCAGTTGCAGCATAATTTTCCCCACCTGCTCCAGGCTGCCTTCCGCGCCGTGCATATTCATCACCAGGCCTACCAGCAGTGGTGAAAGGAAAATACCCAGCAGGCTGGAGGCCGAAGCGGAGCACACGGCGGCGGCGACGTTACCTCCGGCCAGCGATGTAAAGGCGATGGCCGACTGCACCGTGGCCGGCAAAATACACAGATACAGGAAACCGGAATACAGCATCGGGTCAACATTGACCGGTGCCCACCACGCGAACAGAACACCCAATACCGGGAAGACGACGAAAGTGCTGCACATGACCCACAGATGCAAACGCCAGTGGCTACCACCGGCAATAATGGCCTCACGCGACAGCTTTGCCCCGTGCATAAAAAACAGCAGGGCAATGGCGGCGGTGGTTAAGCCTTCAAAAAAAGGGACAAAACCGCCCTCGGCCGGGAAAAAGGAAGCCAGTAAAACGACGGTAATTAGCGTTATCGTGAACGGATCAAGAATACGAAATAGTTTCATAAAAGCTCCTGAAATTCGGTAGGAACATTTTGCGTTTTTCCGTTTGAGAAATAAAATTGATTTATTGCATCCATATATGAATCGAATAGATGAATTACTCTCTGCGTCAGCTCCGTATTTTTGTTACCGTCGCTCAGGCTAAAAGTTTTAGCCGGGCGGGGGATATCATTGGCTTAAGCCAGTCGGCAGTCAGCCATAGCGTTAAAGAGCTGGAAGGGCAGACGGGCGTCCGGTTATTAGATAGAACAACGCGAGAAGTGGTACTGACAGAAGCCGGGCATCAGTTGGCGGCACGACTGGAGCGTATTCTGGATGAACTGCACAGCACCCTGCGTGAAGCAGGCCAGGTGGGGACACAGTTAACCGGAACGGTGCGCGTTGCCGCCAGCCAGACGATCTCCGCGCACCTGATTCCACAGTGTATTGCCCAGAGTAATCAGCTTTATCCTGCGATCGATTTTGTGCTGCACGACAGGCCACAGCAGTGGGTGCTGGAAAGCATTCGCCAGGGAGAAGTCGATTTTGGCATTGTGATTGATCCTGGTGCTGTGACCGATCTGCAGTGTGAAGCCGTACTGTCCGAACCTTTCCTGTTGCTGTGTCGGCAGGATCATCCGTTAGCCCAGCGGGAATGGGTAAACTGGCAGGATCTCTATCATGAGCGTCTGGTGCTACAGGATTACGCTTCCGGCAGTCGACCGCTGATCGATGCGGCGCTGGCCCACTTTTCGATTGATGCCAATATTGTTCAGGAGATTGGTCACCCGGCTACGTTGTTTCCGATGGTAGAGGCGGGCATTGGTATCAGCGTACTGCCCGCGCTGGCGCTTCCTCTGCCACAGGGCAGCCATTTGCAGGTAAAACGCCTGACGCCGGTTGTGGAACGACAATTGATGCTGGCACGACGTAAAAATCGTTCTTTATCGACTGCAGCCCAGGCGCTGTGGGACGTAGTGCGGATGCAGGCCAGTGAATTAACCGCCGGTCGTGCCCGAGATCCGTTGTATCAGATATAAATATCGACCTGATGTTGGCCGGTAGCATTGTTGACGCCCTCAGCTTTTCTTTGATCGGCGCTTTGCTTTTGCTGTGACTCCTCGGCCTGCTGGCGCAACAATTGAGCCAGCTGTGCTTGTAACATCTTGATTTGAGTCTGAATAAGCTCTTGCTGCTCGCGTTTCTGCTCAACACTGCCACTGCTATTGGGGATATCTTTGAGCTGCTGGGTTAGCTTGGTTATCTTTTGGGTGATTTGTGCAATTTTTGCGGAGATGTCATTCCCGGCTGATGCTTTTCCACCGCCGCTACTGCTTTGAACAGTTGGGGTGGAAACGTTGATAGTTGTCATACGGATTCCTCGTGCCATAAAACATGAGTATCGGCATCAGCGAACAGAACTTCAGCGACAATACGGCCGAGTGGAGTTTAATCATTAAAATCCCAAACCTTCATGTATCTGTATTCCTGTGCCATTTCTGGCTCGAAAATAATGTGATTTCAAGCTGATTTAGTGCAACTCATCGATACAGATTTACTATCGCTTATCGGGATAAACGGTATTGGTAATCGATTGCGTAGTCCCGCTATAACAGTCCGGTACGCGATGTTATTTCGATTACTCAGTATTAAGGATATCTCATGAGCCACTCTCTTTTCTCGCAAAATCCCTGGTACAGCGCCGATATTATTCGTAGCTATAAGCCGGATTTCACTCCACGTGTCGCTTTTATTCTTGGCTCAGGCCTGGGCGCGTTGGCGGATCAAATTGAGGATGCGGTGGCCATCTCTTACGAGAAACTTCCCGGGTTCCCGGTGAGCACCGTTCACGGTCATGCCGGTGAACTTGTGCTGGGAAATCTGGCGGGCGTACCGGTGGCCTGTATGAAAGGTCGCGGGCATTTTTATGAAGGGCGCGGTATGACGGTGATGACCGATGCCATTCGCACACTGAAGCTGCTGGGCTGTGAACTGTTATTTTGTACTAATGCCGCAGGCTCCCTCCGCCCTGAAGTTGGGCCAGGTAGTCTGGTTGCGCTTAGCGATCACATCAATACGATGCCTGGTACACCGATGGTGGGACTTAACGATGAGCGTTTTGGCGAGCGATTCTTTTCGCTGGCGAATGCCTATGATGCTGAATATCGTGCAATCCTACAAACCGTTGCCGCAGAAGAAGGTTTCCCGCTGAGCGAAGGCGTATTTGTCTCTTATCCGGGGCCAAATTTTGAAACCGCGGCAGAAATTCGCATGATGCAAATCATTGGTGGCGATGTGGTGGGGATGTCGGTGGTGCCTGAAGTTATCTCTGCACGCCACTGCGGTCTGAAAGTGGTTGCGGTCGCAGCTATCACTAACCTGGCTGAAGGGTTGGGCGATGTGAAATTATCTCACGCGCAGACGCTGGCGGCAGCTGAACTTTCTCGGCAGAATTTTATCAATCTGATCTGCGGCTTTTTGCGCAAACTGGCCTGAATAATTAGAAAATGACCCCGCTTGCGGGGTCTTACTTTTTTGGCAAGGAACGGGAAAATGGGTATCGCATCTCGCTTAAAGCTCATGTCGTTTTTGCAATATTTCATCTGGGGAAGCTGGCTGGTCACCCTGGGTTCTTACATGATTAATACCCTTGATTTTACCGGCGCGAATGTGGGTATGGTCTACAGTTCAAAAGGGCTGGCGGCGATAATCATGCCGGGCATTATGGGGATCATCGCCGATAAATGGCTACGCGCCGAACGCGCCTATATGCTTTGTCATCTGGTCTGCGCGGGGGTGTTGCTATACGCCACCACCGTTACTGATCCCCAGACGATGTTTTGGGTGATGTTGGTTAACGCGATGGCATATATGCCGACGATTGCGTTATCGAACAGCGTCTCATACTCATGCCTTGCACAATCGGGTCAGGATCCGGTCACCGCTTTCCCCCCCATTCGCGTGTTTGGCACTATAGGGTTTATTGTGGCCATGTGGACGGTGAGCCTGATGGGACTGGAGCTCAGCAGTGCGCAACTGTATATCGCTTCTGGCGCATCGTTATTGCTGGCGCTGTATGCGTTGACGTTGCCGAAAATTCCGGTTGCAGAGAAGAAAGCGAACACAACGCTTGCCAGCAAGCTTGGGCTGGATGCTTTTGTTTTGTTTAAAAATCCACGCATGGCTATCTTCTTTTTGTTTGCGATGATGTTGGGGGCGGTACTGCAAATCACTAATGTTTTCGGCAATCCGTTCCTGCATGAT
This sequence comes from Citrobacter sp. wls710, assembly GCF_005281115.1. NCBI lineage: Bacteria > Pseudomonadati > Pseudomonadota > Gammaproteobacteria > Enterobacterales > Enterobacteriaceae > Citrobacter > Citrobacter sp. wls710. The sequence continues at coordinate 13,362 of NZ_SZXD01000036.1, forward strand.
TTTGCCCGTAATCCTGAGTTTGCCGACAGTTTTGTGGTGAAGTATCCCTCTATCCTGCTTTCAGTTTCGCAGATGGCGGAAGTGGGCTTTATCCTCACCATCCCGTTCTTCCTCAAACGCTTTGGTATTAAAACGGTAATGCTAATGAGCATGCTGGCGTGGACGCTGCGCTTTGGTTTTTTTGCCTTTGGCGATCCGTCCCCGGTCGGCTTTGTTATGCTGCTGATGTCGATGATTGTCTACGGTTGCGCGTTTGATTTCTTCAATATTTCAGGATCGGTGTTTGTAGAGCAGGAAGTGAGTTCTAACATTCGCGCCAGTGCGCAGGGGCTATTTATGACGATGGTCAACGGCGTGGGCGCTTGGGTGGGTTCAATCCTGAGCGGGATGGCGGTAGATTACTTCTCTGTCGATGGCGTTAAGGATTGGCAAACCATCTGGCTGGTGTTTGCCGCGTATGCGTTAGCGCTTGCGGTTATCTTTGCGTTGTTCTTCAAATATAAACATGACCCTGAACGGCGGGTGCAGAAATCACTGGCACATTAACGTGACATTAGCGGCGGGGTCCTGATACCTGCCGTTTCATGTTCTGCGCTGCGATGTGGTAACTTTGCGCATTATCCTTTGTCCTCAGGAGCGCACTATCCATGGAACGCACGCACCGTATCGATCTGAAGTTACTGCGTTATTTTCTTGCTGTCGCAGAAGAACTGCATTTTGGACGCGCTGCTGCTCGCCTGAATATGTCGCAACCACCGCTCAGTACGCATATTAAAGAGCTGGAACAACAGCTCGGCACTTTGCTATTTATCCGACATTCTCGCAGTGTAGCCTTAACTCACGCCGGAAAAATTTTGATGGAAGAGTCGCGCCGATTGCTATCCAGTGCGAATCAGGCGCTGGCGAGAGTCGAGCAGATTGGTCGCGGCGAGGCGGGGCGGATTGAGCTTGGTGTTATCGGGACGGCGATGTGGGGGAAAATGCGCCCCGTGATGCGGCGTTTCTTAAAAGATAACCCTAACGTTGAGGTGCTGTTTCGCGAGAACATGCCTGCAATGCAGATGACGATGCTGGAACGACGTGAACTGGATGCGGGAATTTGGCGGATGGCCACTGAGCCTTCTCCTGGATTTACCAGCCTGCGTTTGCACGAATCCTCTTTTCTGGTGGCGATGCCAGAAGAGCATCCCCTGGCTGAACTTGCCGCGATACCATTGGAAGCGTTGCGGAACGAATATTTTGTCACAATGCCGTCCATTCATACCGACTGGGCATTTTTACAGCGCGTTTGCCAAAGCGCCGGATTTTCGCCAATGATTATTCGCGAGGTGAAGGAGCCGCAAACGGTGTTGGCGATGATCAGTATGGGGGTTGGAATTACGTTGATTGCAGACAGTTATGCGCAGATGAGCTGGCCGGGTGTGGTGTTCCGTCCGTTAGAGGAACGTATTCCGGCAGATTTGTATATTGTGTATGACCAGCAACAGGCGACGCCAGCACTGGAGAAACTGGTGGCAGCGTTAACGGTATGATGACTGTGCCGGATGGCGACTAAAGTCTTATCCGGCCTACGTGTCAGGCCGTCTGTAGGCCTGATAAGCGCAGTGCATCAGGCAAGCAGATTCTGAATCGTTGAATTTTGCGCATAGCAAAAAGGCGCCTTTAGGGCGCCTTTTTACATTGGTGGGTCGTGCAGGATTCGAACCTGCGACCAATTGATTAAAAGTCAACTGCTCTACCAACTGAGCTAACGACCCGAAGTGGTGGGTGATGACGGGATCGAACCGCCGACCCCCTCCTTGTAAGGGAGGTGCTCTCCCAGCTGAGCTAATCACCCACTTCGGTACTTCACATTTTAACAAGAAATCCAGCTGGCGAGAAAGTGGTGGGTGATGACGGGATCGAACCGCCGACCCCCTCCTTGTAAGGGAGGTGCTCTCCCAGCTGAGCTAATCACCCACTTCTCAATTTCTTGTTTTACACGGCGGAGACTACATAAAGTAGTTGGTGGGTGATGACGGGTTCGAACCGCCGACCCCCTCCTTGTAAGGGAGGTGCTCTCCCAGCTGAGCTAATCACCCCCGCTGTGTGGAGTCGCATTATAGGGAGAGTTGAAAATGAGTCAACGCATTTTCTAAAGAAATTGTTCGTTCGTCGTAAATTTAAACAAAACGATCGCAAAACAATCCATGCAGCATGATTTGTATACGAAAATGGCAAAGCGTGATGTTCCAACCCGATCAACATTGAGGAATCAGACCACAGTGATAGAATACGAGCCTGATAATCTTCCCTGGATTTGCCGGTTGTCGGCATCTTTATAAACGTAAGGCCATTTCATGAAAATCAAAACTCGCTTCGCGCCAAGCCCGACAGGTTACCTGCACGTCGGCGGTGCGCGTACTGCTCTTTATTCCTGGCTTTTTGCACGTAACCATGGCGGTGAGTTTGTGCTGCGTATTGAAGACACCGATCTCGAACGCTCCACGCCGGAAGCTATTGAAGCCATTATGGATGGTATGAACTGGCTGAATTTGGAATGGGATGAAGGCCCGTACTTCCAGACCAAACGTTTTGATCGCTACAACGCTGTTATTGATGAAATGCTGGAAGCAGGCACCGCATATAAGTGCTACTGCTCCAAAGAGCGCCTGGATGCGCTGCGCGAAGAGCAGATGGCGAACGGTGAGAAGCCGCGTTACGACGGCCGCTGCCGCCATGGTCATGAGCACCATGCCGCCGACGAGCCGTGCGTGGTGCGTTTTGCCAACCCGCAGGACGGTTCCGTTATTTTTGACGATCAGATCCGTGGGCCGATCGAATTCAGTAACCAGGAGCTGGACGATCTGATCATCCGCCGTACCGACGGTTCCCCGACCTACAACTTCTGTGTGGTGGTCGACGACTGGGATATGGAAATTACCCACGTTATTCGTGGCGAAGACCATATCAATAACACCCCGCGTCAGATCAACATCCTGAAAGCGCTGAACGCGCCGGTGCCGGTTTACGCGCACGTGTCGATGATCAACGGCGACGACGGTAAAAAACTCTCTAAACGTCACGGTGCGGTCAGCGTGATGCAGTACCGCGATGACGGCTACCTGCCGGAAGCGCTGCTGAACTATCTGGTACGCCTGGGCTGGTCCAGCGGCGATCAGGAAATCTTCACCCGTGAAGAGATGATTAAACTGTTCTCCCTCGGTGCGGTGAGCAAGTCTGCGAGCGCGTTCAACACTGAAAAACTGCAGTGGTTGAACCATCACTACATTAATGCGCTGGCGCCGGAATATGTGGCAACGCATCTGCAATGGCACATTGAGCAGGAAAATATCGATACCCGCGTTGGGCCTCAACTGTCTGAGCTGGTGAAACTGCTGGGCGAGCGTTGTAAGACTCTGAAAGAGATGGCGCAGAGCTGCCGCTACTTCTACGAAGACTTTGCTGAGTTCGATGCCGACGCGGCGAAGAAACACCTGCGTCCGGTTGCGCGTCAGCCTCTGGAAGTGGTTCGCGACAAACTGGCCGCCATTACCGAGTGGACGGCAGAAAACGTCCACCACGCGATTCAGGCAACCGCTGATGAGCTGGAAGTGGGCATGGGTAAAGTTGGGATGCCGCTGCGTGTCGCGGTAACCGGCGCGGGTCAGTCCCCGGCGTTAGACGTCACGGTGCATGCGATTGGCAAATCCCGCAGCGTTGAGCGTATTAACAAAGCGCTGGCGTTTATTGCAGAGCGTGAAAGTCAGCAGTAATTCAGGCTGATTGATGACACAACGGCAGGATGCACTCCTGCCGTTTTTTTATCCGTTATTCAGACTCATCAATCCCCAGACGGATAAGGAAATTACGAATCCCTTCGCGCGAGATATACATCGCCAGCTTTTCTTGTTCCGTTGGAGACATATTATCCAGCGCGCTAATTATCTGGCGGCAGGCATGGCTGCGCACTACATGGGTGTATTCTGCCAGCGGCTCTTCAGCCTGATAAACCTCAGGAACTTTGCGAAAAGCGGGAATGTTGAGCAGAAACGTGCGGACGCCGGAGTCGATATGAATAAGTCTTGCACGACCACCTTTAACACCGGGAAATTTTTCGGTGGTCCAGTTTTGTTCTCTGATCCAACGATTGACGGTTTGTTTGGCGACCCCAAGACATTCCGCTAGTTCTTCGGTCGTCATTTTGCTGCGTAATTTTTTCATATTATTTGTTATCGCGGATCCCTAAGCGTTGTAATAAACCCGTAATGCCTTCACGCAGGATCAGTGACGTAAACATTTTCTGTTCTGACGGTGTCATCTCTTTGGCGAGCCTAATCAGCAGAGCTTCAATAGAGGTATCGCCGGATAACGATAAGTTATCTGATAAACCTTCGGCTGAACGCTCGGCGCTGCGAATGTATTCACGAACTTGTTCGGTGACGTGAACCAGACGGGCTTTACCGCCCTGAACGCCTGGTTTTGGTGATGTAGCCCAACCTTCCTTGCGCACCCATTTATTGATGGTCTGTCGGCTGTATCCGGTCAGATTAGCAAGCTCTTCTGGCGTCATCCGTTCCTTGAACATAACGATTCCCTGAATAGTCGTGGGGTTAATTAGTGGTTCATTTTATAGCACCATTTTAGTAGAAACCGTGACGCGTTTAACTACTGAATGCGAGTTGTTACGCAATGTTCTTCATTTGACTGCTTTTTCAGCGATTGAATTCTATGAGCTAATTTTGCCGTTGACACACGCGAAGGGAATTCATATGATGCCGCCCGTCAACTCGACAAGCTTTACGTGACGGGGCTATAGCTCAGCTGGGAGAGCGCTTGCATGGCATGCAAGAGGTCAGCGGTTCGATCCCGCTTAGCTCCACCAAATTTAATCCCAATAAATTTGGTATGTACGTAAAAGCATCGTGGGGCTATAGCTCAGCTGGGAGAGCGCTTGCATGGCATGCAAGAGGTCAGCGGTTCGATCCCGCTTAGCTCCACCAAATTTAATCCCAATAAATTTGGTATGTACGTAAAAGCATCGTGGGGCTATAGCTCAGCTGGGAGAGCGCTTGCATGGCATGCAAGAGGTCAGCGGTTCGATCCCGCTTAGCTCCACCAAATTTAATCCCAATAAATTTGGTATGTACGTAAAAGCATCGTGGGGCTATAGCTCAGCTGGGAGAGCGCTTGCATGGCATGCAAGAGGTCAGCGGTTCGATCCCGCTTAGCTCCACCAAATTTAATCCCAATAAATTTGGTATGTACGTAAAAGCATCGTGGGGCTATAGCTCAGCTGGGAGAGCGCTTGCATGGCATGCAAGAGGTCAGCGGTTCGATCCCGCTTAGCTCCACCAAATTTAATCCCAATAAATTTGGTATGTACGTAAAAGCATCGTGGGGCTATAGCTCAGCTGGGAGAGCGCTTGCATGGCATGCAAGAGGTCAGCGGTTCGATCCCGCTTAGCTCCACCAAAATTTAAACCCCCGCTGTAAAGCGGGGGTTTTTTGTTTCTGCATCCTGCCAGTTCTCACCTTGTAACTCTTCGGTTTGCTGAATAGCAGGCATAAAAAAGCCGGGGAAATCCCCGGCTTTTTTACAACGATATTGTCTTACGCTTACAGCACCAGAGCTGCGATGGATGCAGACAGTACGCTCACCAGCGTAGAGCCGTATACCAGCTTCAGACCAAAGCGGGACACCACGTTACCTTGCTCTTCGTTCAGGCCTTTAATCGCGCCGGCGATAATCCCGATAGAAGAGAAGTTAGCGAAGGAGACCAGGAACACAGAGATGATGCCTTCGGCGCGTGGAGAGAGCGTAGAGGCGATTTTCTGCAGATCCATCATCGCGACGAATTCGTTAGAAACCAGTTTGGTTGCCATGATACTGCCCACCTGCAGCGCTTCGCTGGACGGCACACCCATCACCCATGCAACAGGGTAGAAGATGTAGCCCAGGATGCCCTGGAAGGAGATGCTGTAGCCAAACCAACCGGTTACGGTAGCGAACAGGGCGTTCAGGGCGGCGATCAGCGCGATGAAACCAATCAGCATGGCTGCAACGATAATGGCTACTTTGAAACCTGCCAGGATGTATTCACCCAGCATTTCGAAGAAGCTCTGACCTTCGTGCAGGTTAGACATCTGAATATTTTCTTCGCTGGCATCAACGGTGTAGGGGTTGATCAGCGACAGCACGATGAAGGTGCTGAACATGTTCAGAACCAGCGCAGCAACCACGTACTTCGGCTCCAGCATGGTCATATACGCGCCGACGATAGACATGGAAACGGTCGACATCGCCGTTGCAGCCATGGTGTACATACGGTTGCGGGACATTTTGCCGAGAATATCTTTATAGGCGATAAAGTTCTCGGACTGACCCAGGATCAGGGAGCTGACGGCGTTGAAGGATTCCAGCTTGCCCATACCGTTGACTTTGGATAACAGGAAACCAATCGCGCGAATGACAACCGGCAGAACGCGGATGTGCTGCAAAATACCGATCAGCGCGGAAATGAAGACGATCGGGCAAAGCACTTTCAGGAAGAAGAATGCCAGGCCTTTGTCGTTCATGCTGCCGAAGACAAAGTTTGTCCCTTCATTAGCAAAGCCGAGCAGTTTTTCAAACATCTCGGAGAAGCCTCTCACGAAGCCCAGACCGACATCAGAGTTCAGGAAGAACCATGCCAGTAACACTTCAATAACAAGCAGTTGAATAACATAACGAATGCGGATTTTTTTACGGTCACTGCTTACCAGCAGTGCGAGTACCGCAACCACGGCAAGGGCCAGGACAAAATGAAGAACGCGGTCCATATTTGCTCCAAATATGAGGCAGGTTTAGTTTTCGTGCACATTCTATGTAACAACCATAAAGAAAACGAGATCAAACACACACTATAATAAGGACCTGTGACGAGATTCAAAATTAGTGATCGGTGATACACTTCCGTTATGTTGAGTAGGGAAGTGAAAAGTTATGTCATTGTGCTAATCTCATAACAATAATTAAACATCTCACCGGTATTTCCAGAATCCTTATCGATCCATAGACAAACGCTATCAGAGAAATCAACTTCACCCATTAAAATGAATTTGATAATCATTCTCAATAAGCGTAGCTTGAAACATAGCAAAGGCTATGTTTCTGAGGCACTAAAATGACTAACGATCGCGTTGAGAGTAGCAGTGGACGGGCAGCGCGCAAGTTGAAGCTCGCATTAATGGGACCTGCGTTCATCGCGGCGATCGGCTATATCGATCCGGGTAACTTTGCCACCAATATCCAGGCAGGGGCCAGCTTTGGCTATAAACTGTTGTGGGTTGTGGTCTGGGCAAACCTGATGGCAATGCTGATTCAGGTGCTGTCGGCAAAACTGGGTATTGCCACGGGTAAAAACCTGGCGGAGCAAATTCGCGATCATTACCCTCGTCCGGTGGTGTGGTTTTACTGGGTGCAGGCTGAAATTATCGCCATGGCGACCGACCTTGCTGAGTTTATTGGCGCTGCGATTGGTTTCAAACTGATCCTGGGTGTTTCATTATTGCAGGGGGCCGTACTTACCGGTATCGCGACGTTTTTAATTCTGATGCTGCAGCGCCGCGGGCAAAAACCGCTGGAAAAAGTCATTGGCGGCTTGCTGTTGTTTGTGGCAGCGGCTTACATCGTGGAACTGGTCTTTTCCCAACCCAATCTGGCGCAGCTTAGCAAAGGGATGATTATTCCCAACCTGCCCAATTCTGAGGCTGTGTTCCTGGCTGCTGGCGTGCTTGGCGCGACCATCATGCCGCATGTGATCTATTTGCATTCTTCTTTAACCCAGCATCTGCACGGCGGAACGCGGCAACAACGCTATGCGGCCACGAAATGGGATGTGGCTATCGCCATGACGATTGCCGGATTTGTGAATCTGGCGATGATGGCGACAGCTGCCGCCGCATTTCATTTTAGCGGGCATACCGGTATCGCCGATCTCGATCAGGCGTACCTGACCCTTGAACCGCTGTTGAGCCACGCGGCGGCGACGGTGTTTGGTTTAAGCCTGGTGGCAGCGGGACTGTCTTCTACTGTGGTCGGCACGTTGGCGGGGCAGGTGGTGATGCAGGGGTTTATCCGCTTCCACATTCCGCTGTGGGTACGCCGTACTGTCACCATGATGCCATCATTTATTGTGATTCTGATGGGGCTGGATCCCACCCGTATTCTGGTGATGAGCCAGGTGTTGCTCAGTTTCGGGATTGCCCTTGCGTTGGTGCCGCTACTAATCTTTACCAGCAACGGCCCATTGATGGGGGATTTGGTTAACACCGCCTGGGTCAAATACATTGGCTGGATGATTGTGGTGTTAGTGGTCGCACTCAATATCTGGTTACTGGTGGGAACCGCGCTGGGTTTGTAAAAACAAAAGAGCCCGCAGGCTCTTTTGTTACATTAATGATGATGTTTGTGGCCGCGCCCGCGACCGCGATGGTCGTCACGGTCATTCCAGCCTTCGCGATAGCCGCGCTCATAAGCTTTACGTTTATCCCAGCCACGATGATAGCCGTTGTCATGACGCCACCAGCGGTTTTTGCGCCACTCATAGTTATGATGCCAGTAATCCCGGTCGCGCCAGCGGCCGCCATCCCAGTAGTTACCGTAATTATCGCGATCGCCAATTTGCAATTTTATTGATGGCAGCAGGGTGATTTCGCCAGCGTTCGCGGCCAGCGGGGTAAAAGCCAATAAGACTGCCGCCAGAATCAGTGACCTGAACATTTTTACTCTCCTTCACGATCGAGCCGTAGCCGGCCTGTTAACGTAATATTACGGGGCAGTAAAGCCCCGTTTCATCGCCTTAACTCTTAAATCGCGAGCGAGAGCACTTTTTGTTAATAAATGTGTCTTTATTTCAATCAGCTCAGAATGGCATCAATTTCCGCGCACTCTTCGGCAGAGAAATGACGGTTTGCCAGCATGCCAACGGCGTCTTCAATTTGCGCGGGTTTACTGGCGCCAATCAACACCGAGGTGACCTTGTCTTCCCGTAATACCCACGCGAGCGCCATCTGAGAAAGTTTTTGTCCCCGACGTTCTGCCAGCGCGTTCAGCGCACGGACCTTTTCCAGTTTTTGTGGCGTTAACTGGTCCGGGTTAAGAAAACGGCTGGAGCTTGCCGCGCGCGAGTCCGCAGGAATACCGTTCAGGTAGCGGTCGGTTAATTGCCCACCCGCCAGTGGCGAGAAGGCGATACTGCCAACCCCCTTTTCCTGTAATAGCGACAGCAGGCCACTTTCGACCCAACGTTCAAACAGGGAATATTTAGGCTGGTGGATAAGGCAGGGAGTGCCTAAATCGTCGAGTATTTCAATCGCCTGCCTGGCAAGCTCCGCCGGATAATTAGACAGTCCGACATATAGCGCTTTACCCTGACGGACAATATGATCCAGCGCGCGCATGGTTTCTCTGAGCGGCGTTTCAGGATCGGGCCGGTGGTGATAGAAGATATCAACATACTCCAGCCCCAGGCGTTTGAGGCTTTGATCGAGGCTGGCAATCAGGTATTTGCGTGATCCCCAGTCGCCGTAGGGCCCCTCCCACATGGTGTAACCAGCTTTGGTGGAGATGACCAGCTCGTCCCGCCACGGTAAAAAATCTTCCTGCAGAATGCGGCCAAAATTTCGCTCCGCTGAGCCCGGCGGTGGACCATAGTTATTCGCCAGGTCAAAATGATTAATTCCCAGATCGAATGCGCGCTGTAACAGAGCCCGACTGTTCTCTACCTGCGTGGCATCACCAAAATTATGCCACAAACCCAAAGAGACAATCGGGAGTTTGAGGCCGCTCTGGCCGCAGCGGCGATACTCCATTGTTTGATAGCGATTTTCATCAGCCTGATAAACCATGTAGCCTCCTGTCGGATAACGTGTGTCATTGAGTGTATACGTTTACATAAAGCAGGCGGCAATGAATTTTTAATCGGCAAAACTGTACATCTTGCTTTCCACCCCCTTCACTATGGTTTCTCTGGACAGTCAACACAGTTCTTCGATACTCAACATTGAGGTTACCGTCAGAAGGATAGCTGTCATGCAAACCCAATATTCCGTTGCTGATTATCTGCTGGACAGGCTGGCAGGCTGTGGCGTCGGCCACCTCTTTGGTGTGCCTGGTGATTATAATTTGCAGTTTCTTGACCATGTGATTGAACATCCCAGCATACGTTGGGTTGGGTGTGCGAACGAATTAAATGCGGCTTATGCCGCGGATGGCTATGCCAGGGTGGCAGGGGCAGGAGCATTGCTCACCACGTTTGGCGTGGGAGAGTTAAGTGCAATCAACGGTATCGCCGGAAGCTATGCGGAATATGTTCCTGTCTTACATGTTGTCGGCGCGCCCTGTCGCGGTGCGCAGCGTCGCGGGGAACTGATGCATCACACCCTTGGCGACGGTGACTTTCAGCATTTTTACCGTATGCAGCAGGCGGTAACGACGGCCAGCGCAGTGCTGGATGAACAAAACGCCTGTTATGAAATTGACCGTGTGCTGCGGGCGATGTTAACAGAGCGCAGGCCAGGCTACCTGATGTTGCCTGCTGATGTGGCCAAACAGCCCGCTACGCCGCCGAATGACATTCTGATTGTTCCTCTGAGCGAACCGGAAAGCAGCGTGGCAGAAGCGTTTCGCTATTATGCCCGCGAGCGGCTGTTGGACAGTCCGCGCGTAGCGCTGTTGGCCGACTTTCTCGCGCAGCGCTTTGGTTTACAGCCTGTTTTGCAGCGTTGGATGGCGGAAACGCCGATGGCCCACGCCACGCTGTTGATGGGGAAAGGGTTATTTGATGAGCGTCACCCGGCGTTTGTCGGTACGTACAGCGCCGGAGCCAGTAGCGATTATGTGCGCCAGGCGATTGAAGATGCCGATACGATTATTTGCGTCGGTACACAATTTGTCGACACCCTGACCGCTGGGTTTACGCAACGGTTACCAGCGGAGCGTACTATTGAAGTTCAGCCCCATGCGTCACGTGTTGGTACCCAATGGTTTAACGTTCCGATGGAACAGGCCGTCACTACGTTACGCGAGTTGTGTCTGGAGATGTCGTTTTCACTGCCGCCCGAACGTCCGCCAGTTAGGCGTATCCAGGTTGAGAAGGGGCTGCTGACCCAGGAAAATTTCTGGCCAACGGTGCAGCATTATCTGGCGCCGGATGACATCATCCTCGTCGACCAGGGAACGGCGGCATTTGGTGCGGCTGCGCTCTCGCTACCCAGCGGTGCGGAAGTCCTGGTCCAACCGCTGTGGGGTTCCATCGGCTACGCGCTCCCGGCGGCATTTGGCGCGCAAACAGCCTGCCCGGAGCGCCGGGTGATCCTGATTATTGGCGATGGCGCAGCGCAGCTCACTATCCAGGAACTGGGCTCTATGCTCAGAGATGGGCAATCACCGGTGATTTTACTGCTAAACAATGACGGCTATACCGTGGAGAGGGCTATTCACGGGGCAAATCAGCGCTATAACGACATCGCCGGATGGAACTGGACGCAGGTGCCGCAGGCGTTAAGTCATGAATGTCAGGCGGAATGCTGGCGAGTGAAGCAGGCGGTACAACTGGAGGAAGTGCTGGCCCGGCTGTCCCGTCCGCAACGGTTGTCATTAATTGAAGTAGTGCTACCGAAAGCGGATCTTCCTGAGTTATTGCGCACGGTGACCCGTGCGCTGGAATCTCGCAACGGAGGATAGCTACTCCTCGGGGCGGCTGGCGATCATCATTGGTTTTCCGGCCAATAACAGCCACGCAGGGAGCATAACGACGCAAAGCAGCGGTAGCAGAGTGGTGTCTGGCACCACGACTGCCGCCATAAACAGGCTCAGCCACGCGTCGCGGGTAACGACCAGCACCAGCCCGAGAATTGCGCAGGAGACCGTGATGGCTGCCGGAACGGCTTCAACATGGGCGTGCAGCATCAGACCCAGCGCGACGCCCACGAAGACCGCCGGAAAAATTCGCCCGCCGCGAAAACCGCTCGCTGCGGCGACCACCAATGCCGCCAGTTTGATCACGGCAAGCAGCAAATAATCTGATGTCCCCAGTGTCTGGCTAAACGCCATTTGCTGCATTTCATCCAGTCCCTTAAATAAGGTAAGCGGTCCGCCAATTACACCCAAAATACCGAGAATAAAACCACCAACCCCAAGGATCAGTACCGGGTGTTTAAGCCGATGCATCAATTGATGCAAGCGCGGTAGACACCAGACGGCCACCATGCCCGCGGCAATGGCGATAGCAGCAACGACCGCACCGCTGAGGATATCGATCAGATGCATTTGCGTATAGTGCGCTATGGGCAATGAAAAATGGGGATGAAAGAACAGGCTGGTGGTCAGTGAACCTGCGGCGGCGGCCATTAATGGCGCAAACAGGCGATCCCACAAAGGAACATCGTTCGAGCTATTCAGCGTTTGCGAAAACACCAACGCGGCGGCAACGGGAGTACCAAATAACGCCCCGATGGTGCCGGCAGAGGCGAGAATGGTCCAGTCCAGCTTAGCAATGCGCGGAAAGAGGCGACTGCCAAGCGCCACTGCGAGGGCGATATTCACGGTCATGATGGGATGTTCCGGCCCTAAACTGACGCCGCCCGCCAGACCGAGGATTAGCGCCGCCAGCAGGCCTGGCAGCGCCGAAACGGCCACCGGCATTCCGATTAACGGTTCACAAGCCGGATCCGGGCCGGCATGGCCCCGGCTGTAGCGGATGACAAGCCCGACCATCAGTCCGGTTAACGTGAGCATACCGATGATCCACAGCGGAGAGTCTTGGGCAATTCCGATGCTAATCGGCAGACGCTCCCATAAAAATTGCTGTAAAACGGAAGCGACTTTCATCACAACGATCAACACCAGGCTGGACGCTATGCCAATGATTATCGCGGGAGTTGATAGCAAGAGCATCGTTCTGGCTCGCGGATGGAGCATTTTCAATTCCTTCAAACAGAGTCATAGATATAGTTTGCACAGCCTGCGCGGCCGCATCGCTGCAAATGGTGCTGAAACGATAAAGTAATTGTGTGATCTGGATCGATTTTCTACGGGCATCAGCCTTCAGGCCGTTGTTGTTATGCCCCCATGAATTTACAGTGTGGCAAAGATTTATTCTGACTTTAGCGGAGCAGTGGAAGAATGACAAAATATGCTTTAGTAGGTGATGTTGGCGGCACCAACGCACGTCTTGCTCTGTGCGACATTGCCAGCGGCGAGATTTCGCAGGCAAAAACGTATTCCGGGCTGGATTACCCCAGTCTGGAGGCCGTGGTGCGCGTGTACCTGGATGAGCATAGCGTCAGCGTCGAAGATGGTTGCATTGCCATTGCCTGTCCGATCACCGGCGACTGGGTGGCAATGACCAACCATACCTGGGCATTCTCTATTGCGGAGATGAAAAAAAATCTGGGCTTTAGCCATCTGGAAATCATCAATGATTTCACCGCCGTGTCGATGGCAATCCCCATGCTGAAAAAAGAGCATTTGATCCAGTTTGGCGGCGCGGAACCTGTCGAAGGCAAACCGATTGCGGTGTATGGCGCGGGAACTGGCCTCGGCGTGGCGCATCTGGTGCATGTTGATAAACGCTGGGTAAGCCTGCCCGGTGAAGGCGGGCACGTGGATTTTGCGCCTAACAGCGAAGAAGAGGGGATTATCCTTGAGGTCCTGCGTGCGGAAATCGGTCATGTTTCTGCTGAGCGAGTGCTCTCAGGACCCGGACTGGTGAACCTGTATCGCGCCATCGTCAAATCAGACGGTCGCCTGCCGGAAAATCTGCAGCCGAAGGATATCACCGCCCGTGCGCTGGAAGATTCCTGTATCGACTGCCGCCGCGCGCTGTCGCTGTTCTGTGTGATTATGGGACGCTTTGGCGGCGATCTGGCGTTAACGCTGGGCACGTTTGGCGGCGTGTACATCGCTGGCGGGATCGTGCCGCGCTTCCTTGAATTCTTTAAAGCTTCCGGTTTCCGCGGTGGGTTTGAAGATAAAGGACGTTTTAAAGCTTACGTTCAGGATATTCCGGTGTATCTGATTGTGCATGATAATCCGGGTCTGCTTGGCTCCGGCGCACATCTGCGCCAGACGCTGGGGCATATTCTTTAATTCCTCAATCACTCCCCCGCATAACCGCGTAAATCACGCGGTTTTTTTATGCCTGCCGCCCAGCTTTCCGACCTTCGTCACACTTCCTGATTACTGGATTATATGTCCAGTAAAAGCATTATTTGTCTGATAACGGTCGCTACTTGCCTCGGACCATAATTTCTCTCGTTAACTATTACGAGGAAATGAATATGAGCAAAAAATTAATTGCTGTCTGTGCGTGTCCGATGGGGCTGGCTCACACCTTTATGGCGGCGCAGGCTCTGGAAGAAGCGGCGGTTGAAGCCGGTTATGAAGTGAAAATCGAAACTCAGGGCGCTGACGGAATTCAAAATCGTCTGACGGCGCAGGATATTGCTGAGGCGACGTTAATCATCCATTCAGTTGCCGTAACTCCGGAAGATAACGAGCGTTTTGAGTCGCGTGATGTCTACGAAATTACGCTACAGGACGCGATAAAAAATGCGGCCGGCATCATTAAAGAGATCGAAGAGATGGTTGCCGCTGAACAACAATAATCATCGACAGGGAACTACGTATGGCCATTAAAAAACGCAGTGCAACCGTTGTGCCTGGCGCATCTGGTGCGGCAGCGGCAATAAAAAATCCACCGGTCTCCCGCAACAGCTTCTGGGGCGAACTTCCGCAACATGTGATGTCGGGTATTTCACGCATGGTGCCGACGTTAATTATGGGCGGGGTAATTCTCGCCTTCTCGCAACTGATCGCTTATAGCTGGCTCGATATTCATGCTGACACTGGCATCATGGATGCGCTGAACAGCGGAAAATTTACCGGTTTTAATCTCTCATTATTGAAGTTTGCCTGGCTGTCGCAATCTTTTGGCGGCGTGCTGTTTGGTTTTGCTATTCCGATGTTTGCCGCGTTCGTTGCCAACTCCATCGGCGGCAAGCTGGCGTTTCCGGCGGGGTTCATCGGTGGGCTGATGTCTACTCAGCCTACGCAGCTGCTGAATTTTGACCCATCAACGCTGCAATGGGTAACCAGTGCACCCGTACCCTCTACCTTTATTGGCGCGCTAATTATCTCGATTGTTGCCGGGTATCTGGTGAAATGGATGAACCAAAAAATCCAGCTCCCTGATTTCCTGCTGGCGTTCAAGACCACCTTTTTGCTGCCCATTCTCTCTGCCATTTTCGTCATGCTGGCGATGTATTACGTGATCACGCCGTTTGGCGGCTGGATCAACGGCGGCATCCGTACTCTGCTGACTGCAGCAGGAGAGAAAGGCACGCTGATGTATGCGATGGGGATTTCCGCGGCCACAGCGATTGACCTCGGCGGGCCGATTAATAAAGCCGCTGGATTTGTCGCCTTCAGCTTTACCACCGATCACGTTCTGCCGGTCACCGCGCGCTCTATTGCGATTGTTATTCCGCCGATTGGCCTCGGGCTGGCAACGCTGCTTGACCGCCGCTTAACGGGTAAGCGTCTGTTCAGCGCCCAGCTCTACCCGCAGGGAAAAACGGCAATGTTCCTCGCATTTATGGGCATCAGCGAAGGGGCTATCCCGTTTGCGCTGGAAAGCCCCATCACGGCAATTCCCTCCTACATGGTTGGCGCCATTGTCGGATCGACGGCTGCCGTCTGGCTGGGTGCGGTGCAATGGTTCCCTGAGTCGGCGATCTGGGCATGGCCGCTGGTGACCAATCTCGGTGTCTATATGGCAGGGATCCTGTTAGGTGCGGTGATTACCGCGCTGATGGTGGTGTTCCTGCGTCATCTGATGTACCGCAAAGGCAAATTGCTGATCGAAAGCCTCTGATCAAAAGGATTGTAACCATGAGCTTACTTGCCTCGCTGCGTGACTGGCTGACAGCGCAACATCTCGATGCGATGCTGCTGTCATCGCGACAGAATAAACAGCCGCATATGGGGATCTCCAGCAGTTCAGGGTTTGTGTTTATCAGCCATGAAAGCGCGCATATCCTGGTCGATGCCCGTTACTACACCGATGTCGACACGCGTACCCAGGGCTACCAGATCCATCTCCTTGATGGAACACAGACGCTGTATTCACGGGTGAATCACATCATTGCTGACGAAAAGCTGCAGACGGTGGGGTTCGAAGGCGAGCAGGTAAGCTGGGAAACGGCAAAGACATGGGCAGACAAACTGCATGGAAGACTGGTGAGCGCCTTGCCGGACGTGCTTCGGCAGGTGAAAACGGCCCAGGAAATAGCCTGTATCCGTGAAGCCTGTCGGATTGCCGACCTCAGCGCTGAGCACATACGGCGTTTTATTAAACCTGGTCTGCGTGAGCGCGAGATTGCCGCCGAACTGGAGTGGTACATGCGTACGCTCGGCGCAGATAAAGCCTCTTTTGACACCATTGTCGCCAGCGGCTGGCGCGGGGCGCTGCCGCACGGCAAAGCCAGCGACAAGCGTGTCGAGGCGGGTGAGTTCATTACGCTGGATTTTGGCGCACAGTATCAGGGGTATTGTTCGGATATGACGCGAACGTTTCGCATACCCGACGCCAACCAATCTGCAGAAGAAAGCGCACTATTTTCGATTTATCAGGTTGTTCTGGAAGCGCAACTGGCGGCGGTGGCGGCAATTCGACCCGGTGTACGTTGCCATGAGGTGGACGCCGCCGCCAGGCAAGTTATTACGCAGGCGGGCTATGGTAATGAGTTTGGTCACAATACCGGACACGCTATCGGCATTGAGGTCCATGAAAACCCACGTTTTTCGCCCACCGATTCGACACCTTTGGTGGCGGGAATGCTGCTCACCGTTGAGCCAGGTATTTATCTGCCGGGGCAGGGCGGAGTACGTATTGAGGACGTGGTACTGGTTACGCCAGACGGCGGCGAGGTGCTCTACACCATGGCGAAAACATTGTTACACACGGGAGAGGCGTGATGGACTTATCGCTACTGAAGGCGCTGAGCGAGGCTGATGCGATCGCCTCCTCAGAACAGGAGGTGCGGCAGATCTTGCTCGAAGAAGCAGATCGTCTGCACAAAGAAGTGCGCTTCGATGGGTTAGGATCGGTGTTGATCCGCCTGAATGAATCAACCGGTCCGAAGGTAATGATCTGTGCGCATATGGATGAAGTGGGATTTATTGTGCGCAGTGTCTCCAGTGACGGGGCGATCGATGTCTTGCCGGTGGGAAATGTGCGTATGGCGGCCAGACAGTTGCAGCCGGTGCGAATTACCACTCGCGAAGAGAGCAAAATCCCGGGCCTGCTCGACGGAGATCGCAGTGGCAATGAGGTGAATGCGCTACGGGTGGATATTGGCGCACGGTCTTATGACGAAGTACTTCAGGCCGGCGTGCACCCAGGCGATCGCGTTACCTTTGACACGACTTTTCAGGTTTTGCCGCACCAACGCGTCATGGGCAAAGCCTTTGATGACCGGCTTGGATGTTATTTGCTGGTCGCGCTGCTGCGCGAATGGCATGGCGCCGATCTCCCTTGCGAGGTGTGGCTGGTAGCCAGTTCCAGTGAGGAAGTTGGACTGCGCGGAGGGCAAACGGCCGCGCGTGCAGTTGCCCCCGATGTGGCGATCGTGCTGGACACCGCCTGCTGGGCGAAAAATTTTGATTGTGGCGCGGCCAACCACCGACAGCTCGGCAAAGGCCCGATGCTGGTGCTGAGCGATAAATCGCTGATTGCGCCGCCAAAGCTGACGGCATGGATTGAAAGTGTGGCCGCTGACGCGGGTATACCGTTACAGCTCGATATGTTCAGTAATGGCGGCACCGATGGCGGGGCTGTACACGTCAGCGGAACGGGGATCCCGACGGTTGTTATGGGGCCAGCCACGCGGCATGGGCACTGTGCTGCATCGATTGCCGACTGTCGTGACATCATCCAGACGCAGCAGTTGCTGTCGGCACTTATTTCACATCTTACGTGCGAAACCGTGGCTCATCTGACGGACTTCAGGTGCTGATTTCGCGCTAATCAGGAGTTGTTATGCTAACGATTCAATTTCTTTGCCCGTTACCCAATGGCCTGCATGCGCGTCCAGCATGGGAGCTGAAAGAGCAGTGCAGCCAGTGGCAAAGTGAGGTGATGTTTTTCAACCATCGTCAAAACGCCAAAGCGGATGCGAAAAGCTCGCTGGCGCTGATTGGCACCGGGACGCTGTTTAACGACAGCTGTAGCTTAACCATCACCGGTCATGATGAAGAACAGGCCAGACGGGCGCTGGAGGAGTACATTCAGCAGCGGTTTATCGACAGCGACAGCGTTCAGCCTGGGGCGGCGGAACTGGCGGCGCATCCGTTGCCGCGTTCGCTGATTCGGCTCAACCCGGATTTGCTGTATGGCACCGTGCTGGCAGGCGGCGTGGGGGCAGGTCAGCTCACGCTGTGGCAGAGTGATAATCTGGAGAGCTATCGCGCGATTGCGGCGAGTGCGGAAGACAACGCCAGGCTGGAGCACAGTCTGGCGACGCTGGCGGAGCTGCTCAATCAGCAACTCCGCCAGCGCGATGGTGAGAGTAAAACCATTCTCAGCGCGCATCTGTCTCTGATTCAGGACGATGAGTTCGCCGGGAATATTCGCCGATTAATGCTCGAGCAGCATCTGGGGTTAGGGGCGGCGATTATCACCAATATGGAACAAGTATGCGATAAGCTGTCGGCTTCCGGCAGCGATTATTTGCGCGAACGCGTCAGCGACATCCGTGATATCAGCGAACAATTGTTGCACATTACCTGGCCTGAAAAGCGGCCACGCCATGCGCTGGTGCTGGAAAAACCAACGATTCTGGTTGCTGAAGATCTGACGCCCAGTCAGTTTTTGAGCCTCGATTTGCAGCATCTGTCAGGCATGATCCTTGAGAAAACAGGGCGCACCTCGCATACGCTGATCCTCGCTCGGGCGTCGGCAATTCCGGTGCTTAGCGGCTTGCCGCTGGACGCGATTAGCCGCTATGCCGGGCAACCCGCGGTACTGGATGCCCGATGTGGCGTCCTGGCCATTAATCCAAACGAGGCGGTTCGCGGCTACTACGCGATTGCGCAGAAGCTGGCTGATGAATGCCAGCGTCGGCAAGCCCTTGACGCCGCCCAGCCCGCGTTAACCAAAGATAATCAACGAATTGACGTTGCAGCGAATATTGGCACCGCGCTGGAAGCGCCGGGGGCGTTTGCCAATGGCGCGGAAGGGATTGGGTTGTTTCGCACAGAAATGCTGTTTATGGATCGCGACAGTGCTCCCGACGAGCAGGAACAGTTTGAAGCCTACCAACAGGTGTTGTTGGCTGCGGGCGACAAGCCGGTTATCTTTCGCACGATGGACATTGGCGGCGATAAGAACATCCGTTATCTCAATATTCCGCAAGAAGAAAATCCGTTCCTGGGCTATCGCGCGGTGCGGATTTATCCCGAATTTGCCGGGCTGTTTCGCACGCAGTTGCGCGCCATTTTACGCGCGGCCACCTTCGGTAATGCGCAGTTGATGATCCCGATGGTGCACAGCCTCGACCAGATTTTATGGGTAAAAAGCGAATTGCAAAAAGCGCTGGTGGAGCTGAAAGCGGAGGGTTTACGTCATGCTC
Organism: Citrobacter sp. wls710; assembly: GCF_005281115.1. NCBI lineage: Bacteria > Pseudomonadati > Pseudomonadota > Gammaproteobacteria > Enterobacterales > Enterobacteriaceae > Citrobacter > Citrobacter sp. wls710. The sequence goes on from NZ_SZXD01000036.1 coordinate 33,018, forward strand.
CGACAATTTCATTGGGGATTATGGTTGAAGTACCGTCGGTGTGTTACATCATCGACCACTTCTGTGACGAGGTGGATTTCTTCAGCATTGGTTCAAATGACATGACCCAGTATCTGTACGCTGTCGATCGTAATAATCCTCGCGTGTCGCCGCTATATAACCCGATTACGCCCTCGTTCTTGCGGATGTTGCAGCAGATTGTCCTCGTGGCGCACGAACGCGGTAAATGGGTAGGCATTTGCGGTGAACTGGGCGGGGAAAGTCGTTACCTACCGTTGCTGTTGGGCTTAGGGCTTGACGAGTTAAGTATGAGCAGCCCACGGATCCCGGCGGTGAAAAGTCAGCTTCGTCAACTGGACGGCCAGGCGTGTCGCGAACTCGCTATGCAGGCCTGCGAGTGTCGCAGTGCTCAGGAGATAGAAGATTTGCTGAAGCAGTTTGCACCGCAGAAAGACGTGCGCCCGCTACTGGCGCTGGAGAATATTTTTGTTGGCGAGCCTCTTGCCAACAAAGAGCAGGTGATCCAGTTCTTATGTGGCAATCTTGGGGTAAATGGACGCACCGAACATCCGTTTGAGCTGGAGGAAGATGTCTGGCAGCGCGAAGAGATAGTGACTACTGCCGTTGGTTTCGGGGTTGCTATCCCACATACTAAATCCCAGTGGATCAACCATTCCAGTATCAGCATTGCCCGGCTTGCTCAGCCGATAGACTGGCAGTCCGAAATGGGCGATGTTGAGCTGGTGATCATGCTAACGCTGGGGGCTGATGAAGGCATTAACCACGTGAAGGTCTTCTCGCAGCTGGCGCGTAAGCTGGTGAACAAGCAGTTCCGCCAGTCGTTGTTTGCCGCTACCGATGCCGAAAGTATTCTGGCGTTGCTGCAGGCGGAACTGACGTTTTAAACGCCACTGTGAGGAGCGTTTTCCAGCCTACGGTAATGGGATTGCAGGCTGGGCAAAACGGTTTTACAAGAAGAATTATTAATCTGCGGTGTGTTGAATCGGCAGTTTCCCGGCCCTTAACAGTATCATCTCTTGTTTGCAGAGCAGTACTACCGCCTGGCGACCTTTTACGCGTCGGGCGGTGAGCGCTCTTTTTACGGTCCGACGATCCGCACCTGATTCCAGCATCTGAAGACACATCAGGGAAAGTGCACGTCTGTTTTTCATCGAATATTCACTTTGTTGAGTAAGCCTGCACGTTATGCGCGAAAGGGCATTATTTTACAACGATACAAGTGGATATGACTAACTCGTTGGTATTGCCTCAATCAACGTGCTGACTGAAAACGGGCGCCGTACTCGCCCGGCGTCAGGCCAAACTGACGGCGGAACAGGCGGCAAAAATAATCACTGTCCTGATACCCGCAACGCTGTGCGACTTCGCTAATCGACAAATGATATTTCTGTAAGATAATGCGCGCCTTCGCCATTCTCACCCACCGCAAATACTCAACAAATCCCATGGTGCCATGCTGGGTAAATACTTTTGATAAGTGATTCGGTGTGATATTAAAAAACTGCGCTACGTTTTCCCGGTTCAGCGGCTGGGCATAGTTGTCCTGGACCCAATTACATATGCTGTGATAGAGAAATTCAGAGCGCGGGCGCGCTATATCAGGCCGGGTGTTTACCACGCTGCGGCACAGGTGCAGCAGACTCAGCACCAGCGGCTGAATAATATCCTGGGCCTGTGGTGAGCGGCTTAAATGGGTTAATGCGGTAAGCATCGCCTCGCCTTCACCGCGCTGCGGATGCGGTAACTCAATGCGACGTACGGGACGTAGCAGCGATGCGGTTCGGTTGTCATAAAAAGAGAGGCCCAGCCAGGCCGGTGAAAATACCAGGCTCAAGAGCATCACCGGTTTATCGCTGCCTGGTAAATTCGCCGCTTTCGCCGGGATGAACAGCATGTCGCCTTCCGCCAGGCTGTGCTGCTGTTTTTCCAGTTGGTTGCTGTACTCTCCGCGCAACACGATATCCAGGCGGGGCAGGTCAATACATAAACTGCCGGTCGGTAATGTGGCTAGTTGCCTGGCGAACCATACGCGCCCCAGACGCTGCGGGTTTAACACCAGGCCGCTGAACAGATCGGCGAAAAACTGTTGGTCGGCGGGCAGGCCTGGCTCTTTCATTGCTCTTTCTCTGCGCTATAAGTGCATTAACTGTCTGAACTCTTTCACTTTACTCCGACTCACCGGGATTTCAAACTCCAGGTCTTTTAAGCGCAGAATGTAGGTGTTGTTAAACCAGGGTTCGATCTCGCGAATTTTATTCAAATTCACACAGAATGAGCGGTGGCAGCGGAAGAAATGCGCAGCAGGCAGCTTGCTGCAAAACTCGGTGATGTTCATGGGCATCACATACGACTCGCGCCGGGTATAGACGAAGGTCATCTTTTCATGGGCTTCAGCGTAGTAGATGTCGTTGATCGGGGTTACGATGATCCGCTCATCTTTGATCAGGTTGATCGTATCGTTTTCACGGGGCGCTGGGCCAGATGGTGAGGTTCCCGCTTGCTGCTGTTGCCAGGCGGCCTCCAGCTTTTGCAGCATGCCGACAATGCGCGATTCCTGATACGGTTTCAAAATATAGTCAAAGGCCTCCAGTTCGAAAGCTTCAACAGCGTGCTCTTTCCATGCGGTAATAAACACAATAAAGGGCTTATGCGCGAACTGGCTGATGTTTTGCGCCAACAGTACACCATCCAGCGAGGGAATATTGATATCCAGAAAAATAGCGTCAACGCGGTTGTGCTGGAGATATTTCAGCACGTCAAGACCGTCGTCAAATGTACCGACAATCTCCATCTGGCTGTGCTCTTTTATCAGCCAGCTTAGTTCCTGTTGGGCCAGGAATTCATCTTCGACAATGATGACTTTCACGACTTCACTCCTGGTTAAAGCAATAATGTGGCCGGTGCGGCTGCGGGCGAGTGCTGATTAGGCACATAAAAGGCAATCTCTGTGCCCGGCTCCAGACGGCGGATCAGTAATCCTTCGCCATAGAGCAGCTTAACGCGATGATGGACATTCAACAGACCGATTTTATTCCCCGGCATTTCATTGGATTCGACCCGTTCAATCACTTTCGGATCGATACCATGACCGGTATCCCGCACGGCAATCCGTACCCGGTTCCCGCACTCTGCAACGCTGATGGTGACCACGCCTTTCCCTTTGCAGGGTTGAATACCATGGACGATGGCGTTCTCAACAAGCGGCTGAATCAGCAGGCTGGGAATATAACAGCTTACCTCTTCATCAATATCATAAATAACCGTCAGCTTGTCGCCAAAACGGGCCTGTTCGATGGCGATGTAATCTTTGATTTGATACAGCTCTTTCTTGATGTCGATCTGCTCATCATCTTTTAATTCAATATTATAGCGAAGATAGCGCGACAAATTAAAAATGAGCTGACGCGCAGTGTCCGGGTTAAGCCGCACCGACGAGGAAATAGCGTTCAGGGCGTTAAACAGGAAATGGGGATTTATTTTACTCTGCAGTGCTCTTAGCTCTGCCTTATTTGCCATTTCGCGTAACTGTTCCGCCCGAGAAACCTCAAGCTGAGTCGAGATAATCTGCGACAGGCCGATGGCCATTTCCTGCAATGAGGAGGTGATCTGGTGAGCGTGACAGTAGTAGATTTTTAGCGTGCCGGTAACAACGCCTTTCTCCCACAGCGGGATCACCAGCATGGAGTGTATTTCCGGTGTCCGATGCGCTTCATCATTGTTTTTTATGATGATTTTACCGTAATTGATCGCCTGTCGCGTGGTAGGGCTGACGAAATCATCGTTATCGCGGTAATTCAGTTCACCCACGCCAACGTAGGCCAGAACGTGCTGAGTATTGGTAATAGCGACGGCATCAGCATGAATATCATGGCGAATAATCTCGCATACCTGGCGGAGCGACTCGCTGTTGACGTGACGGAAAAGCGGCAGGGTTTTGTTGGCGATATCCAGCGCCAGCTTGGCCTGCTTCGCGGCGCTGGCTTCTTTCTCACCTTCCACGCTTTGAACCAGCATAACGATAAAGCCAATACAGACGCTGCCCAGGATCATTGGGATACCGATTTTCGAGACGATATCCAGCCCCAGCGCGGTCGTAGGCGCCCAGGCAACGACGAGGATCATGGTCAGGGATTCGCACAGCATTCCGCCTAAAATACCTGCGCGCCAGTGTTGCGCTTTGGGGATCTTACGGTTGATCCACCCGGCAATGCAGCCTGCCAGAATACTGGTAATAAAGCAGGGTAGGGCGGTGACGCCGCCAATATCAATCAGGTAGCGGTGGGTGCCGGCGATGAGCCCCGTAATGATGCCGACCCACGGACCGAACAGAATTCCCCCTGACATGACCGCGATAATACGTACGTTAACCAGTGAGCCTTCAACCGGTACGCCGGACCAGGTACTGAACAGGGCAAACATCGAGAAAATCGCGGTGACGGCGAGCAACTCTTTCGGGGAGTGAGCTGACTTGTGCAACAGTTCGCGAAACAGGCGGATACGAATCAGGAAAAACAGACAAAACAGCATCAGCGCTGCCCGGTCAAATACCGCCAGCAGCATATTAAATATTTCGTGCACGGGTGACTCTTGCGCAGGGGTTAAACCTCTATGATAGGCAACCTGAGTCTGGATGACCAGCGCCCGCTCAGCCTGCGGCTAATGAGGAAAAACCTTAATATTAAAAGGGGATTGTTGCATTGTTGTTGTATTTACAATACCTGTCTTCTAAGCGCAAAGATCAAGGTAATGTTTTTCACAACAAAATGTTAAATGATGGTAATTTTTGGCTGTGTGTGAAATTGAATATTTCCTCATTTTGTTTGCCTGTTCCTCATTTGTGTCGAAAAAAAATATTTTGTATTGCCTCTCGACAGAAGGAAATTATTCAGGCTATTTTCTAAACGTGCCACCATCGTGGCAGCGTCGCTCGGACGGTCCGGGCGCTAACGTTAATCTGAGGATATTATGGCTGACTCCCGCCCTGAACGTCGCTTTACGCGTATTGATCGCCTTCCCCCTTACGTTTTTAACATTACCGCTGAACTGAAGATGGCTGCGCGTCGGCGCGGCGAAGATATTATCGATTTCAGTATGGGGAACCCGGATGGGGCCACACCTCCTCACATTGTTGAAAAACTGTGTACCGTGGCGCAGCGCCCGGACACGCATGGCTATTCCACGTCTCGCGGCATCCCGCGTCTGCGTCGGGCGATTTCCCGCTGGTATCAGGAACGCTATGACGTTGAAATTGATCCCGAATCCGAAGCGATTGTGACTATTGGTTCCAAAGAGGGACTGGCGCACCTGATGCTGGCAACGCTCGATCATGGTGATACGGTTCTCGTACCCAACCCGAGCTATCCGATCCATATTTATGGCGCGGTGATTGCCGGGGCGCAGGTACGGTCAGTGCCGCTGGTGGAAGGTGTCGATTTCTTTAATGAGTTGGAGCGCGCGATCCGTGAAAGCTACCCGAAACCGAAGATGATGATCTTAGGTTTCCCGTCCAACCCGACAGCACAGTGCGTCGAGCTGGAATTTTTCGAAAAAGTCGTCGCGCTGGCTAAACGCTATGACGTGCTGGTGGTTCACGATCTCGCCTATGCCGATATCGTTTACGATGGCTGGAAAGCGCCATCGATTATGCAGGTACCAGGCGCTCGTGATGTCGCGGTTGAATTTTTCACCCTGTCGAAAAGCTACAACATGGCGGGCTGGCGTATCGGTTTTATGGTCGGCAATAAAACGCTGGTCAATGCGCTGGCACGCATCAAGAGCTATCACGATTACGGGACGTTTACACCGTTGCAGGTTGCGGCAATCGCGGCGCTGGAAGGCGATCAGCAATGCGTACGGGATATTGCCGAGCAGTATAAACGCCGTCGCGATGTGCTGGTTAAAGGGCTGCATGAGGCCGGTTGGATGGTTGAGATGCCAAAGGCCTCAATGTACGTTTGGGCGAAAATTCCTGAGCAATATGCCGCGATGGGGTCACTTGAGTTTGCCAAAAAATTGTTGAACGAAGCGAAAGTATGCGTTTCGCCGGGGATTGGCTTTGGTGATTATGGCGATACACACGTGCGTTTTGCCTTAATTGAAAACCGTGACCGTACCCGCCAGGCGATCCGCGGCATCAAAGCGATGTTTCGCGCAGATGGCTTACTGCCTGCCAGTGCGAAATCGGCTATTGAAAGTACCGACTAACCAATCGTGAGATCCCCAAAAGCAAACAGGAGCCTGATGGCTCCTGTTTTTTTGCTGCGTCTTTTATTTAGATCATCAGGGCGAACGTACCGGCCCAAACGATGACCATAAAAGAAATGCCCATAAAGAAATATTTCACTTTTCATCTCTCCGCGTACCTGGGTACGTCTGAATGAACATATGCTTACCTGACAGAGAGCTGATGCACGCGCAAACGAAATGGAGAATATCCCTCGTTTGCCTGGCTGCATCACCTCAGAATTCTGAGCTTTAGTGCTCCAGACGGCGCTAATGTACGCCTAAAAATGAGGTGAGACAAGAGGCATTTTTCTATTTAATTTTAATAACTTACAAGTGTCGTGATTCGGCGACAGTTTAATTTCTGCCGGTAATAAATTGCTATTGAGCGACGTAATGATTAGTCGGAGAATTCTCATATCACCATAATATGAATACGGTTAATTTTTCGCGGAATTCAATAATGAAAAGGTTAAAAATGACCAGATTAATGATGTTAGCACTCGTTCTTACGCCAGTGGCGTCGATGGCGGCCTCTCCGTTGGCGTTTAATTTCAGCTGCGCAAGTATTGGTGGTGTGAATAGTGATGGTAAAGGCAACGTTTGGATTGATGGCTCAAAGGCAACCGTAAAGAGCTTCAATGACAACTACTGGGAAGCCAAAAGCGGGAAAAATACGCTTTCCATCTCCCGTAAAGATGACGGCAACCCGGAAGTTTCATGGACAGGACCTAATCGTAAGCACGGAATTTGTCAGCCTGAAGACAATATTGACTACGCTCCGGGGGAAAAATCGACCTACAGCGGTCCTTCTTTCTCTTGCTCAGCGGTGGCAAAGGGAAGTATTGAAGAGGTTATTTGCCAGAGTCCATCACTCTCCGCGCTGGATGTTAAGTTGAACGGGGTCTACAAACAGGCGTTGGTTAAATCGAAAAATAACCCAACGCTGAAAGCTGAGCAGCGCGGCTGGGTTAAAGGACGAAACGAGTGCTGGAAAGAGCAGGATAAACCAGCCTGTATTGCTCGTAACTACAATGAGCGCATGGCTGAACTACAGAACGAGTGGGGCGTTAAGTAATTCAGCCACAGACAAAAAGAAAGGCCGTAAGGCCTTTCTTTTTAGATATATAACGAGGCTTCACCCATGGGGCGGGTTTTGAAGCGACGGTGGATCCAGAGATACTGCTCGGGCGCGCGCATGATCTCTTTTTCGATAATTTTATTCATATAAGCCGCAGCCTGGCTTTCATCTGCCGGGTAACCTTCCATTTGTGGTGTGATAAACAGGCGGTAACCTGAGTTATCTGCTTTTCTCACCATGGTTACGGTCAGCATCGCTGCGCCCGATAGGCGTGACAGCACGTAAGTACCATTGGTGGTTGCCACGTTTTTAACGGCGAAGAAGGGCGCGAACGAGCTTCCTTTACGGCCGTAGTCCTGATCGGGAGCGAACCATACCGCTTCCCCTTTTTTCAGGGCGCCGACAATGCCACGCAGATTATTTCTGCCGATCATGGCTTTGTTGGAACGCATACGACCGCGGGTTTGGATCCACTCCATCAACTTATTGTTGTGTGGGCGATAGGTTGCCATCATCGGCTGGCACAGCCCCATTACGCGGCCACCTAATTCGAGCGACATAAAGTGTACGCCTACGACCATCACGCCACGGTCTTCCATCTGGGCGCGTTTCAGGTTGTCCAACCCTTCTACATCAAACCATTTGCGAACGCGGTGATCCGGCCAGAACCAGGCCATACCTGTTTCAAGCAGTCCCATGCCGAGTGAACGGAAGTTCTCATCGACCAGTTTGTCTCTCTCTTCCTGCGACAGATTGGGGAAACAGAGTTCGAGGTTTTTACGTGCAATAGATTCACGGCGCTTTAAAAATGGACGAGCCAGTGTTCCTGTACGGGTACCAAGAAAACATAATACGGGATAGGGAAGTTGTACCAGTAACCAGAGCACACCGACGCCAAACCACGTGAGCCAATAGCGCGGATGCAAAAACGCGCGTGAAAATTTACATTGGGGAAACATAAGCACCTGTTGTTGATACGAAATAGATGTATCGCGAAGACGCTGGGTCTGGCGCGTTACACTCTGCACAGATCGTTAGGCCGCCATAAACGACATTGGTTCCTGCAAAGAGTGTAAAACTGAGTCAGGACAAAACCACGAGGGGCATGAATGATCGGACGCACAATGTACACCCGAAGATTAATGTCAGCCAGAAATAATTACTCAAGTTTCGTAAATATTTTTGGGGCGATTAAGAACAAAAAAAAGCCTATATATAATCCATTGTTTTTATGATGAATAAATAAAATCCAGGTGAATATCTAAATAGTAAGCAGATGAGTGATTTTTGTAACGTAAATGTTGCTTAAATTGCGAACTAATGGGAATTGTCTTAGAATATAAAATCAAGGGAGTGTAAGGACTTACGTAAAGTTTTACGGCAAACAGGAGGTATCGCAATGCTCTATTTTTGGATCTTTCTCGCATTGAGCATTCTGAGCGTCAGTTGCTACATCTGGCAGGTAATGGGCGCGGCGGCGTCAATAAGCGCTTTTATCGGCATGGGCATACTCACGGCTTTAATTTACGTTTTCACTATGCGGTTGACTAATGGTAACGAAATGGTAACCGGATTATTCCTTTTTCTTGCCCCGACATGCGGTTTGATCATTCGCTTTATGGTGGGGGACGGTAGGCAATAACCTGGCACGTTACGATTGGAAATGAATTATCACGGTTAGAGATTTATTTAGCTGAGCGTAGGGAAGTGCCAGCGGTGCTGGCACTTTTTGCGAGACTGGAATCGATTAACGGGCGTCAGCCAACTGGAGTGATGCTTCTTCTTGCTGAGCATTTTTCCGCTGTTGCTCAAGTTCCAGCGCCCCGCGATGAGAGAGGTAGCAGAACAGGATGCAACAGACAATTCCCCCCATCAGCAGATAGAAACCGCCATGCCATCCCATTTTGTCGACCATTACGCCAAACAGGCTGGTACCCAATGATGCGCCAAAAATGTAGCTCATAAATCCGCGTAATCCTACTGCGGAACCCACTGCGAAGCTGGGTACGATTTCCATGGTCTGAACGGAGGCCAGGAACTGAGGAACATAAATCAGGCAGCCAACGATGGCGGCAAAAATAGTCACCATCAACAGCGATTCGCTTTTCCAGTAGCCGATCAGACAGACGAAAATCAGCGCCATACAAATCATTGCCAATGGCATGCGGCGGCCTTTAAACAGTTTATCGGTAAGCCAACCCGCCAGTAATGTGGAAGGAATTGCCGCCCATTCGAAAAACAAAAACGCGACGCTCATTTCCTCTTTCGAGAAATGTTTTTCGGTTAACAGATAAATTGGCAACCAGCTAATCATGCCAAAACGCACCATATAGACAAAGACATCTACCAGTGAAACATACCAGGCATTTTTATTACGCAGGACATAGGTGCAGAAAATCTGGAAGGCGCTCATATTTTCTGGCGCCTGGACAGCGTGTCGGGCATTTAATACAACTTTCTCTTCCGGCATCATTTGTTCCAGAGCCGGTAAACCTTCCTGGCGTGGTGAGCCTTTCCCCAGCATCAGCACGATAACTGCAAACAGTACGGCAACGCCGGCCGGAACAATATAGCTGGCGCTTTGCCAGTGTTCACTTCCCAAAATGGCAAAGGCGGCACCAACGATCGGGGCAACAATACCACCACCGACATTATGTGAGATATTCCAGAACGCGCCAACGCGTCCACGTTCTTTACGCGGGAACCAGTTAGCGATAGTAATAAATGAAGGGCCGACGCCCATCCCCTGGAACAAGCCGTTGAAGACAACCAGCGCGGCAAAAATCCAGAATCCGGTACTGAACCCTAAACCTACGTTGACGATGGCGCACAGAATCAAACCGCATGCCATAAATACTTTGGGGCTGGCTTTGTCTGCCAGGCTGCTCATAATGCCTTTACTGATGCCATAGGCGATAAGCATACAACTGCTGAGTAAACCGATCTGCGTGGCGCTGAGATCCAGATGCTCTTTCAGATATGGAGTTGAGAGCGTGAAGTTATTGCGCACAATATAGTACGCAAGATAGCCCAGGAATACGCTGAGTAATGCCTGAATGCGGTAGCGGCCATAAGTTTCCTGGACTTTCTCTGCCGGGACTTTATTTGCCGCTGGCCCTGCCTTAAATATTGATAACATATCATCACCTAAATTTATATTGATGTGAATATCAGGAGTTTTCGTGGTGAAGAGTGAAATAGGCAGGAGAGAAACTCAAGTCGATGAAATGGGTCACTATTGACTCATTTTATAGATGGTGCGGCAGATTTTGACTCTTTTTAAATAATGGCATTTTATTTCTGTTCTTTTGCGCGAAGTTTTATTGCTGGCATGTGCGGATATTAACAAATTCAGACTGTGTTTTCGGGTATTCTTAGCTGATGTAGTCACTTTTCGTATGGTTATTATTGCGAAAAACCTTATTCTTCTCTCCTGTAGGGATAAACGGGTAAGTTTTGTCTCAATATTATTTTTTGCATATGTTGGTATTTATGAACGGGATCACAAACAGACTTTACTGTTGGCGGCGTTTTTGGGCAATCTCGCTCTGTTTCATGTCGCTGTCGGCGAGCTGCCAGGCTTTGGGTAAAGAGCTGGTGATGGCAACAACCTTCTCACCCGGAGCCACGGCCTGGATTATTCAGCGCTGGCAGACGGAGCCGGGGTCGGTGATGATTCGCACGTTAAACCGGACCAGCAGTTCGCTGGAACAACTGCTTGATACCGCGAATGCGGAAAACGTTGATCTCATTTTGACCTCATCGCCCATGCTGTTACAGCATCTTCAGGAGCATCAGAAGCTGGCGCTCTTTGATAATGCGTTGCCGGAAAGCCAGAGGCTGGTGCCTGAGTCTATTCGTTCTACCTCCGTGGCCGTGGCGATATCCGGTTTTGGCCTGCTAATTAACCGTTCTGCGCTGGCGGCGCGACACCTTTCTCCTCCTGCTGACTGGGCGGATTTAACGCAGCCTAAATATCAGAATGCGTTGTTGATGAGTAGCCCGTCTCGTTCCGATACCAACCATTTGATGGTTGAGTCGCTGTTGCAGCAAAAAGGGTGGGAAGAGGGCTGGGCGACGCTGTTAGCGAGCGCCGGTAATCTGGTGACGATTTCATCACGCAGTTTTGGCGTAGCCGACAAAATTAAGAGCGGTCTTGGCGTTGCCGGGCCGGTCATTGATAACTATGCCAACCTGTTGCTCAACGATCCGCATCTGGCTTTTAGCTATTTTCCACGCTCGGCAGTGTCGCCAACCTATGTCGCCGTGCTCAAGAACAGCCAGCACGCCAGTGAAGCGCGTCGTTTTATCCGCTACTTATTAAGTCCGGAAGGACAGCGGATCCTTGCGGATGCGAATACGGGAAAATATCCGGTTACCCAGCTCGCGCCAGATAACCCACGGGCCGCTCAACAGGCGATGTTGATGAACCAGCCTGCGCTTAATTATCGGCTGATCCTTAAGCGGCAGCGGCTGGTGCAGCGAATGTTTGATACCGCCATCAGTTTTCGTCTCGCACAGCTGAAAGATGCCTGGCGGGCGCTATACAGTGCGGAAGCGCGACTGAAACGCCCGTTACCCGAAATCAGAGCCTTACTGACCAGCGTCCCGATAGATGCCAGGCGTAGTGAAGATGAGGCCTGGCTTGCTCAATTCGATAACAAAAGCTTTGCCGAACAGCAGATGATGGAGTGGCAGCTGTGGTTTCTTAAAAATCAACGTCAGGCGATAGCAAAACTGGAAGAGTTAAAATGAAAGGTGGATCGATACTGCAACGCCTGCGGCAGCTCAACATCAGCAGCAGCCTGCGGGGAGCCTTTCTGACGGGCGCACTACTGACGTTGAGCGTGAGCTGCGTCAGTTTGTACTCATGGCACGAGCAGAGCTCGCAAATACGCTATTCGCTTGATGATTACTTCCCGCGCGTGCATTCCGCTTTTTTGATTGAAGGCAATCTTAACCTGGTTGTGGATCAGCTTAATGAATTCCTGCTGGCCCCCAATACGACGGTGAGGCTGCAACTGCGCAATCAGATAATCTCGCATCTGGATAAAATTGAGGCACTGAGCCGGGGGCTACAACCCGCAGAACAACAGCAGCTGGCGGTGATTTTGCAGGACAGCCGGGCGCTGATGGCGGAACTGGACCGGGTGCTCTACAACATGTTCCTCGTGCGTGAAAAAGTGAGTGAACTCTCCGCACGCATCGACTGGCTACATGATGATTTTAACACCGAGCTGAATTCACTGGTGCAGGATTTCACCTGGCAGCAGGGGACGTTGTTGGATCAAATCGAGGCAAAAAGTGGCGATGCGGCGCTGTATCTCAAACGTGCGCGAGAGGTGCAAAACGAGCAGCAGCAGGTGTACACCCTGGCAAGAATTGAAAACCAGATCGTGGATGATTTACGCGACCGGCTTAATGAACTGAAGTCGGGCAGCGACGACGGGATGCTGGTGGAGAACCATATCCGCTACCTGGAGAATCTGAAGAAAACCGCCGATGAAAACATCCGTACCCTCGATGACTGGCCCAGTACAATCACCCTGCGGCAAACCATTGATGAACTGCTGGAAATCGGGATGATGAAAAATAAAATGCCCGATACGATGCGCGATTATGTCGCTGCGCAAAAGGCGCTCATTGATGCCAACCATGCCAGAGAGGCAACGCTCGGGCGCTTTCGAACACTGCTTGAAGCGCAATTGGGAAGTAGCCATCAGCAAATGCAGATGTTTAACCAGCGGCTGGAACAAATTGTTCGCGTCAGTGGCGGACTTATTCTGTTGGCGACGCTGCTGGCACTCCTTCTCGCCTGGGGACTTAACCATTATTTCATTCGTTCCCGGCTGGTGAAGCGTTTTACCGCGCTCAACCAGGCCGTGGTGCAAATTGGTCTTGGCCGAACGGATGCCACTATCCCGGTTTATGGGCGCGATGAATTGGGGCGTATCGCGGGCTTGCTGCGCCATACCCTGGGCCAGTTGAATGCGCAAAAAAATCAGCTGGAGCAGGAAGTGGCGGAGCGTAAGGAGATTGAGTCCGATCTCCGGGCGACGCAGGATGAGCTGATCCAGACGGCTAAACTGGCGGTCGTCGGCCAGACTATGACCACTCTGGCACACGAAATTAATCAACCGCTGAATGCGCTGTCGATGTACCTGTTTACGGCGGGAAAGGCAATTGAGCAGGGGCAATCCGCTCAGGCCAGAAGCACGTTAACCAAAGCAGAGGGGCTGATTACCCGCATCGATGCCATTATCCGTTCGCTACGTCAGTTTGCGCGCCGGGCTGAGCCGGGCGCGCCTTTACATCCGGTCGATCTACGACAAACGTTTACTGCTGCCTGGGAACTGCTGGCTATGCGCCATAAGCAGCAGGGCACGCTGACGCTTCCTGCTCACAGCGTGTGGGTGGCAGGTGATGAAGTGCGTATTCAGCAGGTACTGGTAAACATACTGACAAATGCGCTGGATGCCTGTCCGGCTGCCGCGGGAATAGAGGTTCACTGGCAGACCGAGGGCCGCCGATTGTGCGTCTTAGTCTGTGATAACGGCCCCGGCTGGCCAGGCGCGTTGTTGCCATCACTATTAAAGCCGTTTACCACCAGTAAGGATGTGGGTCTCGGTATTGGTTTATCGATTTGTGTATCGTTAATGACGCAAATGAACGGCGAGCTGCGCCTGGCCTCGACGCCGGGGCGGAATGCCTGCGTCGTGCTGGAATTTAATCTGACGGATGTAAACGATGTTGTGTGATGAATATGCTGTTTTGCTGATTGATGACGATGCTGATGTTCTCGACGCTTACACGCTGTTGCTTGAACAAGAGGGTTATCGTGTATACGCATGCAGTAACCCTTTTGACGCCCGAAATTGGCTCCAGGCCGACTGGCCGGGGATTGTCCTGAGCGACGTGTGTATGCCTGGCTGCAATGGAATCGATCTAATGACATTGTTTCATCAGGATGATAATCAGCTGCCGATCTTGTTGATCACCGGGCATGGCGACGTCCCGATGGCCGTGGAAGCGGTGAAGAAAGGGGCATGGGATTTTCTGCAAAAACCGGTCGACCCCGGCAAACTGCTGTTGTTGGTAGAAGATGCGTTGCGTCAGCGAAAATCTGTGATTGCGCGTCGCCACTATTGTCAGCAAAAGCTGCAGGTTGAGCTGATCGGTTACAGTGACTGGGTCAATCAGTACCGTCAGCGTCTGCAGCAACTGGCGGAAACGGATATCGCCGTCTGGTTTTATGGCGAGGCGGGAACGGGGCGTATGACGGGAGCCCGTTATTTGCATCAGCTTGGGCGCAGCACCGAGGGACCGTTTATCCGCGGTGAGCTGACGCCCGCGAATGCGGGACAACTCAATGATCTTATTGCCCAGGCGCAAGGCGGTACGCTGGTCCTGAGCCATATTGAATGCCTGACGCGCGAACAGCAGCACCAACTGGTGCACCTGCAAAGCCAGGAGAGGCGTCCGTTTCGCTTGATCGGTATTGGCGCCACATCGCTGGTGGAACTGGCGGCAACTAACCAAATTGTGGCCGAACTCTATTACTGTTTCGCGATGACGCAAATCGCTTGTCAGTCGTTGTCGCAGCGTCCCGATGATATTGAGCCACTGTTTCGCCATTATCTGCAAAAAGCCTGTCTGCGCCTGAATCATCCTGTACCTGACGTTGAAGGGGAACTCCTGAAAGGCATGCGGCGCCGCGTGTGGCTAAGTAATGTTCGGGAACTGGCGAACGCCGCTGAGCTTTTTGCCGTTGGGCTACTTCCGCTGGCTGAAACCGCAAATCCGCAGCTGCATATGCCTGAACCGACGCCGCTCGATCGCCGGGTGGAGGAGTACGAGCGGCAGATTATTACCGAGGCGTTAAATATTCATCAGGGGCGCATTAATGAAGTGGCGGAGTATTTACAAATCCCGCGTAAAAAACTGTATTTACGCATGAGAAAATACGGGCTGAGCAAAGAACATTATAAGTTTTAGCTGACAGGATTGGGCAGAGGTGATGTCAACGGTATTTCGGTGGTAGCGTTGGCGTTCACCGAAATACGCGACGGAAGTTTGAATTATCTGCTTGTTTTCTTACCACATTAAATCATCAGGGATGACAAAATCAGCATACGGATCGTCTTCGTCCTTCGCTTCCTGGCTCAGCTCGCAATTTAATACAATATAGTTTGCATCGCGCTGGGCAATTTTATCGGCGACGACAGCCGGAATGATGGCATATTCGCTATCGCTACTGCTTTCAGCCGTCAGACGCGCAATGGCCAGGCGGCCCTTGATCAACTGTGATTGGGTCACTTTATCAACATAGACTTTTTTGATCAGATTATTATCAGTGAAGTTGTAACCAATATCGCCACGAGTAATGGTGATTTTGTTCATTTCAATAAGTTGCTTGATCTGTGCTTTATACTCTTTAGACAGCGCAGCCTGCTTTTGCTGCTCGCTAAGCAGCTTATCACGTTCGACCTGTGCTTTTTTATTCTCTTCCACCGCCTCTCTGGCTTCACGAGCCTGAACGCGCGATTTTTTCGCCGTTCTCTGCACTTTTGCCATTTTTTTACTGCTGACCAGACCTGCCTTAAGCATCTGTTCTTGTAGGGTAAGTTTTGTCATCGTCGCTTCTAATCCAATAAAATCGTTGTAGGGATTATAACCTTAACGTTCGGTGGGAAGCCAGAATGCGGAGCTTTTCTCGAGCCCCTAACATTCATCCCGCTGGTCGTTTTATTTGAAGGAAGATAGATAGTCCCCGGGTGCAGTTCCCATAACGCGTTTGAATGCCTGATAGAATCCAGACAATGACTCATACCCGACGCGGCTGTAAATATCCTCTATTTTAATTCCCCTTCTGAGCATGTTTAATGACACATAAATTCTTAGCTTGCTTAATACCAGATTCGGTGTATAGCTTGTCGTTTTTAATATGCGGCGAATGAATGTTGAGCGAGACATGTAAGTGAAGCGAGCCATATCGTCCAGTGTCCATGAATGCTCAGGATTGTCTATTATAGCAATAATTAATTTTGCTAACGGTTCATCATTAGCGGTATTCAGTATATTTATATCAATGTCATATAAGGAGGTAGATTCACTAACCACATAGTACAAAATAGCGTCAGTTAAGTGAGCAATAATGCAATTATTTTCATCGGCAGAAGCATTAACTTCTGTCATTAATAACTCAAATAGAGAGTGTATTTTGTTACTGACGTCATCTTTTTTCTTAATAAGGTATATATCCGGTAGTAAGGCAAACAGCAATTGGCTGGCGATAGAGTTAGGTTGGATGAAACCACATAGCAGATCGGTGGAGTTAGAAAAGGAATCTTCAATTTTAACCATTTGTCTGCGGGGTAAGTCATCAATATTTGTATCTGGTGAGGAGGTGAGAAAAAATGGGAAGTTATTAAAAAAAAAGAGAATATCTCCTTGTTCCAGCATAATGCGGGGTTGTTGGTTTAACAAATCCAGCCAACATTCTCCACCCAGAACGATATGAAAGCTCGGTTCTCCATAGGAGTATGTTGATGCTTTCCATTCACTACAATATCTGCCGAGATGGAAGACGGATGTTTTTGCTTCACCTCTTTTAAGTAGCCAGCCTGAAGTATTCATATATTCCCCAATATTGTCAGTAATGGAATGATTTTGAAACGATGTTGTATAGATAGTTTCGCAAAGTAACTATAAGATTTGTTAATCAAATTATGCATTGCAGGAGAGGGTAGTGTTTCTGGTATTTACTAAAGATATTTGGATTTGCCCCTATATTTCCAGACACCT
>NZ_SZXD01000065.1:0-15409 GCF_005281115.1 Citrobacter sp. wls710
ATCTGGTACGTCTTCAGTCAGACGCATAAGCTGAAGCAGGCTCTGACGGCTGAGGACCATGAGTGATTCCGGCAGGAGGGTGAAGAAGAAAATAAAAAAGCATACCGCACCACAGCAGGCAAGGACCGCAAACAGGATTTTCAGATATATACCATCAACGCCGAACGCAGCAATAATACAGGGAATCCATGCAATACACGCACAATACGCCAGGATGTTATCTATTCGGTTATGTCTGCGATATATCTGTTGATGTTCATCCAGAATAGAATCTATTTTTTCAGCTTCTGATTTATGCATAGTGTTTCCTCTGCGTTTCCTGCCAGAGACGCCGGATATCCTGTTCATCCCGACCAGTCAGTTTTTTACCGGACAACAAACGGTTAAGCAGTTCCTGTCTCACATCTGGTACGTCTTCAGTCAGACGCATAAGCCGGAGTAATTCCTGACGACTGAGTACCATGCGTGATTCCTCCGGTACGCTGTAATAATTAAAAATACGACTGAATACCCCACAACAGCAGGCAACGGACAGGCACAGGGATTTCAGATACAGGCCAGAAACACAGAATGTGGCAACACCACAAAGAATAGCTATAACTAAAAATCCCTTACCCAGTGCCATACACAAAGAACCCTGTTTTCTGGATATCCGCTCATGCTCATCCAGAATAAAATCTATTTTTTCATTTTCTGATTTATGCATAGTGTTTCCTCTGCCTTTCCTGATACGCCTGACATTCAACGCACAACGTCACACCGGGAAATATTTTCCGCCGGGCTTCCGGAATAGGATTTCCGCATGCTTCACAGAGATAAACAGGAATACCATGAGCATTTATTTTCTGGCGTATCCGGTTTATTCCTGTCATGGTCAGTTGTTCTGTTACTGAATATGCTTCATCGGCTTCATCACTCACGGAATATTCCTCCCGACATGTTCTGACACGCTACCGCCCATCCCTTTTCACGCACAGGGCACTCGTTTTACAGGCAGATTTTGAATACAGAAAGCCCGCCGGCATTGCCGGCTGATATACAACTTCAGGGCCAGTTAATTAATACGTGGTTTTCCCCACGCAGACGGTTTAATAACAAAGAACACGCTGGATGGCTGATGATAAACATCCTGATTATCAATATAAGGCGCTATCCATAATGCAGCCGTCTGCTCACCCGTTCTTAGCGGACGGGGAGGTGTTACCGGCGCAACTGAACTGACCGGAACAACCGTTTTCACTTCCCGGGCAGCGGTAAACAGCGGGCGTGGTGCCAGCAGTTTCTGCTCCGGATGTGCTGTCACCGCAGGCCTGCTGCGGGACGGCGTTGTCGCCGCAACGGCCTGCACCGACGTGGTCCGGAAGTTCCCTTCAGCCAGGCGCGGCAGTGATGCCGCAACCGGCTTTGCTTCTGAGGACTGCTCCAGTTTTTTGGCCTTCTCATTAGCCTGCTCCATCGTCATACAGGTATCTGACGTGGTGGCATCACACTCAAAATCAGAGTTCGTTCCTGCACAGCCGGAAAGTAATAAGGTTCCCAGCAGAGGAATAAATAAAGAAATCTGTTTCATTACCCTTCTCCTTTTTTATTACTCTCCACAACAGCAGAAATTAACTCTACTGTCAGATTTGTTTTTCCTGCACAGGGTTGTCCGGAGACTACTGTATTTCCCGGAGAAGAAAATAAACTCATCGACATACCCTTCTTCATCACTCCGACAGCAGCCATATTAAAATTGTGCGGCAATGATTCAGAACTGAATTTCTT
The DNA here is from genome assembly GCF_005281115.1 of Citrobacter sp. wls710. Taxonomy (NCBI): domain Bacteria; kingdom Pseudomonadati; phylum Pseudomonadota; class Gammaproteobacteria; order Enterobacterales; family Enterobacteriaceae; genus Citrobacter; species Citrobacter sp. wls710. The sequence goes on from NZ_SZXD01000065.1 coordinate 1,768, forward strand.
CGGCGCAGGAAGTGCGATTCTTGTGGTGCAGTTACTGAGAACAGCATGCATAAAATCATCTGATACGTTTTTATCCGGCACAGCGCGGGCAGTAATAACATTAATATTACGCATGTTCATTTTTATCTCCGTTGCTTCTGTTTGTTCTGTCATCATGGAAATAAACAGGGCATTTCCTGATTTTTTCCGGCAGGGAAGCGTCTTCCGTATAAACTTCCTTCAGATGTTCATCTGCGGTTCCCACCCGGACACATTTCATTTTTCCGGGCCACATCGGATATTTCCCGGTGCCTGCCGCAAACGACATATACATCAGTGCCAGCGTTGCCCAGAATGCGGTGACCAGTTGCATCAGTGACCGGTCAGTCTCCCTGACATAATCTGCAGCATCAGCCGCGCGGTAATGGCAGATATCCTGTATTTCTGATCTGCCTGAAGAATCAGAGGAAGAAAACCAGCATTCACTGACCGGGAACTGTCCGGCAGGTGCTGTTTGTCTTACGAAGTTAATCTCCTTAACCAGTAATTTCCCCGGCGTGGTGTTGTCCTTCCATAAAACAAACAGAGCCATCAGGGCCATTGTGGCCAGCGGCCAGATAACCACAAACCTGACGACCCACAGCAGCCAGCGAACGACAAACGCCACACGGAATGTCAGTGCATCACCCGCCATTTCCGCCCTCCTTGCCGGCATCCCCGCCCAGCGGGTTCTTGTCTCCGGACATAAACTGCTGCGGATTCAGATTGCCCAGCTGTTTCAGCATCTGGTCGGTGTTAAAACCGTTCAGGTGGCTTTCTGCCGAGGGAGGATTCGGCACAGGGCTTTCCGGGTTACCCTCTTCCGCTGTACTCTGTGACTGCTCCAGCGCCATTTCCTCCACGGTTTTCAGCTGGAAGCCGTCCTGGAACACCACGGTCACTTCGTTGCCCGCACCAATCGGTATCACCGGGTGATACTGTTCGGCACGTTTGATGTAGTAGTCACTGAGCGTCTGTGCGGCTTTCGATGCGCCGCCACCGATACCCATTTTCAGGACATCACCAGCCCCGTAAGCGGCTGTGGCACCCAGCCCGACAGCCGGCTGGGAGGCGCGCTCCATTCCCTGACCGATACCGTCAACAAATCCCGCGCCCCATGCCCAGCCGAGGATTTTGCCGTTACGCATCACCACTTCGCCCTTGATACCGTTTTTACCCCGGAAGCTGACATGCCCCTTAATCGGCATATCAATAGTTTTGCCGTCCTTCAGGCAGCTGATATTGCGGGTACGTACAATGGCACGCTCACTGGACACATCCCCCCAGGCTTCCAGACCCACAAAACATCCCGTTGCGTCATACGTCTTGCTGTTCGGCATTTCCACCAGGCCGGTGATACGCAGCTGCATCGGCACCGTGGATTCATTACCGGTGACAGAGGCATTGGCATCCGCCCCTTCAATCAGCATGGCTTTCGCAAAACTTCCTGACGGAATGTACGGCAGTGATGGTCCCTGTTTTCCCTCATTACGGGTAAACACCTTACGCTGTATCCGGTTAGGCACCGGCACAGACTGGTACGTCACCTGTGGTGGTGGCGTGACACCATTCCCGGGATAAAACGCCGTCGGCGGTGGAACAGCAACGCTGCCCTGCGGCGGGAAGGATACGGGGGTGTTTCCTGGCTGTGGTTCGCCTTCCGGCCCGGGCGGTGAGGCTGGCGTCTGCGGTACAGGCTCACCGGTCGCGGTGACGGGATTTGCCCCCAGGGCTTTTACCTGCTCTGCCAGGGCAGCATTATCCTGTCCCAGCTTTTCAATACGACGCTGGTCATCACCGCGCTGTTTGTTCAGGACATCCAGTTCACGACGGATTTCCTCATACTGCTTCTGCATCTGCGCTGCCGTCACCTGCATCTCTGTGGTGGCATGCTGACGCACCTTGTCATCAAAGGTCGTATCCACCACACCGGTCATATCCGGCACAGGCTCCTGTTCAGCCACCGCCTCACCGTTACCGGACATGTCCACATCAGACAGATACAGTGCACCACCAATCGCGGAGGCTGCACCGACAACCACAATCCCCAGCCACAGGTACTGCTTGCGTTTCACAATGGTATTGATACTGGCCATCAGTTGCCCTCCCCGTCACGGATGACATACACATCCATGCGCGCACCTGCCAGTAACTGGCTGGCAGGCTGGCTGAACATCACGGCACGGGTTCCCGGCTGCCAGAAATCACTTTCCCGGATATTCAGGGCAGACAGCGTTTTATTTTCCACGGCAAAGCGGACCATCTTCAGGTGATTCCCCGTCCATACGGCATCTGCCACTGAAGACAGCCCCGCCGGGGCCTGCAGGGTTTCCTTTGTCACAGGAACCTGATACCAGCCGGCGGGTAATTTTCCGCCACGGACAGCCTGGCTGATGGTCACAAGCAGGGATTCGTAAGGCGTGGACGTTTCCCACGCGCCGGCTTCTTCTCCGGTTCCGCGCAGGTCACTGACCAGCTGAATGGTACGCCCCGCGCCTTCACGGGGAACAGCCTGAATGGAAAGGTTCAGACCACGTTCTGTTTCCAGAATGAACGTAAAGGGCTTTTTGTTGACGGTGGCCACCACCACACCGCCGGAGGCGGTCTGCTCATTATTGGTCAGGGCACCATCCAGACTGTTCACGGCGATAATCCGGTCACCGGGAACGGTAAACAGATTCGGGCTGGTATTGCTGATGGCAATACTGGCCTGACCACCGTTCACCATTGGCACCACGGTGGGGGCCAGCGTACCGTTTGCGGCCATCACGCTGCAGGAAAAAAACAGGCTGCCGAATATTATTGCCGTATTATTTTTTCTCATCGTCTGTTTCCCCGAAATTATCCAGCCAGGTCACCCCGTTTTCCCGCTTCAGAATAAGGATGTAATGTTTGATATCAATAAAAGGTTCGGAGTTACCAATCCATGTTTTCCGAATTCCACGGATTTCCACACGACCATACTGAGGCCAGACACGGACACTGGTCTGGAAAAAAGCAGAATTCACGTTATCTTTTTTAATGAGTTTCGCTTCTTCAGCCAGAATAACTTTCATCTGGTTCTGTGCGCCCGGGCGGATATATTGCAGAAGCGCCTGATGTGAGGCATCGACGATTTCCGGTGAGACATTCAGACGGAGGGCAATAAATGACAGCGCCATCTGCTGCAAATAAGAGGCATCGGCACTGTTCTGTGACACGGCAAAGGGCACATTAAATCCCATTGGCGTCACGGCAGTGCGTTGCTCATTCTGAAGGCGGTAGTTATTCACCCCCTGAATGACGTTAACAGAGAGGCTGAGAACAATAAGCACTGACATAAATATAAAGGCGATGGCCATTACACGACTGGTACTTAAACGGGCACCGTGTTCCATATAACAATCCTGGTATCAGTTCTATTTAATCCACTGCCGGAAACACGAATCGGGAACATTATGAAAAATACCGCGCAGCAGGGCTGTTGGCATATACCAGTAAATCAGGTCACGTAACCAGGAACTGCCTCGCCCTTTTTTCAGTTTTTTAATCCCGAAATAAACCAGAACCGCTGCACCAATACCGAACAGATATTTCGATGTTGTGATACCCCAGCCAACACAGATTGCTGCGGGGATCAGTTCATCCAGTGGCAGGCCAAACCAGCGGCTCTGGTTGGTCAGTGTTTCCGGGAAACGATATTTCTTAAGTTTATTCTCGTCTCCCGACATCGTTTTATTTCCTGTCAGAATCCGGCAACAGACATACCTACTGCAATAAATACAGAGAGTATGGCAAAGCCGACCAGGAACTTGACGTTTTTGGTCATCATGTACATGACCGCACCGACCAGCACCTCAGCCAGAACAACCCATTTAACGATACTGGAGTCCTTACCGAAGGTCGCCTTAACCGTATCGTTACCTTTAGCCATCAGGTCGCCTTTACCAGCAGCCATAGCTAACTCAGGGAACAACATCATCAGAACAGCAACCGGGATCACTGCACGAACCAGGCGAAGCATATTCAGACGAGTGAATTTAGAAAAAAACGATTTATTTTCAACGGGCGCAGAAGCACCCTGAACACTTAAAACAGTATTCATATGATTCCTCTGATTAATATTGACAGATGAAAACTAAAGTTCTTTAAATGTTGACTCGTTCTCTTCGATCACCTCCCTGAATATTTCTTCATTATAGAAATCAGGAAACCGTTTCAGATGATCTCTGAGACGGATCTGAACCTCTATAGTTTTACTTCTACCGCTACGATCTTTGGCCCGAATAAGTCGGTTATTTGTATCTTCATCGAGATACACTGAAACTGTTCTGCTTATCCCGCCTCTCGCGTTACGCCTCCTCACTCAATTCACCTCTGTTTCCCGACTAATAAAATCATGATTGCACAGAAACCGACGAAAAAAAACACGCCAAAATTGGCGTGCCTTATTTAACATTTACTTAACACCATAAAATTCACGAATTATACTTAATAGCGAATCTATTTCTCCTTTATAGATACATGACACTCTGAATAAATCAAAGTGTTCAAAAAATCCTTTTATTTTCCGTTTAACTGGTTTAATTCGATCCTCAGATGCTCTGTCTGTAATACCCAACTCTCTGGCAATTGTTGCGTGACCAACACCCAGCATATAAAAAGAGAAAACAACCAATGTCCCTGGAGAAAGATCATTCCATATCGTTAATTTATCAGAAGTATTTGTATTACTTCCACTCTGATTTAACGCAAAAAATGGATAATCAGGAAACGGATTAATTTGCCATAAAACAACAGATTCGTCATTATAAAAAGAAACATTCTCCATCCTTATCTGATAGATTTCGCCATGAAAATTAAAACGACGACAAAATGCAGAGCCATGTCCAAGAGCCTGGCATTCCAGTTCAAGTGATGAAAGAAAAATTTCAACCTGCAGACGTATATAACTCTCTCCGGATAAGGGTTTATCTTCTCTGGAAAAGAGTTCAATAAAAGCCCCATTGGCATAAAGGATTTTCCGGTTGTTGTTACGGACACAAACCGGAACGGGAGAATTTCTGTAGATATTCTGAACGTTAAGGATGTATTTATTTACAGATTGACTGTTAAGTGGCCTTTCTCTACGATCCAGCGCACACATAGGAACCTCCGTTAAGGATTCTATGGACAGTCGATGCAGGGAGGTCTGAACTCCCTGCATCGGCGATTTTCAGTTTCAATTTTTAACGTGGCATTAACCACGTAATTAATATAACCTTTATGCGGTTAATTGTCATCAAATTGAACCAGATCAAAATCCTGTTATTTGAAGCAAATCAACTTTTAATTCCTTTTTATTCCTCATCATTTTCTGGAAAGAACCTCTCCATCTCAGATGACACCTTATCCCTGATATCTTCGACCATATTCGCATATTCAAACTTTGGATTCCCGGAAACATGAGGGCTTAGTGACTCAATACCTAAAATCTTAGCAACTGTTGACTGTGTTTTTACCGCACATTCAAGAAGTACCTTATTAAACTCAGCCTGATTGAACGCTGACTCTTTACGCTCCATCTGAGCCTCATGTACACGAAGCCCTAATTCGAGAAGCATAGTGGATATGCTTGAGAAACTTACATCTGTACTTTTAGCTCCTTCTGCACGTCTTCTTTCCACAATTTTATTTATTTTATAGACAATTTCGTCACTGACATAAGCCTGCACTTTCGCCATATGTATACCTCTTTATTTTCTTATCGCATCAAATTTATTTCACATATAAAAAAATGACAATTCATCGATGAATCGAATCGTGACGCAAGTTACGAAAATTACGATTCATGCAGCAAATCACATCACGAATTGAATCTAGAGTCAATTCGCTTTAACTCGTTGTTTTATTATTACTGATTCATCTATGAGTTGCGTTAAATTCATAGGTGAATCATATGCGATTCACCTATGAATCCTTTTTATAATGTAAAATAAATTAAAATACATTATTTAAAACATAAGTTAATGATTCAAATAGCAAATCAGCAAAAACTTGTTTTTGCGTAGTGTGTGGTGCTTTTGGTGGTGAGAACCACCAACCTGTTGAGCCTTTTTGTGGAGTAGGTTAAATTATTTACGGATAAAGTCACCAGAGGTGGAAAAATGAAAAAATGGATGTTAGCAATCTGCCTGATGTTTATAAATGGGATCTGCGAAGCCGCCGATTGCTTTGATCTTGCAGGTCGGGATTACAAAATAGACCCGGATTTACTGAGAGCGATATCATGGAAAGAATCCCGTTACCGGGTTAATGCCATCGGTATTAATCCGGTAACGGGATATGGCAGCGGACTGATGCAGGTAGATTCCCAGCATTTTAACGAACTGGCCCGCTATGGAATTAAGCCGGAACATCTGACAACAGATCCCTGCATGAACATTTATACCGGTGCTTATTATCTGGCAATAGCCTTTAAAAAATGGGGCGTCTCCTGGGAGGCCGTTGGTGCATACAATGCCGGATTCAGGAAGACCGAACGCCAGAACCAGAGACGTCTTGCCTACGCATCAGAGGTTTACCGGATTTATACCTGGATAAAGAGCAGTAAAGGCATCCGGGTTCCGACCACGAAGAAATCACTTTCCCAAATTAACAGTGTGCAGAAAAATTAATATTGTATACATTGTCAAATACCGGTTATGCCGCGACAGCGGCATGGAAGGCCACACACAAAAATATCATATGAGTGATAATGCTGACTGGCCGAAGCCCCGCAAAGCGGGATCCCATCTTATATATATCCGGTAACTGTGCAGCCTCCTGCCAGACCATTTTTCGCGGGCACAATATTTACAGACTACCGAAAAGCCAGTTGATGAAATTGAGGCATATCAGACGACACAGCAATGCCGCAGGATGATAATATAAGTAAAGCCCCGAAAAATTTTTCGGGGCTTTACTTATATTATCATGACTTCCACTCCCTGAACTGTTCGGCAATCATCCATAATGCTTTGTTGATTCGGATATCACCGTCAATGCCTGTAATGGCTCTTGTTCTGGTATTTTTACCGGAGGCACTTCGCCCCGATAATCCACCTTTTATCATATTCTCCTGAACCCGCTGCCAGGTTGTCCAGAGATCGTTCTGTTTATCCTCCCAACGGCGGGGAGTAATTATTTGTTCTGGCGTCACTGGCGTTTTATTTTCATCTTCGTACCTGGCCATCAATGCAGCTCTGCCAAATAAATGTTGTTCGTCACTGTTAAGATGTATCTCTTTCATTGTCTCCATATTTTCAGTGACTTTATCAAAGACACCGAGCACTTCATACGCTCCCTCAATAACCTGCCCGACAATATCACCTTTATGTGGAACGCGGATTTCGCCAAAATTATTCCCACACACCAGGCCATTTGTGCAGACAAAACGAAAAATTCCTGGGATCATCTGATAACTGGATGAACCATCATGTGAATTAAGCAGGATAATTTCAGGAACTTCTTTCCCGTTAATATGCCCTTCCCTGCGAAGACGTAACATATGTTTACTGTATTCGCGGCGTCCCAAATCACGAACCCGACTCTGACAGGCAAAGAATGGCTGGAAACCTTCATCACGTAACTTATTGATGATATTGATGGTTGGGATATATGTATAACGCTCACTCCGGGATTCATGTTTATCACCAGAAAAGACAGATGGAACAAACTGCATTAATTCGTCATCCGTTAACGGGCGCTCACGGCGAATAGAATTATATCGACCAAAACGGGAAGCTAATCGCATAACAGTAACTCCTTTATGAAGGCATAAAATTAATAAAAGTTTTTTCGCTTAATATCATCCCCCCTCGGTTATCGTTAACAAAAAGACAACAATTCCGAGGGGAAGGACCATCAAATCAGGTCAGTTCGGGACTGACCAACCTGCCGAGTGAAAAGCAGTAACAGCGCGATCAACTCATCAGCGTTTTTTCTGACAAGAGGAGTATGATTCTCCAGGCTATCCAGTAAGTCATGCAGCTCATTATTGACCTGGTGGAGCACCTTAAAGAGTGCACCAGAATCCCGGCAGCTCTGATATGCAAGATTTGCCTGAACAGCACGATTCTGCATGATCCCGATTTGTGCGATTGCGTCTTTCTGCTGATCGCCTGTTGGCTGATAAGTGGTGTTAAAAGAAAATGCGCTCATAATTCCTCCTGTATCTGATGTTTTCAGCCCCCATCATCTGTTGAGTTTCGGGAGCCGCGGTTTTGACGTTTTGCGGGGACCTGCCTTTTGTTCCCTCCGGTATTCACCATCACCTGTTTGAGAACCTTCGCCGCAAGGGGCATCACTGCCACGGCCTGACGCACCTGTCCTGGGCAGAACGCAAAATTTTTTACCGGGTTTTGGGTAAAAAATTTTGTGGGCTGTTCATTTACCCTGGACAGTCAGTGCGGCAGGTTGTGGCTGTATCAGCCCCCGGCGACAGGGGCTTAAACAGGTGAATGGCACCGGACACAACAACGGGCAGGGACCCGCCGCAACGACGTGAAGCGCGGTTTGCGAAACGGCGTTGCGCCTTACATCCCGGCGGCCTTTTGCCGGGATGCCAGGAGCGCAGGCCACGGCGCGACAGAGGCGGCGCGACCGGAACGGTCGCTGCAAGCCGGGGGTTTTGCGTCAGGGATGGAAGCCCGCCAGGGCGGAGACAGCTTCGCTGGCTCCGTTCACGACAGCCCGCCCCGCCAGGGGGACGCCCGGAAAAGGCATAAGCAGGAGAACAACAAAACAGACAATAATCAGGGCAGCAGTAATCAGAGTCAGAGCAGTAATCAGAGTCAGAGCAGGAGGAAAAAGAGAATAATCAAAGGGAAGGTGATGTGATTTCTGGTAAGTCATAAACAGAGAAGGCGGGGGAAAAGAACGGGCGCCGCAGGCGCACGTTCATCCCCGTTCCCGGAGGGAAACGGCCTTCCTGGCAGTCTGGTTGTTCATGCCCGTACAATGCCAGCAAGGAGAAAGGGGCCACCGGCGAACCAGCAGCCCCTTTATAAAGGCGCTTCAGTGCAGTCAGACCAGCATCAGCCCTGAAAAGGCGGGCCTGCGCCCGCCTCCAGGTTGCTACTTACCGGATTCGTAAGCCATGAAAGCCGCCACCTCCCTGTGTCCGTCTCTGTAACGAATCTCGCACAGCGATTTTCGTGTCAGATAAGTGAATATCAACAGTGTGAGACACACGATCAACACACACCAGACAAGGGAACTTCGTGGTAGTTTCATGGCCTTCTTCTCCTTGCGCAAAGCGCGGTAAGAGGCTATCCTGATGTGGACTAGACATAGGGATGCCTCGTGGTGGTTAATGAAAATTAACTTACTACGGGGCTATCTTCTTTCTGCCACACAACACGGTAACAAACCACCTTCACGTCATGAGGCAGAAAGCCTCAAGCGCCGGGCACATCATAGCCCATATACCTGCACGCTGACCACACTCACTTTTCCTGAAAATAACCCGCTCATTCAGGCTGTTTACGGGTAATCTGTGCGATTGTTGCCGCATCACGCCGCCTCCCGGAGTTTGTTCGGCACCATCCACCGCTCCATCTCACGGACAGCGTGACCGGCCTCTCTTGCTGCAAGACTGGCTTCCGCAATAACCTGCCAGAACGGCATATCCTGCCACTGCCAGCGTTCCATTCCGGCCAGTGACGGAAAACGCTCACCCCACTGCCAGAACAGGGTTTCCAGGTCATGCTCTGCCACCCGGTCACTCCAGCGGGCATGCCAGCTTCCGACTGTTTCCGGCGAATGGAATGCCAGTTCGATTTCAGCCTGAGCGACCAGCGCCTGGTACGCACGGGCTTTCTGCTCTGCCTCCCTCGCCTGCTGGCGGCTGTACTTTTGCATGACCAGTGCGGATTTGTGGCGACTGCGCTCCCTGACACGGAACCGCACCGACGGGAACAGCCGCTCTGCTGCATCGCCGGGAAGGGGAAGAAGGCAGACCTCGCCCTGAGTTTCAATCAGCACATCGACGGCATACAGCCACTGAGAACGGTTGCCGCGCAGTTCTTCTGCGGTCAGGGACGGCATGAAAAATCGCAGGTCAGACAGCGATATCCTGCGGCTTCCGTTCAGACAGCGGAAAAACGCCCCCGCATACGGATATTCCGCCAGCGTGTTTCCCTGGTGGCGGCGTTTTTCTGTCTCCGCCACCGCCCGCCATGCGGCCTGTTGCTCTGCGCTGAGGGGAACCAGTGCCTGTGAACGTGCGCTCATGCCTGACCTCCTTCCGCCATCAGGATATGGATGATGTCACTGACGCTGTACCCCTGCGCGTCCAGTGACGCCGCCAGTGCCAGTGAATGGCTGACGGCTTCCGGTGCAAACCGCCGCTGTACCTGAACCACCGCAAACGGCTCACCACCGGCATTCACCAGAACCAGCACCCAGACCTGAGAGACATCGCCCGGTGAACATAACGCCAGGTGAAAACGTTCGTGGGCAGGCGTGAAACGGACCTGGACGGGGAAAAAGCCGCCGAACTCGCTGCCATACTCGCCGTTCATCGTCCAGTTATCCGGCGCATCCAGCTCCCGCATCACGGCATGTGTGAGTTCACGACGTTCATCACTTCCGGCAGCCCGGATATCTTCATATTCCTGTGCGCTCATGGTCTGTAATACATTCAGGGTCAGTTCAGTTTTCATCACGGTATCTCCCTTGCTGCCGCCCCGTCTCCGGCAGGGCGGCGTGATAAATGGTTTATGACTGGCGGTCAGGCGGCTTCTGCCTGGTCGTCACGGTACTCCGTGGTTTCCGTCTCTGCCTGTGGACGTGGTGTACACATCCAGCCAGGCACCCAGCGGTTGTCTTTCATGTGGAACTCTGCATGTTCAGCGGCATCGCCTTTCTTCATTTTCTCCGCGTCCCGCGCAGCACCGGACAGTCCGGCATCATTCAGGGCATCGATAATCTGCGGCTTTTGCAGGTGTCCGAAGAAGTTTGCTTTCGTCGGCTGCCACCAGTCGCGCATGTGGAATCCGATAGCGCTCTCCAGCGAGTCCAGCGGACTGCGTGACGTGTGACCATGCTCGCGGGTCTGAACGCCGTGGATGCTGCACGCGGTGCAGAAACTGAGCAGGGATAACAGTACCTCCTGGCTGAGTGACAGGAACGTCGTCATATCCCGTGACCATCCCTCCGGTAACAGGGCTGCAAGACGGGCTTTTTCTGCCATCAGCGCCAGGAATGCGGCACCGTCCTTCCCCGATGGCGCATCGCTGGTCAGCGAATAATGTTTACATTCCAGGCTGATTTGTGCTGGTTTACTGTACGCTCCGCTGCCAAACACATTCAGGCAGAGCGTCCATGCCAGCAGTGTCAGGGATTTGTCCGGTTGCTGCATCAGTGCTGCCTGGACTGCCAGCGTGCGTTCGGAAGACATTTTCGTCAGCAGTGGCAGACTGATTTCCTCCACGGGCGCTTTCTCCTGCACCTGTTCCGTGCGGTCAGCGTCGTCAGCCGCATCATCCTCGCTGCGCAACTGCACACCACGCTGGACACACACGTTGCCATAACGCCAGGACACCACCACACCGCTTCCGGCACGCATCTCCGGCGTCCACGCCCTGACCTTCGCCATGCAGCGCATCAGCTTCATTTCTGCTTCCAGCAGGTCAGATTCCTCACACTGGTTTTCCAGCGCGTCGTAACGCGTCATCAGTTCGTTCAGACGTTCTTCTTCCGCCTCCGTCAGCACCGCTTCCGGCTCCGGCAGACAGCGGTATGTTCCGGCATCCTCACGGCACTCACCGACAGGCTCCATGCGTCCGGCGCACCATCCCCAGCCTTCGGCTTCCCGAAGGTGTTCAGCAACAGCCTGGAGTTTTTCCAGCAGGGCGGCATCGAGCGCCACGCAGTCCACATAGCCACCCTCGTCGTCGCTGAACAGGTCAGTGCGCAGTTCATCTGGCGAGAAGGCATCAGCCCCCACGAAGCGGAATTTACTGTTCCCTGCCACCGCCACTTCACTTTCGGTCACCAGACGACGAATGGTCTGTACTTCCGGTTTACCGCCCCATCCCGACTGACAGGCGGCTTCAAACACCTGCACCTGACGCGCGGTGTCGTTCTCCAGCGCCAGCGCCTGACAGTGCTCGGTGGTGATGAGGTCTTCTGCCAGCGCATCGAGGATGACAGGCGCAAGGTCAGCCAGTTTCAGCATTCGCTGAACGTGGCGGGGTGAATAGCCCAGCAAATCACCGATTTGTGCAGGTGTTTTGCCTTCCTGCGCCATTGCACAGAATCCGGCAATCTGTTCGGCTGGGTGCATATCCCGACGATGACCGTTCTCGGTCATCGATGCGGCCGTCGCCAGTTCCTGCGGAATAATTTTCACGCGGACAGGCCAGTCAGCCGGAATGATGCCACGCTCTGCCAGCATGTTGAGTGCTGCCAGTCGGCGACCACCTGCGGCGACACCGTGGCGGTCACCTGGCAGGGCATGAACAACCAGATTCTGCAGCAGGCCGACCCCCTTAATGGAATCAGCCAGTTCGCTGACGGACTCCGCAGAATACGGCACCGTGCGCACATTCAGTGGTGACTTAATCAGCGAGGCCAGCGGCACGCTCACTTCCTCCGTCTGCGCCAGCAGGGCAGACAGGACAGTTTCCTGCGTTTTTGCAGGTTTACGGCTTGCTTTACGGGTAGATTTTGGTTCAGACTTTGTTACTGACATGACTATCCCCTTATTGTGTAGTTAATGTCTGCCGGACGTGATCCCCGTCCGGCACCTCTCTTACTTAAGGATCCCGAAATCACGGATGACATGGTTCATCCAGTACCCGGCACCGTCCTCAAAATTCCAGGTACGCCAGACCATTGTTCCGTTATTACGGACAACCAGGCGAAACTGTTCGCCGTGGTCATCCTCGATAAAGACGTTCCGGTACTGTGCGGCAACGGCTTCGGCCTGTTTGCGGGTAAAAGGACCGTCAGGCAGTCCCTGAAGTATTCTGAAATATTCGCTCATCCTCATATCTCCGGTGATGCCCCGCGCAGGACGGGGCGGTTATCACAGTCAGGCCAGTCAGAACGGGATATCGTCTGAAAACCCGTAATCCTCCCCCTCCGGTGGTTGCGGCTGAGGCTCCGGCTGCGCAGCCTTACGTCCACGGCCTTTCGTTTTCGCGCTCCCTTTTTTCGTCGCGTCAGCACTCTGTGACTGACCATTCTGCTGAGGCTGCGGTTGCACCTGAGCGTTCTGCTGTGGTGCACTCCCCAGCATCTGCATGGTGCCCGTGGTTTTAACAAGGATTTCGGTGACGTAACGGGTAATACCGTTATCTTCCCAGCTACGGGTGCGAAGCTGGCCTTCAATGTAGACCTGCGCCCCCTTACGCAGATATTCACCTGCCACTTCCGCGAGCTTGCCGAACAGCACCACGCGGTGCCATTCCGTCTGCTCCTTCATTTCCCCCGTCTGTTTGTCGCGCCAGGTTTCTGACGTGGCCACCTGCAGGTTTGCCACTGCGCCCCCGTTGGGGATGTAACGGACTTCCGGATCTTTTCCCAGACGACCGACAAGAATGACCTTGTTAATGCCACGAACTGCCATGATGTGTCTCCTTCTGTTGATGTTTTCAGCCCCCATCATCTGTTGAGT
>NZ_SZXD01000064.1:0-27923 GCF_005281115.1 Citrobacter sp. wls710
TTACTGTGGCGGTAAGTGGTTTTTTGTTGTAACGGATCGCTGACGGTCAGCAGGCGTCCAATTATATCCTGCTCGATCCGGATTTCACCCTGAGCCGGATCTTCAATGCAGTTCAGCCGGTGCAGGGGATCGTAGCCATAATGCCAGGTCTCACCGTCCGGCAGTACCTGCCGTAATACTTCGCCGTGGTCACCGTATTCCCAGTGACGCTGCCGCCCCTGCGGATCGGTCATCTCCCGCAGGCCGCCGTGTTCATCGTAGGTGAACAGCCAGGTTTTATTACCCGGCCCCTGAAAACGGGTCAGATTACCGTGGGCATCATACTCATAGTGCAGCATGATCCCCCCCGGCAATGACAGCCGGGTGATGTCACCGTAGAGGTTATACTGCCAGGTGGTGGTTCGCCCCAGCGCGTCGGTCTGAGACTGCCGTTTACTGTGCGCCCATTCCGTTAGTGTTTCCCTTCCCAGAGGGTCTGCCTCACGAACGACCAGGCCGTCATCGTTATACCAGTAGGTTGTGACGCCGCCTTCCGCGTCGTGATAGCGGCTTTTGCGTTCCGCATCGTCGTAGGTAAAACGGTCGTTGAAGTAGCCTTCCGGCGTGCGGGTTTCTGTCACCCGTCCCTGTGCGTCGTAGAACAGATCCACCTGCGTACCGTCGGCATCCCACCAGTGCAGCATCCGGTTTTCCGGACTCCAGGTGTAACCCTTGTGACTGAACTGAAATGTGTCGCATTCTGCCAGCATTCCCCGGTCATCATACTGACAGGTGACCAGTCGCTGGATCTTTCCCTGCGAATGGAGGTCTATTGCGGTAACTCGCCCGTGCAGACTGCTCAGCGTCAGTTCATAGCCGTCGCTGTGCCGGACGCAGGCCAGTTGCCCATGCTGGTAAACGAAGCTGATGGTGTTGCCATAGCCGTCACAGATCGCGGACAGGCGGCGTATTGTCCCGTTGATTTCGCCAAAAATCAGCGTCTGGCGGGCCTGACGGTCAAACACGGTGAGTTGATTGTGAATATCACCGGAGAGCACGTAATGGCCCATGTGACTGTTAACCGCGTTTCTTAATTGTCCGTCGTGGGGCAGGGAGTAGACCAGCGTGACGCCTTCATGATCGGTAAAACGGATAGTTTTTGCGTCCAGCTCCAGAAAACGCGACCATTCGTCCATCCATTTGGGTCCGAACAGACCACAGACCTGTGAACTGGTGCGGTGAAAGCGGGAGAGGCTGAGCGGTAACGTACCGGGGAGTGAGAGCACCGAAAGATGCTGGAGAAAATCGCCGGTAACGATATCGACAGGTTCACCCGGCGTACTACAGTTACGAGTGCACTGGCTATTAGCTTTATTGTTTTTAGGTGTTTCCCCTTGAACAGGAAATTGCCCTCCTGGAGCATTTGGGGTTTTTACGGCGGTACTGGCAGCGGCACCTGCGTCTTCCACTGCGTTTGTGGTTTTTGCAGCAGCGGCGGCGGTTTCTGCCGACCGTGTTGCTGCGCCGGCTTCTTCTACTGCCATTTGGGGGCCATTTCTTGCCAGCAATGCGCCCCCCAGCAAAGAACCGATAACCAGTTCACTTCCTTTAACCTGGTCAGTATTCAGCGTTTTCCATGTTTCCGCCGCCTCTCCGCCCATTTGCTGGATAGCTGCATCAGATGCGCCAGGGACCCGACTATAAATATCGCCTGCGTGTAGCATCGCAGCGATAAGCTCACTGTTCATTACTCCGTCAGGTGTATCGTCAGTGACAAAATCAGACACAACATCTTTAATTTTTTGTGTCGCTGCTCTTCTGGACTCCGCTTCCTGAACATAGGACTCGCCGAGCATTTCCAGGAAACCTTTTTCTTTCGCTGTTTCCGGGACAACTGGCGGATTTGCCCCCGTCACCGGAACCTGAGGTATGGCGGGCTGGCCGCAGATAACGCCGGGGGTATTTTTGTTATTCATCCAGCATATATCGCCGTTCCGTAGTATTGGAAAACCACCGGCGGTGACGCTGGCGCTGTGCTCCAGGGGTTCACAGATGCTCCCCACGGTTCCGCTTTTTATGCCGCCGGCAACACCCGGTTCATCTCCTTGTGTCATCGGGGCAAAACTCTGGTCCATTACCACCAGAGGGGTATTGTTTGTCCTGACGGTCGGTACCGGGAGCACGGCCTGTAACAGTTGTGCAGTGACTGGGTAGGGGATCGGGGGCGTGGAGTCTCCGCGTGGCGTTTTACAAACATCCGGACTGAGCGATACCATCGTCCATTGCGGACTCTGGCTGGCAGTGGTGTTTTCGGCCATTATTTTTCTTCCTGAACGGGATTTGTCACGTAACGCGCCTCTATGACGCGTATCGGGGCGTGGGTGCTAATGAGGTATCGCCAGGTGATAGACAGTGTCATTTTGTCTAAATCCAGGATAAGGGTGTCTGCATTCATCCACTGGGGGATCAGGGTTCCGTCCGTCATGCGCAGTAACACTGCTGCTCTGTGTGGTGGGGTTTGAACGGTTATCCGGCCCTTGGGATGCAATCCCTGTAGCTCAAAGCGCAGTCCTGAAGAGGGCCAGGGTATTTGTTGATCCAGTGGCGCACCATTCCAGTAACCAAAATCGAAGTCTCCCGGTAAACCAGGGTGTCGAGAATCCAGCCAGTGTTGATTGTAGGTTCCCGCTTTTCTCAGCCTTGGCTCCCAGCTACGGGCTAAAAATCCCGTTCCGGCAGGTTGAAATTCAGGCGCAGATGGATCCAACCTGCCATCCAGACAGCGTTGAAATTCATTTAGTGTGAAAGGATGGTCCGGATTCATGATCTGTGGAGCGGGGACGCGTGTCAGTCGGGTAGCATCAACGTACCAGCGTTCTGTATATCCTTGTCCCTGTGGATTGGTTACACACACGGTGTGGGCGAGCGGCGGGCTATCAGTCTGTGGGTGTTCGGCTTGTTGACGGGCAGTAAGCTGATTTTTCGCGGGTACATTTCTGGCGGCATCACTCTCTTTCTCGATTCGACACTCCCCGCCAAAGGCATATTGATAATCCAGGGGGAGAGTAGTGAAGGGGGTGGGATCTGAAAGCGACCATTGTCCGGTCAGTGAGTTACGGAGCAGAAATCGCTCACCAATGACATGAAGTCGCTTATCCAGTAAAACTTGCCCCTCTGGAGTAATAAGCTGAATACCGACATCAACATCTGTTGCGGGAATGTCAGCAGGAGCATTGACGGTTGCGTTGAGAATAACGTCACAAAGCGGCTTGAAGGGAGCCAGATCGTTTTCCTGTAAGACTCTGGAAGCGTTGAGTTCACCTTCATACTCATCCGTCAGGCAAAGAGGCATGGGGGGATTTACCAGTGGCTGTGCCTGGAAAACACCTTCGGCGCATAGCTCCAGCGAAAAGCCAACCTTCATTGCAACAACGTGATATGTCTCATCCTGCTGATCGAGCATTCTGTACTGCATCACGGAGAAAGGGGTGAGATTGCGAAATTCCATTTCAGCGCCTCAGTTGATGTCCACTGGCATACCGTTAATTTGGACTGGTCCCTTGGCACTAAAGTCAAAGGCGGTTCCGATGATGGTGATCACTCCGGAAGCATCCATCGTGATGGAGCTGGCACCGCAGGTGAAGGTAATCGATGTGGTTGAACTTACAGTTAACGGTCCGCCGACGGTGACGGACTTTAACAGCCCAACCTCTTCGGTCTGCGCCAGAGCGACGGTGGTATTCATCTCCCCGACAACGGTTGTCTGATAGGCCCCTCCCACGGTGACTGATTTCAATAACCCAACAGTCTCCCTGCTAGTCAGGCCGGTAAATTCTTTTTTATTTTTCAGCGTGGTGGTTCTCTGATTGCTCAGAACGACCTGCCGTAAATTGTGACCAATCAGTACATTGCGGTCTTTTTTGATTCTGACTTTTTGATCGTTGCCGATATTTTCCGTGTGGTCGTGGAGCACAGTCGTACGACGGTCGTGTAATACTTTGGTGTCCATGTCTTTCTGAGCGTGCATGGACAACAACTCATTATCCGTACTATCTTCAAACATCAGTTCGTTATATCCGCTTCCCTGATATGTTTTTGAACGGATAGCCATCTGTGTTTTGGTTCCGGGCAGATCGCCTGGAGAACGGTTAGTCTGGTGGTAGGTTCGTCCCATAATGATGGGCTGATCTGGGTCGCCATTGAGGAAATCAACGATCACTTCCTGCCCGACGCGTGGGATAGCCAGATGACCAAACCCGGCACCGGCCCATGCTTGTGATACCCGTATCCAGCAGGAGCTGTCCTCATTTTTCTGATGATATCTGTCCCAGTGAAATTTCACACGAACCCGACCATGCTCGTCGCAGAAAATTTCCTCTCCTTCAGGACCGGTGACAATTGCGCTTTGCGGGCCATCAACTCTGGGTTTGGGTAAAGGTTGTGACCGCCAGGTTCGATCCGCAGGTATTACAGTAAAATCGTTGGTGAGTGAGGTTCCCTGCCCTTGACTGCCGTGCTGTGCTTGAGGTTGTATTCCCGTCAGCGTACTACCCGCCACTTGCCACTCTCGGTTAAGGTCGGCTGTTGGGTGTCCTGACAAGGTAAAACGTGTACCAGGCCATAGTTTTGGGGAATTACTGGCACAAGTGGCCGTTTCAGCACTGCTGCGCCAGCCATCCATTTTGTAGCGGGCAAAATTTTGACCGTGTTGTTGATCTTTAAAACGGCCCGGATAATCAAACAGTTCGTACTGTGACCGCTGGCCGTTAAGATTGTCGGCTTTATGAGTATAGAGTCCTGGCCAACCAGGGACTTTAAAGGTGTAGTCCTGACTCTGTACTGAAGAGTGTGTGATAGTGGCTTCATAGCGGAACACACTAATGGATTCAGGGGTGACTTCCATTGTTGCGTTTGGGTTAAATAGGAGTGGGGTGGATATGGAGTGCAATCCGGCAAAATTGTCGCATAGGGTCAGCGTCTGATGCGGCCCATTAGCACCTGGAGACAGATTTTCAAAAAAGAAGATTCCTTCCTCAGACCACAATCGTGTCAGAAAAGCGAGATCTGACTCATTATATTGTACGCAGAATTCACGTGGCGGGTGGTTTTCATAAAAGTGAGACTTCCACTCTGTTACGCCATTTTCTCTCAGTAGAATATCGGAGATGGTCTGGATGTCCTGTTGCTGGAAAATACGGAAGTTCTTGCGCAAACTACAGCGCCAAAGTGGAGGGGAAATGGTCAGATGATAATTTGTCTGCCACCCATTATTATTTCCCAGGACCATTGCAGTGACAATGCCGTTGATATAGCGTTGTGGAATATTACCTTGCCAGATAGTCAGAACGACATTTTTTTCCAGAAAATCCGAAGCGACTAGATTTAATTTAGTACTGGAAACATTTACGTCCATCACAAACGGACCAGAGTATTGCTGGTAAAGAGTGAAATCTACCACGGCCAGTGCTGTATCTTCCTGACCATCAATATTTAACGTAAAACGCAGTCCTTTTAATGACATATGACCTCTCTAAGGACGGAGAAATACCCGTATTGTTGATGAGTTACATGATATAGACGATGTAACGCATGAATTAAGGTTCGTTTGATATGGGAGCGATGAATGAGTGATAATAAAAATAGAATATTTTCCGAAGAGAATTACTTGCAACTTTTTTGTGACAATTCTCTTTCTTTTTTAGCTTCCAATATCAGACGTAAAGTGCGAAGGAATGAAATTATTCTATAAAATGAGTTGCTGTTTATAGTATATCGACATAAATACAAAACAAATAATTGTAAAAAAAATGTATTAAGCTCCCTCATTAACTGATAAAATTCTGAGTTTTGTATAAGTATTGAAAAAATACCAGCCAATGACAATGATATATTAAAAAGATAAAAATAGCGTATAAAGATCAATCCACTGGTATAGCCTCGTCCTAATCCATAAGGTATAAAAGCAACATATATACCTGCAAATGGGATAATGGATAAGCATAATATTGAGCTCACTTCAACGGGAAGGTTAAAGTGATATATTATCGATGTCCATCCCCATGGGGTCGAGGCTGCCAGTAACATAACGATAATCCCTATTGAAAAAGGGTTGGGACGTGAAAGTCTGAGCCATTGAAGATTGAGTGCATTTTCCTGCTCCGGGGTCGATTGTTTGAGTAACGCCGCCCCTCCATTTTTGATCAAGCAGTCCGTTTGTTTTCCTTCGTCAATTAATCGAAGGAACTGTGTGCCCAATAACACTCTCGTTATATTCATTTAATTAATAGTGTCCACGGACTGTAATAATCCAAAAATATATTCACCAGAGGTGCTAATACTTTCCGGGGAATGTATAACACCACTGACCGCACTACCAGAAACCGCCATTGCGCTGGTCATCGCACTAATGAGTTGTTTTATTAACTCTCCGTGAAATCCTTCTGTAGGATATCGTCTGGGATATTTTCCCGCGCGGACCATTGCTTTCATCGCTTTGTTAGATATTCCCGGGTTAAGTTGTTTTATGATAGCTTCAGTCAGACGAACCCTCTCCATTCTGGGATAACGCTTTAACCAGTCGATCACGTTCATTGAAGAGGTTGATTTCATCATTTTGTATGTCATGACCACTTCTTTTAGCGGACCGGCAAGCGAGACCAGTGAAATTAAATCGAGCGCAGTGGAGGTGGCCGTGTACCATCCCTGCCGATCAATCCAGTCAACATTTTGGGCATCGTTAAGTCCTATATCATACAAACGCCATAGGCCATTAGCACACTGCACTGCTGTGGCAATCGTTCCGGCAGTTGCCAATACAGCCAGAGGAGTACTCATTCCGCCCGTAAGCGGTACGGCTGAAAGAGAAGCAGCACATGCGACAGCTGTGAGTATACAGGCTCCGCAGGATAGTGCCGTTGACGCAATTTCTGCTCCAACTGATGGATCTTTTACGGCTTCTTTGACGCTTTTCTCCATCCCTTCACGAGATAAATACGTGGTTTGAGTCACAATGATATGGGTTATTTGATTCAGTCCCGGAGTGGAGGAGCGTTTTGAGGGGCGAACTAAAAATGAGCGATAACCGTCGTTGTATATAATGCCTGCACCATAAAAATCACGCTGGCAGTCAAGTGCATCAGCCAGTGCGTCGAAATTAAAATCTGTCCCCTGAGTTTGCCCCAGCAAGCGAGACCACTCATATTCAGGCAAATCATTACTTTCAGGATTAAATAAATTAGGCACCTTGCCCTCACATTATCAATTCACTAACTGAATTAGTTGCAATGACCGTACAACGTTACGCTTGTTTTCAGGCACGCTACCGCCGAGGTTTCCGGCGTCTGCCATCTCCCGTATGCAAAACGTAACTCGGTACTGATACTGCTTGTTATGGCTAATGACTTTAAAAACAGCACCCTGCCATGACGGCAGAATGCTGCTGGTTTTGACTTATGCTTCCAGTGGTGCGCGCCAGTCATCAGCCCCTGAAGTACCGGCTGAAACGTGTTCCCACTCAATTTTGCGGTAAGCCAGAGAGACTTTAACCAGCTGTGTGAACTCACGTTTGGTGTCGTCCTGGCAGTGCGGCATAGTGCAGTCGATATCCACGATGGTGGAGTCGGTCAGGCGGGTGGTGAAGAAGTGCTCCTGTTTACCTTCGACTGACGTGCGATACCAGTGCAGTTCAGTGGTTGGCAGCATTTCTCCGGAAGCCAGTGCGTTGTACAGCAGTGGAACCGCTTTGTTCAGCGCCACGGTGAAGATAAACGGCTTGTGAGAACGCTGGCCACTGGGCTGACCTGATTGCGGATCGGTCGGGACGGTGACGTTGTGGCTGAATTCCTGCACCAGCATCTCGTCTTCATGGCCCTGAACGTAGATATTGCCGACAGATTCAGCAGTAAATGCGCGATCGGTAATCAGTCCCTGAGTTTGTCCTTTAATTGAGATGTAACACGGTGTTGGCATTTCCTTAACTCCTTTGCATTATTTATATTTATGCTAATTCCCATCAGCACGTTCAATATTTCTTAACAAACACAAAAGCATTGCTCACGCCAATACTTTTGTGTTTGTCCCTGAGTCGCATTCGTTGTGCGGTCGGTAAAAATGATGGTGCTTTTAAATTCATTGCTCATTAGTTCCGCTGCTTCTCTTTTATCTTTCAGCCATAGGTTGTTCTTGAATTAATATTATTTAATCCGTTTTTCTCCTGCGCTTTAAAATCAAAATAACCATTCATTTATTTTTGTGATGTAATCCTTGTTCGTATTTACTCTAATCATTGCAATTAAACTTTTTCTTATATATTCAGTTAAAACATGTGGTTGTATTGTGTTTTTTTTGTTTGCATTTCATCCTGCATATACCATATCCCAGATGAAATACTTGATTATGTGTCATTCGTCACGTCGGTGTGTATTATGTGTCGAAGGTTAGGAAAATTGTTTTAAAATTTCATTCAGGGAGTATGATACTCCCTGATCGATGTTTTTGTCATGGCGGATTTTTATTTCCGTTGCTGGCTATTGTCTTTATGGATAATTCTACCATTAATGGTCTGAATAAATATCTATCATCATTTTATGGAATATATACATGAGCAATCATAATGACGGAAGTATAGCGCCTAAGGAACGTATTAATGTCCGCTATGTTCCAAGGACGGATGGTCAGGCGGCTGAAGTGGAATTACCTCTCAGTCTGCTGGTTACCGGGGATTTACTGGGAAGGCCGGATGACACCCCTCTGGATGAACGCCAGCCAGTCGCTGTTGACCGAAATACATTAAACGCAGTACTGGCCCAGTCTGGCATTGAACGGAACGTTTCCGTGCCGTCGGTGCTTAGTGAAAAGGCTGGCGCGCGTATGGATATCAGCCTGAAAGTCAATTCGATGGCCGATCTCTCGCCGGACAGCATCGCCAGCCAGGTGCCTGAGCTGAAAAAAATGCTGGAGCTTCGTGAGGCGCTGGTTGCCCTCAAAGGGCCGATGGGCAATATCCCGGCATTTCGCGCTCAGTTGCAGGCACTTCTGGATAACGAGGAAACCCGCGAACAGCTGATTCAGGAACTGGGGCAGGCCAGCCAGAAATAACTTTGCACAAGGATTTCACTATGTCTTTACAGGAAGAAGTTGCTCCCGTCAGTGCCGCGCCAGAGGCAGGAACGTCATTGCTGGACAATATTATGGCACAAAGCCGTTTCCAGCCTGAGTCTGAAAGCTATGGTATTGCCCGTCAGGGCGTGACCGCATTTATCTCGGCCCTGCTGCAGAATGAAGCTGAGTCAGTCGACATTCTGGCGGTTAACGCCATGATTGCGGATATTGACGAGCGGACAAGTCGCCAGATGGATTTGATCCTTCACGACCCGGTGATTCAGGAACTGGAATCACTGCTGCGCTCCCTGAAATTGCTGGTTGAGCGTACCGATCCGCGCGAAAACATCATAATTTATCTGCTGCACGCCACCAAAGAAGAGTTGCTGGACAACTTCGAGTTCGCCCCGGAAATCACCCAGTCTGGTTTCTATAAGCACGTTTACTCCAGCGGCTACGGCCAGTTCGGTGGTGAGCCGGTTGCAGCCGTTATTGGCAACTATGCGTTTAAAAATAACGCCGCGGATCTCAAATTGCTGAAGTACGTCAGTGCGGTCAGCGCAATGGCGCATGCGCCATTCCTGTCATCCGTTGCGCCGGAGTTTCTCGGTCTGGATTCCTGGACTGAGCTGCCGGGCATTAAAGATGTTGGCGCGATTTTTGAAGGTCCAGCCTATACCAAATGGCGCGCATTGCGCGAGTCAGAAGACTCCCGTTATCTCGGCCTCACTTCCCCACGTTTCCTGCTGCGTCAGCCATACGCGCCGGGCGACAATCCGGTGAAAAGTTTCAATTACCGGGAAAATGTCAGTCGCAGTCATGATGATTATTTGTGGGGGAATACGGCATTCCTGCTGGCTACCAATATGGCGGACAGCTTTGCGAAGTATCGCTGGTGCCCGAATATCATCGGTCCGCAGAACGGTGGTGCGGTTAAAGATCTGCCGGTTCATCTGTATGACGCGATGGGACAACTGCAGGCTAAAATTCCGACCGAAGTACTGATCACTGACCGCCGTGAATTTGAGCTGGCTGAAGAGGGGTTCATTACTCTGACCATGCGTAAGGGCAGTGATAACGCTGCCTTTTTCTCGGCTAACTCGGTACAGAAGCCAAAAGTATTCCCCAATACCCCGGAAGGCAAAGAAGCGGAGACCAACTACAAGCTGGGTACCCAGCTACCGTATCTCTTTGTTATCAGCCGCCTGGCGCACTACATCAAAGTTCTGCAGCGCGAACAGATCGGCTCCTGGAAAGAGCGTGGCGATCTGGAGCGCGAACTGAATACCTGGATCCGCCAGTATGTGGCCGATCAGGAAAATCCGCCAGCTGAAGTGCGCAGCCGTAAGCCGCTGCGTCAGGCGAAAATTGAAGTGCTGGATGTGGAAGGTGAACCGGGCTGGTATCAGGTAGCGCTCTCCGTGCGTCCGCATTTCAAATATATGGGCGCCAGTTTTGAACTGTCCCTCGTTGGCCGTCTCGACCGGGATTAATCACCATGACGGAACGGGATATCGGAATGCAGGGAAGTTTGTTTGAGCGGGTGGGGAATGCGGCCAGATCGTCGCGCCGCTTACCGTCGCCAGGGCAGTTGTTACAGTCCATCAGACGCAACCTGGAAAACGTTCTGAATACCCGTTCCGGCAGTTGCTATGGTTCGCCGGAGCTGGGCATTCCTGATCTGAATGATGATGCATTGGTCTCCAGTGATTTCCGTCAGGAAATTGGCCGAGGAATTCGTGACTGCATTCTCCGTTACGAACCCCGACTCTTTGATGTGACGGTAGATGCCGATTCACCGGATGTCAGTGCTCCGCAGGAATTACGTTTTCATATTGTGGCGCAGGTGAGTTTTAACGATGCCAGTGATCTCCTGGAGTTTGAGATCCTGCTGGATAACCGCCAGCGCTACCGGGTGGAGTGACAAAATGGCTTTTGAGGAACGTTACTACCGGGAAGAGCTGGATTATCTGCGCCAGTTAGGCAAGTTGCTGGCAGAGGATAAACCCTATCTGGCCCGTTTTCTGGCGGAAAAGGAAGGCGATCCGGACGTGGAGCGTCTGCTGGAAGCTTTCGCTTTTCTGTCAGGGGGGCTGCGGCAAAAACTGGAAGATGAATTTCCGGAGTTTACCCATGGGATTATCCGGATGCTCTGGCCCAATTACCTGCGTCCGGTTCCATCGATGACGGTGGTTGAATACAGACCCGAAAACAACCTGAAAGCGCCAGTACAGGTTTCACGTGATGAACTGGTCACTACACGCCCAAATAACAACCACTCATCTGGACATAAAGGGGCAATAACAGATGAGGAAGATGCTTTTGTTCCTGTCTGTCATTTTACTCTGGCGCGGGATATGTGGTTGCAGCCGTTGCAACTCCTTGATGTCCGTAACGCCAGTACCTTAAAAGAGGGCATTGTTGATATCGATTTTTACAGGGATACGGGAGTAGCTGCCGGAACGGTAGATTTGAATAAACTCACTTTCTGGCTGGGGAACGACGATGACTATACCCGGCATCAGCTCTATCTGTGGTTCAGTGAACGCCTGATGGATGCGGAATTGATTGCGGGTGAGCGTCGCATTGCGTTACCAGAACTGTGGCTGGGAGCCGCCGGGTTTGAACGTGGTGATGCACTACTGCCGTGGCCTAAAAACGTTCACAACGGCTACCGTGTGCTGCAGGAGTATTTTTGCTACCCGGAAAGCTTTTTTTTCTTTCATCTGCGGGATGTCGCGGCATTACCGGAAGATTTTCCTGCGGGTTCTTTTACATTGCGCCTGCATTTTAATCAGCCGTTGCCGGTGGATATCAAACTGCGCGAGAGTTCATTGCGGCTTTACTGCATACCTGCCGTCAACCTGTTTGTTCACCATGCGGAACCGGTCAGGCCGGATGGAAGTACGCCGCAATATCCGCTGAAAGCCAGCCATCAGCACCCGGATGCTTATGATATTTTCCGGGTTAAATCTGTGGCGGGCCAAAGCGCGGAGACAGATGAGCTCTCTGTAAAAGGGAAGAAAACCCGGTCCTGGCCAGAGTTTGAAAGTTTCAATCACCAGCTTGAATACAGCCGCCAGCGTGAGGTGGTGTACTGGCACCACCGGACAAAAACGTCCCTGTTTCATCGTGGCCTTGAGCATGCCATCGCCTTTGTTCACGCCGATGGTAGGCTGCCTGAGCCGTCCATGCTGGAGGGCGAGGTCATTACTGCTTCGCTGGTCTGTACTAACAGGATGCTGCCTGCGGAGCTGCACACTGGCGATATCTGCGTGGCTGTGGGGAAAAACCCGGCCGTAGCCAGCTTCAGCAATGTCACGCGCCCGACGCGGCCATTGTACCCGGTCACGGATGGCGATATGCACTGGTCACTGATTTCCAGTATGAACCTGAATTATCTCTCTCTCCTGGACCGTGATGCGCTGGTACAGATCCTGCGTACTTTCGATTTACCCGGCATCCATCATCCACAGCAGGCCCGGTTGTCACAGCAAAAACTGGACGCAATTGAGAAAATGGAAACTAAACCGGTGGATCGGTTGTTCAAAGGCGTTCCGGTAAGGGGGCTTGCGACCTCGTTGTGGATCAATCCGGCACCCTTTATCTGTGAGGGTGAGGTTTATCTGTTAGGTGTCGTGCTGTCTGAGTTCTTTGCCCTGTACGCCAGCATCAATTCATTCCACTGCCTGAAAATTATCAATACAGAAAGTCAGGAGGTCTGGGAATGGAAGAGTACCGGCCAGCACGCCCTGATGTGATATTTCCGGCAGATGTGCGCGGCATCAATTTCTATACCCTGCTGGAGTCGCTCTATCGCCGCTACGGCGAACCGGACAGTGAACCTTCTCTGCGTACCGAGCCGAAAGATGAGGGGGTGCTGTTTAAATCTGATGCCAGCATCGCTTTTCCGGGGAGCGATCTGACGTCGCTCACGCGCAGAGATAACGGGCAGTTCACGCTGACCTCAACATTTCTCGGCTTTTCCGGCAGCCAGTCGCCGCTTCCGGGTTATTACCTTGATCGGATGGCACGGGAATCTGCACAGAACGAAGAAGGGCTGAAAGATTTTCTGGATCTGTTCAGCCATCGCTGGACGCAGTTTGCTTACCACGCCTGGCGTAAGTATCGCTACTACATCTGTTTTCGCAATGGCGGGACGGATGTCTTTTCACAGCGTATGTATTCCCTTGTCGGGCTGGGTAACCGCAGTGCACGCGACAGGCTCGCCATCAACCACAGCAAAATGCTGGCCTATGCCGGAATACTGGCGACGCCGGGGCGTTCGCCGGATGTGGTATGTAATCTGGTATCCCACTGTTTTGATTTGCCGGATGTCACGATTGAGAGCTGGCAACTGCGCAAAGTGGCGATCGAGCCGTCAGAGCAGAACCGGGTGGGGGTACGTAATCCGAAGATACGAACCGACGGACATGTCGCCGGACGCTCTGTGCTGGGCGTCAATTTCACACTCGGCGCGCGGGTACCGGATCGCAGCGGTAAATTCCTGCTGCGGATTAACGGCCTGGATATTGCGCGTTATCTGTCGTTTTTACCTGACGGGGATGATCATCAGGCGCTGAAAATGTTTATTTCGTTTCTGTTGCGTGACCAGCTTGCCTGGGATCTGCAATTGGGTCTGGCACCGGAGCAGGCCAGAAGGATGCGGCTGGGGGATAAATCGTGTTCCCGTCTGGGACGGACCAGTTTTATTGGCCAGCCGGTGGCTTCGCCTTCCGTCACTCTCCACATCAGGGAATAAATTACATGGAGTCATATATGGCTGAGGAAAAATCACAGTCTTCCACACTGTCGCTGACGCTTCAGGTAATGAACGGCAATGAACTGGAAAGCGGTCGCGCCGCAAAATGCCTGTTTTCCGGTGACGGCGGCGAGATAGGCCATGCGGAAGGGTGCCACTGGCCGGTACAGGATCGGGCCGGTTCGGTTGCCGGGCGCGCCTGCGCCATTGTGCTGCATGACGGCGCTTTCTGCCTGCGCAGCCTGATGCCGGGGCTGATGATAAACCTGGCGCCAGTGGCCTCCGACGCCGGGCTGGTACGTCTGCGTCAGGGGGATGAAATCAGTCTGGGCGCGCTGGCATTAAAAGTCTTTCTGCACGAAGGCAAACGCATCAGCTATGACGAGCAGATGGCGACGCCGGAAAGCATTGTGACGCAGCGTGACGGTCTGGTGGAGGCGCTGATTTCTACCGACGGCCAGCCGGAATATCCGGGGCTGCAGCAGCGTCACCAGCTGACGTCCACGGTGGTCAACAGCTTTTCCTCCGACCCTTTACAGGTGTTAGAGAGTGAAAGTCTGACCGCCGCACCGGCGACTTACGGGCAGCGGACCGTGCCGTTGTCGGATCTGCAGGCCAATGGTGGACTGGACACCTCTTTTATGGATCTGCCCCCGGTATATGCGGACCCGCGTGATGAAGATGAGTTTACTGCGGCGCAAACGGCGCAGAAACATCTGGCGGTAACGCCGCTGCTGCGCGGGCTGGGCAGTTCGCTCAGCGTGCACAATTCGCAGGACGCCGACGCCTTTCTGGAAGAGAGCGGACGCGCCCTGCAGGCCGCGATTCAGGGACTGCTGGATTTACAGCACAGCCAGAACAGTCTGTCGGACAAACACCTGCGCCCGCTGGAAGATAACCCGCTGCGCCTGAATCTTGACTACGCCACGGCGCTGGAAGTGATGTTCGCCGAAGGCAAAAGTCCGGTGCATCTGGCGGCACCTGCCGCCATTCGCGAGAGCCTGCGTAACGTCCGCCACCACGAAGAGGCCAACCGGGCGGCGATAGCCGAAGCGCTGCGGGTGATGCTGGAGGCCTTCTCGCCGCAGAGCCTGCTGCGCCGCTTTGTGCAGTATCGCCGCAGCCATGAGCTGCGCCGGGAGCTGGACGATGCCGGAGCATGGGAAATGTACCGCCACTATTACGCCGAACTGGCTTCGGACAGGCAGCAGGGATTCGCCATGCTGTTTAACGAGGTCTATGCCCAGGTGTATGACCGGGTATTGCGTGAGAAGCAGCGGGAACCGGAAGCATGAGACGCTTTTTTGTCATGCTGATGCTGGCGCTCAGCGTCAGTGGCTGCACGATGACCAAAAAGATCGGCCAGGTGATTGCCGATCCCGGTATTCAGGTTGGCGATCTGAAACAGCAGTCTTCTGCGGTCACCCTCACGCTGCTGACCGAGCCGGACAGCAACCTGAACGGCGAGGGCGAGCCTGCCCCGGTTGATGTGCAACTGGTGTACCTGACCGATGACTCAAAATTTCAGGCGGCGGATTACGACCTGATGGCCTCCACGCCACTGCCGGAAGCGCTGGGGAAAAACTATCTCGACCACCAGGATTTTACCCTGCTGCCGGACACGCTCAAAACGCTGCCTGACGTGAGTCTGGATGCAAAAACACAGTTTATTGGCATCGTCGCCTATTTCTCCGACGACCAGGCCAGCGAATGGAAGCAAATCGTGCCGGTGGAAGGAACCGGGCATCACTACCGCCTGCTGGTGCACGTACGCCAGAACAGTATTGAAATGAAGACCGAGGACAAATAACGATGGCCACAATGAAAAACCGGGTGCTCTGGCAGGAAGGGATGTTTGCGCTGCCCCAGCACTTTCAGCAGCAGCAGCGCCATAACGACGCGATGCTGTGCGAGCGGCTGGATGCGCTGGGTGATTTTGCCTGGGGATTTACCGGGCTGTCGCTGAATACTGAACTGCTGGCGCAGGGCAAGGTGATGATCGACCGGGCGGCGGGCTGTCTACCGGACGGCACCGTGTTCCGCATTCCTGAACAGGATCTGCTGCCGCTGCCGTATCAGCCACGGGAACTCACCACACCGGAAAGCCAAGATATTTATCTGGCGCTGCCGGTCGCCACCCATAATATCAGCGAAGTACAGGGCATTCGCAGCGCGGGGCAGAGTTCGGAGCGCTACAGCGTGGTGCACACCGATGTCCGCGACGTACACAGCAATGACGGCGATATGCAGTCGCTGACGCTGGGCCAGCTGGGGCCGAAAATCGTCAGTGGCGCAGAGGATCTCAGCGCGATGGTGGTGCTGCCGCTGTGCCGTATCCGCAGTTTTCAGGCCGGCGGCGCGCTGGTACTGGATGATGATTTCATCCCGACCTGCCAGACGCTGCGCGTCAGCCCGGTTCTGAACCGCTTTGTCGGTGACGTGCAGGGGCTGATCGCCACCCGGGCCGCCGATCTGGCGAAGCGTATCGGCTCGCCGGAGCAGAGCGGGATCGCGGACGTCGCCGAGTTTATGATGCTGCAAATGCTTAACCGCTGGCAGATGCATTTTTCGCACCGGGCGCGTCTGCATATCCTGCATCCAGAAACCTTTTATCTGGATCTGGTCAGCCTGCTGGGCGAGCTGATGACCTTTACCGAAAACAGCCGTCTCCCTTGTGTCGTTGAACCTTATGACCATCGCGATTTGACGCAGTCTTTTAAAACGGTGATCCCGGAGGTGCGTCGGGCGCTCAATATTGTCCTGCAACCCCGTGCGCAGAACCTGCCGCTGATCTTTACCGAAGGCGTCTATCTGGCCACGGTCAACGATCCGGGTCTGTTGCAGTCCGGTGTCTTTGTGCTGGCGGTTCGCGCCCGGATGCCACATGCCCAGCTAATCCTCCAGTTTACCCAGCAGTCGAAAATCGCCGCCACCGACAAAATCCGCAATATGGTCAGCGTGCAGGTGCCGGGTATTCCGCTGCGCGCGCTGCCGGCGGCCCCCCGTCAGTTGCCGTACCACGATGGCTATGTCTACTTTGAGCTGGAGAAAGGCAGTTCCGCCTGGCAGGACGTGGTGAAGGCGGGCGCGCTGGCGATGCATATTTCCGGGACCTTCCCGGAGTTGGATATGCAACTGTGGGCGATAAGAGGATAAGACGATGAGCGAATTCGTCCTGCCGTCTGAATCGGACTTCGGTCGCCAGTATCGCCTGGCGCTGCGCGGCAACAGCCTGAATCCGATGATCGATGCCGCTACGCCGCTGCTGGGCATGGTGATGCGCCTGTCGGGGATGAACAGCCTGAATATGCCGGAACACCTGTTTGCGCAGGTGGTGACCGACGTGCAGGCGGTGGAGCAACTGCTGCAGGAGCAGGGCTATGAGCCGGGCGTGATTGTGTCGTTTCGTTACATCCTCTGCACCTTTATTGATGAGGCGGCGCTCGGCAACGGCTGGTCAAACAAAAACGAGTGGATCAGGCAGTCGCTGCTGGTCCATTTCCACAACGAGGCCTGGGGCGGGGAAAAGGTGTTTATTCTGCTGGAACGCCTGATGCGTGAACCAAAACGCTACCAGGATCTGCTGGAGTTTTTATACCTCTGCTTTTCACTCGGTTTTCGCGGGCGCTACAAAGTGGCGCAGCAGAGTCAGGACGAGTTTGAACAGATATACCGCCGCCTGCACCACGTGCTGCGTCCGCTTCGCGGCGATGCGCCGTTTCCGCTGCTACACCAGAATCAGGTCGCGCAGGGGGGACGCTACCGGCTGATAAAACGCCTGACCGTCAGACACCTTCTGCTGGGCGGCATGGTTGTGCTCGCCCTGGTGTATCTGTTTTATCTGCTGCGCCTTGACGGCCAGACGCAGGACATTCTTCACCAGTTAAACCGGCTGCTTGCCAGGTAAGGACACCCATGATTCAGATTGATATCTCCACGCTGGTTAAACGGCTGAACCCGTTCTCCCGTCAGGCGCTGGAAATGGCCGCCACGGCCTGTATGAGCCAGCAGGCCACCGAAATCACCGTCAGCCATGTGCTGACCCAGATGCTGGCCATTCCGCGCTGCGACCTGCGGGTGATTATGGAAAGGGCAGAGATAAGCGTGGATGAGCTGGGACAGGCGCTGACGGTGGAGCATTACGCCACCATGCGCCATACCGACAGCTATCCGGTATTCTCGCCGCTGCTGGTTGAATGGCTGCGCGATGGCTGGCTGCTGGCCTCGGCGGAAATGCAGTCCAGCGAGCTGCGCGGCGGTATCCTGCTGCTGGCTCTGCTGCATTCTGCGTCGCGCTATGTGCCGCCTGCCGCAGCCCGGTTGCTGACTGGGATTAACCGCGACCGGTTACGCCAGGATTTTGCCGACTGGACGCGGGAGTCGGCGGAGTCGGTCATGCTGAATGCGGATAAATCGGCTCCCACGGCAGTGCGTTCAGAAGAGTGTCTCCTTGCCCGTTACGCCAAAAACATGACTGAAGACGCCCGTCAGGGACGGCTCGACCCGGTGCTGTGCCGGGACAGTGAAATCGACCTGATGATCGATATTCTCTGCCGCCGTCGCAAGAACAACCCGGTGGTGGTGGGAGAGGCGGGGGTGGGCAAAAGCGCGCTGATCGAAGGGCTGGCGCTGCGTATTGTCGCCGGTCAGGTGCCGGACAAACTGAAAAATACCGATATCATGACGCTGGATCTGGGGGCGTTGCAGGCGGGGGCTTCCGTTAAGGGCGAGTTTGAGAAGCGTTTTAAGGGGCTGATGGCGGAAGTGATTCAGTCGCCGGTCCCCGTCATTCTGTTTATCGACGAGGCTCACACGCTGATTGGTGCGGGCAACCAGCAGGGCGGGCTGGATATCTCCAACCTGCTGAAACCGGCGCTGGCGCGCGGCGAGCTGAAAACCATTGCTGCCACGACCTGGAGCGAATACAAAAAATACTTTGAAAAAGATGCCGCGCTGTCGCGACGCTTCCAGCTGGTAAAAGTACGCGAACCCGGTGCTGCCGAAGCCACCATTATTCTGCGCGGGCTGGCGGCGGTGTATGAGCAGGCGCACGGCGTGCTGATTGACGACGACGCGCTGCAGGCGGCTGCCACGTTAAGCGAGCGCTATCTCTCCGGGCGTCAGCTGCCGGATAAAGCTATCGACGTACTGGATACCGCCTGCGCCCGCGTGGCAATCAATCTGTCCTCGCCGCCAAAACAAATCTCAGCGCTGACCACCCTGTGCCAGCAGTGCGAGGCGGAGATCCGCCAGCTTGAGCGGGAAATCCGCATCGGTCTGCGCCCGGACGGTGGCCGGCGCGATGAGGTTCACGCGCAGTATGAAACAGCGCAGGCAGAACTTCAGGCGCTGGATGCCGCGTGGCTCCAGCAGCAGACGCTGGTACAGGAAATTATTGCGCTGCGTCAGACATTACTGACGGAAGCAGAGGCGCAGGATAATACCGTTCCAGAAGAGACAACCTCCGCGGCGGAACGCCTGGCGTCCCTGAGCGCTGAGCTGGATACCTTGCACCATACGCAGTTGCTGGTATCACCGCATGTGGACAAAAAGCAAATCGCGGCGGTCATTGCTGAATGGACCGGCGTCCCGCTCAATCGCCTGTCGCAAAATGAAATGTCGGTCATTACCGATCTGCCGCAGTGGCTGGGCGAGACCATTAAAGGCCAGGACCTGGCGATTCAACATCTGCATAAACACCTGCTGACGGCGCGCGCCGATCTGCGTCGTCCGGGGCGTCCGCTTGGCGCGTTTCTGCTGGCCGGTCCCAGCGGTGTGGGTAAAACAGAAACCGTGCTGCAACTGGCTGAACTGCTCTACGGCGGGCGTCAGTACCTTACCACCATCAATATGAGCGAATTCCAGGAGAAACACACCGTCTCGCGCCTGATTGGCTCACCGCCGGGCTATGTAGGCTATGGCGAGGGCGGCGTGCTGACCGAAGCGATTCGCCAGAAACCCTATTCCGTGGTGCTGCTGGATGAGGTGGAGAAAGCGCACCCTGACGTGCTCAACCTGTTCTATCAGGCCTTCGACAAAGGCGAGATGGCTGACGGCGAAGGGCGACTGATCGACTGTAAAAACATCGTTTTCTTCCTGACCTCCAACCTCGGTTATCAGGTGATTGTCGAACATGCGGATAATCCGGACGTCATGCAGGAAGCCCTGTATCCGGTGCTGGCGGACTTCTTTAAACCAGCGCTGCTGGCGCGAATGGAAGTAGTGCCCTATCTGCCACTGTCACGCGAAACGCTGACTACCATTATTGCCGGAAAACTCGCCCGTCTGGACGGCGTGCTGCGAACCCGCTTCGGCGCAGAGGTGGAGATTACACCGGGTGTGACCGATGAAATTATGCAGCGCGTTACCCGCGCCGAAAACGGGGCCCGCATGCTGGAGTCGGTTATTGACGGCGATATGCTGCCGCCGCTCTCGTTGCTGCTGTTGCAGAAGATGGCGGCGAATACGGCTGTCGCCCGTATCACGCTGGATGTGCAGGACAGTGTGTTTACTGCCGACGTGGAGGATGCGGTAACAGAGGTAGAATGCACGGTATGAGACCTTCTGCCTGCTGGCTGCTGCCCCTGTTGCTGACGGTTTCACCGGTGTATGCCAGTGAGACGGCGGATGCGCAGACCACGCTTAACGTAATGTCGGCCTGCCGGAAACAGCCTGCCGCCCTGGAGCGTCTGGACTGCTATGACCGCATTCTGTCACCGCAGCCTGACACCGGCTTTGCCGGGGCGCTGGTGAAGGCGCGCTATGACGGCGAGGCGCGCAAAAGAGCCTTTGAGCAGGAGGCGCAGCGCGTGGATAACTCCACGGCGCTGCTGCTGACCCGTACCGAAGGTGAACGTCCGGCGGTGATTATCACCACGCCTGCTATCGGCAGCCTGCCGCCGCGCCCGGTGCTGATGTTCAGCTGTGTCGACAATATCACCCGGATGCAGGTGGCGCTCGCATCCCCCCGGCAGGATAGCGATATTCCGGTGACGTTGAAGACGGATAGCGGCCAGTTCCGTTCCCGCTGGTTTGTGCGTGAAAACGGCTATCTGCTGGAGGCCAGCCGGGGTCTGGCGGGAATTGACGAGATTAAACAGTTGTTCGACGCAAAAACGTTAACCCTGGAAACCGGGAACGGAAGCTCCGGACAACTGACCTTTAACATTGACGGACTGGCGCAGACTCTTGCGCCGCTGCGTGAAGCCTGCCACTGGGCGGGGGAATAACGATATGGATATACATAACCCGGACGTCTGGCTGGCGCATCTGCTGGAAGCGCTGCCGGAAGAAAAACTGGCCAGTAAACTCAGCGATGAAAACCCGCAGTGGGAATATATCGACGGTGAAATTGTCAAGCTGGGTTCGCTGAACCACGCGCAGCTTGATGTCCCGGAACTCCAGCGGCAGGGGCTGCAGCTTCTGGCCTCGGAGAGTAAGGATTTTCGCCTGGTGTCACATCTGCTGCGCACCCTGCAACATGCGGGTAACCCGCTACTTGCGCTCAGCGTACTGACACAATACGTCACCCATTACTGGACCATTGCCTGGCCGCAGAGCGCCGCGAATAAGAAACGCTTTGCCGACCAGATCCTGAAACGCTTTGAACCTGGCATGGGGGGATTTGCTGCCACATCTACCCCGGAGCAGCGTGATGCTCTGCTGGGGGAACTGGCAAAACTGGCGCAGTGCTGGCAGGCGTGCGGAATGCCGGAACTGGCGTCTGCCACCGATGACCTGTTCGCGCAGTACCAGCGGGTGTTTCGTGACAGTTCACCCGCGATGACTACGTCCACGCAGCCTGCGGGCGACGTCACCCGCGCCAGCGTCCCGGCAGCCGAGCAGGCTCCTGCTGCAACAGTGCCTGCACCTGTGGTGAACATCGACAGCCATGACGATAAAGCCTGGCGTGACACGCTGCTGAAGGTGGCTGGCATTATCTGCGAACGTCAGCCTGCATCGCCGCAGGGATACCGCCTGCGCCGTCACGCCCTGTGGCAGAACATTACCTCTGCCCCGCAGGCGGAGAGCGACGGTCGCACGCCACTGGCGGCGGTCTCTGCCGATATGGTCGCTGACTACCAGGCTCGTCTTGCCCGTGCGGATATGACGCTCTGGCAGCAGGTGGAACAGAGCCTGCTGCTGGCGCCCTACTGGCTGGACGGCCATCACCTTTCGGCGCAGATAGCGCAGCAGCTCGGCCACTCCGACGTGGCGCAGGCGGTGCGTGATGAAGTTCGTCGTTTTGTGGCGTGTCTGCCTGCGCTTACTTCCCTGCTGTTTAACGACCGTTCGCCGTTTATCAGCGACGCCACCCGGCAGTGGCTGGCCGATGAACCGCAGAAACCTGCCGCCGTTGCGGTTGCCACGGATGATATGACGCAGCAGGTCTGGCAGTGCTGGCAGGAGCAGGGACTGGAGGCGGCGCTGGCGCTGGCTGAAAAGCAGCCCGGTAATACGCCGCGCGCGCAGTTTTACCGCCAGTATCTGACGGCGCAACTGCAGGAAGCCGCTGGCATGACCCAGCTTGCACAATACCATTACCGGATGCTGTTTAAGGCTGGACTGCACACCATGCTGTCCGACTGGGAACCGGCGTTGCTGGAACAGCTGGAAACGAAACTCGCGACGGAAACGGCGAGCGAATAAAACAGGAGCGTTTTGTGTTCAGAATACCGACTCCCCGTATTCCCCCGCTGTTCAGCGGGCTGGCATCTATGCTCAGACCCGCGATGCCCCGGTTTAAAGTATCCGTGGCCTGGCTGCTGGCACTGGCGTGGGTGATATTGCTGGTATGGATCTGGTGGAAAGGCCCGGCGTGGCGGTTCTACGAGACATACTGGCTGAAACCGCTGACCAGTCGCTGGCTGGCGACGGCGGTCTGGGTGTTGCTGGCCCTCATCTGGCTGACTGTAAGCGTGGTAAAACGCCTGCAGCGGGTGGAAAAACAGCAGAAGCAGCAGCGTCAGGAAGAGCTGGATCCGCTTACTGTGGCCGTCAACGTTCAGCAGCGTTACCTCGACCGCTGGTTGCTGCGGCTGCAGCGCCATCTGGACAGTCGTCGCTATCTGTGGCAACTGCCGTGGTACCTGGTGACCGGTCCGGCGGGCAGCGGCAAAACAACATTGTTGCGCGAAGGATTTCCGGCAGATGTGATCTATACGCCGGACGCCAGCCGGGGAGCCGACCAGCAGGTCTTTATCACGCCGTATGTCGGCAGACAGGCGGTGATTTTTGATACTGATGGCGTGCTGGCAGATCCGGATGACGGCAACCAGTTACACCGTCGCCTGCGCGAGCACTGGCTGGGATGGTTGCTGCAGAAACGCACGCGCCAGCCCCTTAACGGCCTGATCCTGACGCTGGATCTGCCTGATTTACTTACCGCCGACAAACGACGCCACGAGCATCTGGTACAGACGTTGCGCGGCCAGCTGCAGGCGATCCGCCAGACTCTGCATTCCCGTCTGCCGGTCTATATCGTGCTGACCAAGCTGGATCTACTGGCCGGGTTTGCCGCCTGGTTCCGTGCCCTGGATCGCAACGGGCGCGACAGTATTCTGGGGGTGACGTTCACCCGCAATGCCCATGAACGCGACGACTGGCGCCGTGAGCTGGATACCTTCTGGCAGTCCTGGGGACAGCAAATGAACCTGGCGCTGGCGGACCAGATGCTCAGCCAGTCCGCCCCGGCGGCACGCAGCGCGGCGTTCAGTTTCTCCCGCCAGATGCTGGGGGGCGGGGAGACAATTGCCCGACTGCTGGAAGCGTTACTGGACGGTGAGCACCAGGATATCTGCCTGCGCGGCGTCTATCTGACCTCTTCCCTGCAGCGCGGACAGATGGATGACATTTTTACCCAGTCCGCCGCCCGCCAGTACGGGCTGGAACAGAGTTCCATGGTTGCCTGGCCGCTGGTCGATACCACGCCGTACTTTACCCGTGAGCTGTTCCCGCAGGTGCTGCTGGCCGAGCCGAATCTGGCCGGGGAAAACCGCCTGTGGCTGACCCAGTCTCGTCACCGGATGAGTCTCTTCGCCGGATGCGGCGCGGTGGCAGGGTTACTGCTTATCTGGGGCTGGCATCACGGGTATAACGAAAACTACCGCGCCGGGCAGACCGTGCTGGCGCAGGCGAAGTCCTTTATGGCGGTGCCGCCGCCGCAGGGCATGGATGACAGCGGTTATCTGCAACTGCCTCTGCTGAACCCGGTGCGTGATGCCACACTGGCCTACGGCGACTGGGGAGACAGAAGCTGGCTGGCGGATATGGGGCTCTATCAGGGGACGCGGGTGGGGCCTTACGTGGAGCAGACGTATCTTAAATTGCTGGAACAGCGTTATCTCCCGGCACTGCTGAACGGGCTGGTGAAGCAGATGAACAGTGCGCCACCGGAGTCGGAAGAGAAACTCGCCGCATTGCGTGTCATCCGCATGCTGGAGGACAAGAGCGGGCGCAATGATGCGGTGGTGAAGCAGTTTATGGCGAAACGCTGGAGCGAACAGTTTCACGGAAAGCGTGATGTTCAGGCGCAACTGATGTCACATCTTGATTATGCGCTGGCGCACACCGACTGGCACGCACAGCGCCAGCAGGGGGATGCCGACGCCGTCAGCCTGTGGGCACCTTATGGTAAACCCGTCGCCGCGGCGCAGAAAGAGCTGAGTAAGCTGCCGGTTTATCAGCGGGTATACCAGAGCCTGAAAACGCGGGCGCTGGGCGTACTGCCCGCCGATCTCAGCCTGCGCGATCAGACTGGACCGACGTTTGATCAGACATTTATTTCCACCGGCGACAATAAGCTGATCGTTCCGCAGTTTCTGACCCGTTACGGCCTGCAGAGCTATTTTGTGAAGCAGCGTGAGGAGCTGGTGAAGCTGACCGCCATGGATTCCTGGGTGCTGGCCCTGACGCACAATGTGACCTACAGCGAGGCTGACCGGACGGAAATTCAGCGCCAGCTTATTGAGCAGTATATCAGCGATTACACCGCCACCTGGCGGGCTGGCATGGATAACCTGAATGTCCGGGGATATGAAAATCTGGCGGAACTGACCGGTGCGCTGGAGCAGATTGTCAGCGGCGATCAGCCTTTTCAGCGGGTTCTGACGGCGCTGCGTGACAATACCCGTCCGCCGCTCCTGCCTGAAAAGCTGAGCGACAAGGAACGCGCCCAGGCGCAGGCCGAACCTGACTGGCAACTGCTGAACCGTCTGGGGCATGAGTTTGCGCCCGAAAACAGTACCCTGGAAGAGCAGAAGGACAAAGCCAGCACCCTGCAGGCGGTCTATCAGCAACTGACCGAACTGCACCGCTATCTGCTGGCGATACAGAACGCGCCGGTGCCGGGAAAATCGGCCCTGAAGGCGGTGCAGCTCCGGCTGGATCAGAACAGCAGCGATCCGATTTTCGCCACCCGCCAGATGGCGAAAACCCTGCCTGCGCCGCTTAACCGGTGGGTGGGTAAGCTGGCGGAGCAGGCGTGGCATGTGGTGATGATAGAGGCGGTCCATTATATGGAGGTGGACTGGCGCGACAATGTGGTGAAAACCTTCAACGATCAGCTGGCGGATAAATATCCGTTTAACGCCCGGTCGAAAGAAGATGCCTCGCTGGATGCGTTTGAACGCTTCTTTAAACCGGGAGGCGTGCTGGATACGTTCTACCAGCAGAACCTGCAACTGTTTGTGGAAAACAGCCAGGGGCTGAACGGGGAAGACAGTGTGGTGATCCGTGAAGATGTCCTGAACCAGCTCGATACCGCGCAGAAGATCCGCGACATCTTCTTCAGCCCGCAGAACGGGCTGGGGGCGCAGTTCGCGGTGGAAACCGTGGCGCTGTCGGGCAACAAGCGGCGCAGCGTACTGAACCTGGACGGACAACTGGTGGATTACGCTCAGGGGCGCAACTACACGGCGCACCTGGTGTGGCCGAACAATATGCGCGAAGGCAATGAGAGCAAGCTGACGCTGGTGGGCGCGGGGGGCAACACCTCGCCGCGCAGTATTGCCTTCAGTGGCCCGTGGGCGCAGTTCCGCCTGTTTGGCGCAGGGCAACTCACCAGCGTGCAGGACGGCACTTTTACCGCCCGCTTCAGAGTGGACGGCGGCACCATGACTTACCGTATCCACACCGATACGCAGGACAACCCGTTTGCCGGCGGGCTGTTCAGCCAGTTCCGGCTGCCGGATACGTTGTACTGAGGAGGTGACGACGATGAGTACGGATATTCAGACGATTATCACCGGCCAGGATCCGCGCGGTCTGCCGGAGTTCAGCGCCATGCGCGAGGAGATCAACAAGGCCAGCCACCCGGCGCAGCTGGAGATGAACTGGATGCTGGTGGAGTCGCTGGCGCTGACCATTTTTAAGTCCAACGGCGTGGATTTGCATACCGCCAGCTACTACACGCTGGCGCGCACGCGTACGCAGGGGCTGGCCGGGTTCTGCGAAGGCGTGGAGCTGCTGGCGGCGATGATTGGCCGCGAATGGGATAAGTTCTGGCCGCAGGGTGGGGCCGCGCGCACGGAAATGCTGGACTGGTTCAACGCCCGGACCGGCAATATTCTGCGCCAGCAGCTGGCTTTTTCCGAAGCGGACCTGCCGCTGCTGTATCGCGTGGAGTGGGCGCTGCAGGTGATTTGCGACAAACTCCAGCAGGTGGAGCTTAAGCGCATCCCCCGGGTGGAAAATCTGCTCTATTTTGTGCAGAACACGCGAAAACGCTGCGAGCCTCAGCCGAGAGAGAAAACGGCAAACGCGGCGGCGAAAACCACGGTTCGCACGTTGATGTATATGCCAGAGAGCATGGAAACGGCTGGCGCTCCCGTACCGCCGTTGCCGGAACTGCCAGAGGTGAGGGTAGTCGTCCCCGAAGAGGCAGCCGCAGTATCGTCCCGGACCCGGGGGATATCGGGAAACACCCTCAAAGGTTTTATCGCCGGGATACTCTGTAGCGCGGTTGTCACGGCTGTCGTCTGGTGGTGGCAGGTTTATCCTCTGCAACAGCAGGTGGCGGCGGCACGTGATACGGCGCAGGGGGCGGCAACAGTCTGGCTGGCATCGCCACAACTGAGCGATTACCCGCAACGGCTACAGCAACTGGCCGGTGCTTCGCCGTTGCAGCCGCTGGAAGCCGGTCAGCGAATGGTCCGGATGGCCGACAGCCGCTGGCCGGAGAGTCTGCAGCAGCAGCAGGCCACCACCACGTGGAACGACACCCTGAAAGGTCGCGCGGCGAACAGCCCGCAGATGCTGGGCTGGCAGCAGACGCGGGCAGATTTGCGTTCGTTTGCCGAACTGCTGGTTCAGCGTGAGCAGGCGAAAGAAGGCTTCACGCTCTCTTATATCAAAACCGTGGTTTACCAGGCTGAGCGCTCGCTGAATCAGGACACGCCGCTGGAATACCTTCTGACACAGTACCAGCAGGCGCAGTCTGCCGGAAAAAATACCGGGATGCTGGAAAAACAGATCAACGAACGGCTGGACGGGGTGCTGAGTCGCTGGCTGCTGTTGTCGCAGAGCCAGACGCCGGAAACGCCGGACGGTAAACCAGGAAAATAAAGGAGTATTGCTATGGCAAATCTTGTGTATCTGACATTAAACGGACAGCTTCAGGGGCTGATTTCAGCAGGATGTTCGTCGCTGGCATCCATCGGAAATAAAGCGCAGCTGGCGCATCTGGATCAGATTATGGTGACAAGTCTCAAACATGGACTGAGCCGGGCGCAAAACGTTAATCATCAAACGCTGGATATGAGTAAACCGGTGGATAAATCTACTCCACTATTGAGCAAGGCGATTAATGAGAATGAATGCCTGACCTGTGATTTTGAGTTTTACCGGACTAACCGGTTTGGGATTAATGAATTGTATTATCGGGTAAAACTGATCAACGCCAGAATAGCCAGAATCACGTTACAGGTGCCTCATACCATCCTCAATAGTCAGGGGCAACCGGAAGAGGTTATTTCGTTCAGCTACGAGAGTATTACTCAGGAGCACTGCGTTGCTGGTACGAGTGCATACAGCCTGTGGAGCGAGCGGATATTCTGTAGACTGGCCCCCTGAATCACCAGACAAC
>NZ_SZXD01000067.1:0-12684 GCF_005281115.1 Citrobacter sp. wls710
TTGCCGGGTTGGTGATGGAGTCATCGTTGTTCAGTGTCCCGTTGCTATTGCTGAAGAACGTTGAGGCCATACTCAGGTGCGCTTTGGTGTTTTCGTTGGTTGTGCCACAGTCTACGGTAATATAGAACGGTTCTGGCTGAATACCGACGGCACTGCTCTGTACGCCAGGATCAGCTGCGATGGCTGACGTCTGGGCGGTGTTCAGTTGAACCTGCCCATCCTGGCTGCCGCCGTTAACATGTGGCGTACAGGTGTTGTCGCTCACCAGACCGGCAAAATCTACTTGCCCGCCATCAAGGGCGAATGCGGATGTTGAGAGTAGTACGGCAGAAAAAACGGTCGACAAGGCGATGATTTTTTTCTTCATGAGAATACCCTTATATCAAGTTACGGCAGTTAAATATGGGGTGAACCATATATTAATTCCGGGTTATTAGACCTTAAATATTCAGCTTTTGTAAAATTCATAGCGGATATGATTATTCGTCCATTTATTTTTATTATATATATTATATGATGGTTTTATTTGTGATGTTGAGGGCTTATTGATATATTATTTTATGAGGTTATTAATTTTTATCGCGTCATGCTGTAAGTTGATGATTTGAGGGGGTGATAAATTGATGGTGTAAATTAAATAGAAAACAAAATAGAATGTTTGTATAATTGAGTCTTAGTAGAGAGCGAAATATAGAGGAAGTCTTTATCTTGATAATACATAATATTTATGAGTTGACTTAATTTAGATTTTTTAAATTTTGATTTTAAAAAATATAAGTCGGCAATAATTAAATGATAGCGCAAAATGTAAATTAAAAGCATCTAATATTATTTAATATAATTTTAAATCAAATCATTGTAATTCCAACATGTGCCTTAAGTGAGCGGGTATAAATCAATCTGTCCTGTTTATATTCCTGTGTTTGAGCAAAAAGATCTACCAGCGGTCAGGGCGGGGTGACATATAGCTCAGGCATTCAGCCAACGATTGATTGTCATCAGGAAAATGTAAATCAGGAGCGATCTCAAACAGCGGCCATAGCATAAAGCCCCGGTTTTTCATGTCGTAGTGCGGCACGGTCAGACGCTCGGTGTTAATCACTTCATCGCCAAACAGCATAATGTCGAGATCCAGCGTTCGCGGACCCCAGCGTTCGGCCTTGCGCACACGCCCCTGTTGCAGCTCAATGCGCTGAGTATGGTTAAGCAATTCTTCTGGGGTGAGAGCGGTATCCAGCGCCACGGCGGCGTTCAGGTAATCGGGCTGATCCTGTGGGCCTAATGGCGGTGTGCGGTAAAATGAAGAGACGGCCATAATGCGGCTGTCGGGAATTTCACCGATCGCCTGTATGGCAGCATTCACCTGCTCCAGCGGGGAGGCGAGGTTGCTGCCAATAGCGATATAAACGACAGTCACGCACTTCCCTCGCGGCGTGGCGCGCGTTTACGTGGGCGACGATGACGACGACGTTCAGGCTCTTCATCCAGCTCGTTCAGCATGCCTTTTTGCTCCGGCGGCGCTGAAACCTGGAATTCACCCCACCATTGAGCCAGACGCTGCAGCTCGGCGTTGTTTTCCACTTCTGCACGCAGGGCCAGCAGGTCGTAGGCGGCGCGGAACTTCGGATGTTCCATCAGCTTCCAGGCGCGTTTGCCCTGACGACGGGACATGCGTAACTGCAACTGCCAGATATCACGGGTCAGCGAGGTTAATCGTTTCGGGATTGCCAGCGAGCGACAGGCTTCGTCGAGTACGTCATTCATTGCCAGTGCGAAAGCGTCGTAATAGGCCAGACCGCTTTCTTGCGCAATTTTCTGCGCGGCTTCCAGTAACGGATACCAGAACATGGCAGCGAACAAGAACGCCGGGTTAACGCGCATATCATTGTTAATGCGGTTATCGGTATTCTTCAGCACCTGCGCGATAATGCGCTCCATCGGGCTATCACCGTCTTCTGTGAAGTAGCGCGTAATGGTTGGGAACAGCGGCTGGAACAGGCTGTACTCACGCAGTTTTTTATAGGTTTCATACCCATAGCCCGCCTGTAATAGCTTAAGCGCTTCTTCAAACAGGCGTGCGGGAGGAATGTCGTTCAACAGCGTTGCCAGACGCGGGATCGGCTCCGCGGTTTCCGGGCTGATACGCATGTCGAGCTTGGCGGCAAAGCGCACGGCGCGGAGCATACGTACGGGATCTTCGCGATAGCGCGTTTCCGGATTACCAATCAGGCGAATGATGCCTTCTTCGAGATCCTGCATGCCACCGACGTAATCTCGCACGGTGAAATCGGCCACGCTGTAATACAGGCTGTTGATCGTGAAATCGCGACGCTGGGCATCTTCTTCAATGGAGCCAAAGATGTTATCGCGCAGCAGCATACCGTTTTGCCCGCGCTGTGAGGTTGTGCGATCGGACTCGCTGCCTTCATGATGACCGCGGAACGTTGCCACTTCGATAATTTCCGGGCCAAACATGACATGGGCCAGACGGAAACGGCGACCGACCAGGCGGCAGTTACGAAACAGTTTTCGCACCTGATCCGGCGTTGCGTTAGTGGTGACATCAAAATCTTTTGGCTTTTTGCCCAGCAAAAGATCGCGCACGCCCCCGCCAACCAGCCATGCCTCGTATCCGGCCTTATTGAGCCTGTACATTACCTTCAGGGCATTTTCACTGATATCTTTGCGGGAGATAGAGTGCTGCTCACGCGGGATTACCGTCATATGTGGACGGGCGACGGCAAGCTCGGCCTCGCGCTCCTCGCGGCTTAGCACCTTGCGGCAAAAATTAGCGACTCGGGTAAAAATAGTGCACCTCGGTAGTGTCAAACTTCAATCAGAACAAGTGTTGCTGTGTAAAAATAGCGGCTAATCATAGCTCAGCATGGCGCATTTGAGAATGGCGTATTTACGATCGCTGATTCTGGCACCGTTGTCAGACTCCAGTTTTCCACTGCAAACTGAAGGATCTGATCGACCTGCATCTCCTGCCACGCGATATCCACACGCTGGCCGAGAAAGCGCAGCGCGGCAATAATCACCGGACGTGGATCGCCTTGCGGCAGGGCAGGTGCATGATTTTGTTTGGAAAGTTTAGCGCCTTGTTCGTTAAGCGCCAGCGGCAGATGAATATAGTCTGGCGCCTGCCAGCCAAACTGCTGATACAACGAAATTTGCCGCACCGTCGGTTCTATGAGATCGGCGCCGCGCACAATTTCCGTCACGCCCTGGAAGTGGTCATCTACCACTACCGCGAGGTTATAGGCAAACAGCCCGTCGCGGCGGTGAATAATAAAATCTTCACCAGCAAGTTGCGGGTCAGCCTGAATCACACCGCGTAGCCGGTCAGTAAACTGCATCACGGGGTGGCGTTGTTTAATGCG
The DNA here is from genome assembly GCF_005281115.1 of Citrobacter sp. wls710. NCBI lineage: Bacteria > Pseudomonadati > Pseudomonadota > Gammaproteobacteria > Enterobacterales > Enterobacteriaceae > Citrobacter > Citrobacter sp. wls710. The sequence continues at coordinate 3,384 of NZ_SZXD01000067.1, forward strand.
GACTGCCGCCTGCTCTGGCCCGAGGCGCAGCTCACGGCAGCGACCATCGTAAATGCCGCCGACGCTTTGAATACGCGCCCGCGTACAGGTGCAGTAATAGCTCAGATCCTGCTGATGCAGCCAGGCGAGCGCCTCGCGGTAGGCGTCATGGCGCTGGGATTGCCACAAAATGTCGCCATCCCAGTGCAGGCCGTAATGTTCCAGCTGACGCAGAATCGTATCTGCAGCACCGGGAACTTCACGAGGGGGGTCAATATCTTCAATGCGTACTCGCCAGATTCCACGCCGGGCACGAGCCTGCAGGTAACTGCCGAGGGCGGCAATCAGTGAACCGAAGTGCAGTTCGCCGGAAGGGGAGGGGGCGAAGCGGCCAATATAGTGTGAATCGCTCATTTTGCGGACTAACAAATAATAAGGCGGGAGAAACTCCCGCCTGTAGTAAACGTGGTAAAAATGACCGGAATTAACCTGCCATTTGTTTTTCGCGGATTTCTGCCAGCGTTTTGCAGTCGATACACAGATCGGCTGTCGGACGTGCTTCCAGACGGCGAATACCAATTTCTACGCCGCATGATTCGCAGTAGCCGAAATCTTCGTCTTCTACCTTCTTCAGCGTCTTCTCGATCTTTTTGATCAGTTTGCGCTCACGGTCACGGTTACGCAGCTCAAGGCTGAATTCTTCTTCCTGCGCGGCGCGGTCCACCGGATCAGGGAAGTTAGCCGCTTCGTCTTGCATATGAGATACGGTGCGATCGACTTCATCCCTAAGTTGATTACGCCATGCCTCAAGAATACGCCTGAAGTGCGACAGCTGGGCTTCGTTCATATACTCTTCGCCCGGTTTCTCCTGGTACGGCTCCACCCCAGCGATGGCGAGAATACTCAGGGACGATGTTTTACGGTTTTGCCCTTCTTGCATGTTGCTTCTCCTTAACACGCACTATCGATCCCCATGTTCGGGGGAAAAATCAGGTCGCTATAAATAGCAGATGCTTTTCCGGATAGCAATTATCTAAACGTAACACTTGACAACCCTGTGAGGAAAAGCGTATTTGCACACGCGCCCAGAATATTAATTAACCAGATGTTTACACCATTACAAGGTAATGGGCAACGGCTCTTTAAGAGTCATACCATGGGCAGAAAGTTCCGCTTTATAAACCAGAATTTCGACCCCCTTTTGCCGAGCTTCGACCAATAATTGCGCATATTTCGTATCAATATGGCGCGCGGGTGAAAACCGTGTAATGGCTGAATGTAGCACAGCGAAAAATATCACCGCCCGCTTACCTTCAGCCGCTACGCTCATCAATTCCCGAAGATGTTTCTGACCTCGTTCAGTGATGGCATCGGGAAAATAACCCTGATCTTTTTCCGCCAACGTGACTGATTTCACTTCAATATAGCAGTCAGGTCGGGAATCCGCCTGTAACAAAAAGTCTATACGACTCCCTTCGGCGCCGTATTTTACTTCACTTTTCAATATGCTATAGCCTGAAACTTCTGAAATTAGCGACTGCTGAATCGCCTCTTTCGCTAATCTGTTCGCCCACAGCGTGTTAACACAAATAAATGCCCCGGATTGCGTTTGCGTTAATTCCCAGGTATGCGGATATTTCCGTTTGGTATTTTCTGATGTCGAATACCAGACGGTATCACCTGGTGTTGCGCATCCGGTCATCGCGCCGGTATTTGGGCAGTGTAACGTTAACGTTGTGCCATCCGGTGTGATCACATCCGCTAAAAAGCGCTTGTAGCGCTGGATGAGCGTAGACGGTTGTAAAGGTGGAGAAAATTGCATCAGCAGTCCCTTTGATTATTCAGTCAGCGTCCAGCGTTGCATCTGTGCGTAACGCGTGCGTCCTCGTACAAATGAGGAGGAGTAAAGCGCAAATTCCGTGACCGGAAACGACCAGCCAAAGCCCGGTGGGGGGATGGGAACCGCGTGGCCGGCATCGCGCAGCAGCGTGATATGTGGGTGAAACGGCTGTGGGCTTTGGTAGCATCCGCTGCGCGCGGCCTGTGCCCGCAGCATATTCGCCAGTTGTAACAGTCCGCGCGGCGGCTGACGCATCCCCAGCCATACCACTCGCGAACGCAGCCATTGCCCGGCATCATCCAGTTTGAGCGTAAAACCTGGCTGGCGAATGCGTCCGGCTAGCTGCGACAACGCCTGTTGCTTCTCTGCGCTGACATCACCTAAAAAGGCCAACGTCAGATGCAGATTCTCGGCGGCGACGGGACGGCCTGCTTCAGGAGGGAACTGCGTAGCTCGCCAGTGGATTAACTGCTCCCGAACCCCGCCTGGCAATTCAATCGCAAAGAACAGCCTTTTTGGCTCAGACATGATGGATACTCGGTTATGAATTAACGCGATGCTACAATGCAGCGCGAAGAATGTTAACCCTCTGGAGCCATTTGTGACGTCGTTGCCCGTTGCCGCCGTAGTGCCTGAACTGCTTACCGCCCTTGATAACTCGTCGCAGGTGCTGCTGACCGCGCCGACCGGTGCCGGGAAATCGACCTGGTTGCCGTTGCGACTGCTTGAGCATGGTGGCATCAAGGGGCGGATTATTTTGCTGGAGCCGCGTCGTCTGGCGGCACGCAATGTCGCGCAGCGGTTGGCGGAGTTGCTGAACGAAAAGCCCGGTGAGACCGTGGGTTATCGCATGCGCGCACAGAACTGCGTGGGGCCGCAGACCCGGCTGGAAGTGGTGACGGAAGGCGTCCTGACGCGCATGATCCAGCGCGATCCCGAACTGACGGGCGTCGGGTTAGTGATCCTCGACGAATTTCACGAGCGGAGCCTGCAGGCCGACCTGGCGCTGGCGCTGTTGCTGGATGTACAGCAGGGACTGCGTGACGATCTGAAACTGTTGATCATGTCCGCAACGCTCGATAACGGGCGCTTGCAGCAGTTATTGCCTGATGCGCCCATGATTATCTCTGAAGGCCGCACATTTCCGGTCGAGCGACGGTATCAGCCGCTGGCGGCACATCTGCGTTTTGACGAAGCGGTGGCCATAGCCACGGCGGAGCTACTGCGCCATGAAAGCGGGTCGCTGCTGCTGTTTTTACCGGGCGTTGGAGAAATCCAGCGCGTGCAGGAGCAACTGGCAATGCGTGTGGGCAGCGATGTTGTGCTGTGCCCACTGTATGGCGCGCTGACGCTTGCCGAGCAGCGTCAGGCGATTTTGCCCGCGCCGCAAGGTAAGCGCAAAGTGGTGCTGGCCACCAATATTGCCGAAACCAGCTTAACGATTGAAGGTATTCGGCTGGTGGTAGACTGCGCTCAGGAGCGCGTGGCGCGCTATGATGCGCGCACTGGACTGACGCGACTGATTACCCAGCGCATCAGTCAGGCCTCGATGACGCAGCGAGCGGGACGCGCAGGGCGTCTTGAACCCGGAATTTGTCTGCATCTGCTTGCCAAAGAGCAGGCGGAAAGAGCGGCTTCGCAAGGGGAACCGGAGATATTACAGAGCGATCTGTCCGGGCTGCTAATGGAGTTGCTGCAATGGGGATGCACCAACCCTGAGCAACTAAACTGGCTGGATACGCCGCCCGCCATCAACCTGCAGGCGGCAAAACGACTGTTGCAGATGCTGGGCGCGCTTGAGGACGACAGGCTCAGCGCCACAGGGCAGAAAATGGCGGCGTTGGGTAACGACCCGCGATTAGCAGCTATGCTGGTTAGCGCCAACGATGACGATGAAGCGGCAACGGCGGCGAAACTGGCTGCGATTCTGGAAGAGCCGCCGCGCGGCGGCAGTACCGATCTGGCTGTGGCGTTTTCACGAAATCAGCCTGCCTGGCAGCAGCGCAGTCAACAGTTGCTGAAACGGCTTAACGTTCGCAGCGGACAGCCCGACAGCACACAACTCCCCCCGTTGCTGGCGCGGGCGTTTGCTGACCGGATCGCGCGTAGACGCGGGCAGGAAGGGCGTTATCAGTTGGCTAATGGTATGGGCGCAATGCTGGATGCTGATGACGCTTCCGGACGCCATGAATGGCTGATCGCCCCCCTGTTGCTACAGGGCAGCGCTTCGCCGGATGCACGTATTTTGCTGGCTCTGCCACTGGATATTGAGGCGCTAATGCAGGCATGTCCTGAGCTGCTGCAACAGTCCGACACCATCGAATGGGATGAGGCTCAGGGAACGTTAAAGGCATTGCGTCGCTCGCGCATTGGCCAGCTCACGGTAAAAGTCCAGCCGCTGGCTAAACCCTCGGAAGAGGAGTTGCACCAGGCGATGTTGAATGGCATTCGCGATAAAGGGCTAAGTGTGCTCAACTGGACGCCGGAAGCCGAGCAGTTTCGGCTGCGTTTGCAATGTGCGGCGAACTGGCTGCCAGAATACGACTGGCCTGCGGTAGATGAGGATTCTCTGCTGGCGACGCTGGAGACCTGGCTGTTGCCGCACATGAGCGGTGTGCACTCTTTACGCGCGTTAAAAGCATTAAATGTGGGTCAGGCGTTGCGCGGTTTGCTGGACTGGTCAATGCTGCAACGTCTGGATAGTGAACTGCCGGCGCATTACACTGTGCCGACGGGGAGTAGGATTGCCATTCGCTATCATGAAGATAATCCTCCGGCACTGGCGGTGCGGATGCAGGAAATGTTTGGCGAAGCGAAGACCCCAACCATCGCTCAGGGCCGCGTGCCGCTGGTGCTGGAGTTGCTGTCTCCGGCCCAACGACCGCTACAGGTGACCAGCGATCTGAGCGCGTTCTGGCAGGGATCGTACCGCGAGGTGCAAAAAGAGATGAAAGGACGTTATCCGAAACACGTCTGGCCGGACGATCCGGCGAATACCGCGCCAACGCGGCGCACCAAAAAGTATTCGTAATGAAACGGTAGGCCGGATAAGGCTTGTATGCCGCATCCGGCGAAAGAGCGGTAATAATTGAGAGATTTCTTCTTCTGTCGCAGGACGGAAGAACAGAGAATCGGGCCTTTGCGCCTGAATGTTGCGGAGAAAAAGCATGGCGGGGAATGACCGCGAGCCAATTGGACGTAAAGGGAAACCATCGCGTCCGGTAAAACAAAAGGTGAGCCGTCGTCAACTCAGAGATGAAGAGTATGACGACGATTATGATGATGATGATGACTATGAGGATGAAGAACCGATGCCGCGTAAGGGTAAGGGCAAAGGGCGTAAGCCTCGTGGTAAGCGCGGCTGGTTCTGGCTGCTGGTAAAACTGTCGATTGTCTTTTTGGTGCTGATCGCCATTTACGGCGTGTATCTGGACCAAAAAATTCGTAGCCGTATTGATGGCAAAGTCTGGCAACTTCCGGCGGCGGTGTATGGCCGCATGGTTAACCTTGAGCCAGAAATGCCCATCGGCAAGAATGAGATGGTGAAGCTGCTGGAGGCCACCCAGTATCGTCAGGTGACGAAGATGACGCGTCCGGGCGAATTCACCGTACAGGCGAAGAGCATTGAGATGATTCGTCGCCCGTTTGACTTCCCGGACAGCAAAGAAGGGCAGGTGCGCGCGCGTCTGACCTTTGACGGCGATCATCTGGACACCATCGAGAATATGGATAACAACCGCCAGTTCGGTTTCTTCCGTCTCGATCCGCGTCTGATCACCATGCTCTCTTCGCCTAACGGCGAGCAGCGCCTGTTTGTCCCGCGTAGCGGCTTCCCGGATCTGCTGGTGGACACGCTGTTAGCGACAGAAGACCGTCACTTCTATGAACACGACGGGATCAGTCTCTATTCCATTGGCCGTGCAGTGCTGGCGAACCTGACGGCAGGTCGTACGGTACAAGGGGCCAGTACGCTGACCCAGCAGTTGGTGAAGAACCTGTTCCTCTCCAGCGAGCGCTCCTACTGGCGTAAAGCCAACGAAGCCTATATGGCGCTGATCATGGACGCGCGTTACAGCAAAGACCGTATTCTTGAGCTGTACATGAACGAAGTCTATCTCGGTCAAAGCGGTGACAATGAGATCCGTGGCTTCCCGCTGGCGAGCCTGTATTACTTCGGACGTCCGGTTGAAGAGTTAAGTCTCGACCAACAGGCCCTGCTGGTTGGGATGGTGAAAGGGGCGTCGATTTATAATCCGTGGCGTAACCCGAAGCTGGCGCTGGAGCGTCGTAACCTGGTGCTGCGTCTGCTGCAACAGCAGCAGATTATCGACCAGGATCTGTATGACATGCTGAGCGCGCGTCCGTTAGGCGTGCAACCGCGCGGCGGGGTGATTTCACCACAGCCAGCGTTTATGCAGATGGTGCGTCAGGAGCTACAGGCGAAGCTGGGCGATAAAGTTAAAGATCTCTCCGGTGTGAAAATTTTCACCACCTTTGATTCCGTGGCGCAGGACGCCGCAGAAAAAGCGGCGGTGGAAGGCATTCCGGTGCTGAAGAAACAACGTAAGTTGAGCGATCTGGAAACGGCGATTGTGGTGGTTGACCGCTTTAGCGGCGAAGTTCGCGCCATGGTCGGCGGGGCAGAGCCTCAGTTTGCGGGCTATAACCGTGCGATGCAGGCGCGTCGTTCAATTGGTTCTCTGGCGAAGCCGGCGACCTATCTGACGGCACTTAGCCAGCCGAAGCTGTACCGCCTGAATACCTGGATTGCCGATGCGCCAATTGCGCTGCGTCAGCCGAACGGCCAGGTGTGGTCACCGCAGAACGATGACCGTCGCTATAGCGAAAGCGGTAAAGTGATGCTGGTGGACGCGTTAACGCGCTCAATGAACGTACCCACGGTAAATCTGGGGATGGCGCTGGGCCTGCCCGCTGTAACCGATACCTGGCTGAAGCTGGGTGCTCCGAAAGATCAGCTTAACCCGGTTCCGGCTATGCTGCTGGGGGCGCTGAACCTGACGCCAATCGAAGTGGCGCAGGCGTTCCAGACTATCGCCAGCGGCGGGAACCTTCGGTGATTGCCGAAGATGGCACGGTGTTGTACCAGAGCTTCCCGCAGGCTGAGCGTGCCGTTCCGGCGCAGGCGGCGTATATGACGCTGTGGACCATGCAGCAGGTGGTTCAGCGTGGTACGGGCCGCCAGCTTGGCGCGAAGTATCCAGGGTTGCATCTGGCAGGTAAAACCGGTACCACCAACAACAACGTCGATACCTGGTTCGCCGGGATCGACGGCAGCCAGGTGACCATCACCTGGGTGGGCCGCGATAACAACCAGCCAACCAAGCTGTACGGTGCCAGTGGCGCGATGTCGATTTACCAGCGTTACCTGGCCAACCAGACCCCGACACCGCTGGTGCTGACGCCGCCGGAGGATGTGGTGGATATGGGCGTAGACTACGACGGTAACTTCGTTTGCAGCGGCGGGATGCGTACGCTTCCGGTATGGACCACCGATCCGGATTCACTGTGTCAACAAGGTGAGATGATGCAGCAGTCGGGTAATCCGTTCGATCAATCTTCTCAGCAGCCGCAGCAACAGCAGCCTCAACAGCAGCAACCGCCGCAGCAAGAGAAGAAGGACGGCGATGGCGTGGCCGGTTGGATTAAAGAGATGTTTGGCGGTAACTAACGCCTGCCTAAAAACCCGCTTCGGCGGGTTTTTCTTTATTCGCGCAAGATACTCACGCTGCTATTCAACTATCCGCCATTGTTTTGCCTGATGGCGCTACGCTTATCAGCCGTACAGTGCAAGGGCGTAACGCCACCTTTCAGCCTAATTTATTAACCCTTTCTTTTCATCTGGTTATTTCTTAACCCCTCAGTTTTAGTAGGGACGTGTATTGCTTGCTATCTCGTCAGAGTTTCGAATATTATGCTGCCGTTATAATAATAATTCTCGTTTACGTTATCATTTACTTTCATCAGAGAAATACCAATGGCGCGTCTTAAAACTGCTCAGCCAAGTTCATCACTGCGTAAAATCGCAGTAGTGGTAGCCACAGCGGTTAGCGGCATGTCTGTCTATGCACAGGCGGCGGTTGACCCGAAAGAAGAAACCATCACCGTAACTGCAGCGCCTGCTCCGCAGGAAAGTGCATGGGGGCCTGCGGCAACCATCGCCGCGAAACGCTCTGCCACTGCCACCAAGACTGATACGCCTATCGAAAAGACCCCGCAGTCTGTTTCGGTTGTGACGCGTGAAGAGATGGATATGCATCAGCCAGGGTCGGTAAAAGAGGCTTTAGCCTATACCCCTGGTGCTGCCGTTTCTACGCGTGGCGCTTCCAGCACTTATGATTTCGTTATTATTCGTGGCTTCTATACGCCTGGCCCAACACCGAACAATTACCTTGATGGCGTCAAGCTACAGGGGGATTACTACAGCTCTGCCGTTGTTGATCCTTACATGCTTGAACGCGTCGAGCTTATGCGCGGGCCAACGTCTGTACTTTACGGGAAAAGTAATCCGGGTGGCTTGATCTCCATGGTTAGCAAAAGCCCGACATCAGAGCCGCTAAAAGAAATTCAATTCAAAATGGGTTCGGATAATCTGTTCCAAACCGGTTTTGATTTCAGCGATTCCCTGGATGACGACGGCGTGTACTCATACCGCCTGACAGGGTTGGCTCGTTCTAATGACGAACAACAGGATTTCGCGAAGCAGAAGCGTTATGCCATTGCTCCGGTGTTTAGCTGGAAGCCTGATGACCGAACCAACCTGACTCTGCGAGCAAACATTCAGAATGAACCGTCAACGGGCTATTACGGCTGGTTGCCGAAACAAGGTACGGTCGATCCGTTACCTGATGGTTCCCGTTTGCCAGTTAGCTTTACGGATTATGCGCCGAACAATACCTATTCGCGTTATGAGCGAATGGTTGGCTACAGCTTTGAACACAGTTTTGATGACACTTTCACTGTGCGTCAAAATTTACGTTATAGCCAAATCAAAACCTCTCAACAGAGTGTGTACGGTTTCGGCGCAGTGGGTAATCAGCTGACCCGTCAGATTATCGTCGCCGATGAACGCTATAATGATTTTGGCGTAGATACTCAATTGGAAAGCAAGTTCGCGACGGGAGATGTTGGACACACTCTGCTCACCGGCGTCGACTATTCGCGTCTGCGAAACGATATTGATAACGCCTACGGAAGTGCACCGCCTTTAGATATGAATAATCCGGTGTATGAAGATGTTGATTTCCCTGACGCGAAACCGTTCCAGCTTAACACGCAGCACCAAACTGGCGTGTATGTACAGGACCAACTGGAATGGAATAAATGGGTTGCAACACTGGGAGGCCGCTATGACTGGTCTCAGCAGGCAACCACTATTCGTTCCAGTAATCAGAAAGTTGAGCGTAACGATGAGCAGTTCACCTGGCGCGGCGGTAGACTGGCCCCCTGAATCACCAGACAACC
>NZ_SZXD01000066.1:0-3993 GCF_005281115.1 Citrobacter sp. wls710
AACGGCCCGGATAATCAAAAATCTCATACTGCGCCCACTGACCGTTCAGATTATCCGCTTCCTGCTCATAATATCCGGGCCAGTCGGGGACTTTGAACGTGTAATCCTGGCTCGTCACGGAAGAGGGGCTGACGGTGGCCTCGTAACGGAACTGGCTGATGCACTCCGTGGTGACTTCCGTGGTTGTGTTCGGATTGAACGCTATGGAGGCCGGAAGCCGGGACAGTCCGGCGACGTTATCGCAGAGCGTCATTTTCTGGTCGGCTCCCTCCGGGGAGAACCGGTCAAAAAAGAAAATAATAAGAGGTTATAAAATGTGTTCCTGGGGCCAGATTTTCACAATAATTTCTTGCGTCAAATATTTCCTTGGATATCATTCTCCCCAGAATAGTTGCATCATTAATTAGACTATCTATGTTGCTATAATTTTCTAAGGTATAATCATTAGCGGTTAAATTTTGATGAAAAGTAAAGTGTTTTACGATCTGATTCCCTGTAAATAGTCCCGGAAAGTTTGCCATGATAATGCCATGAATAACTTTGTTATAAATTGATGTTATAGCGGATTGTGGTACTTCAAAACAAGATTCAAAAAATACATTATAGTTTTCTTCTGGATCTTTGGTACCAATTTTATATGTAGAAATATTTTTCTAGAAAGTATTCGGTCTTATTTATTTCTGTGAGATTAGATATATATTTCCATGTCAGCCAATATTGACTGAACTATTACCGATTATTACACCACCACAGTCAACCGCATCCCCCGTTCTGGCGGCAGGCAAACCATCGATAAAGACGCTTTCTGACCCTCCAGCAATTTTTCGAGGGTGAGGGGGATGTTTTGGTTTAGCATGAGGGGCTAGTGGATCCCCCTGACGAGCTGCTGGTGATCCGTCAATAAATACAGTTGATGAGCCTGCGATGATCACAGTTTCGTAATAACCGTCATGCTGAGTACCTTTATCGCTGAGCTTGGCTGCTGCGGGCATATTTTTTCCTGAGTTTGATTGAGGAGCGACGGATTCTTGATTAAAATGAATCTGCGTCTTACTACATGGGATTGGTAAAATACTACTCGACTTTGATGATATAATTTTGGTCAACGTGGACAGTGTGACTTAGTATCGCCCCTAGCCCCCCACCTCCAGCCATAGGACCTTCTCCATATAAATTGACTGAAATAGGATTAGTGGTTTTGGGAATGCCATGAATAATCACTGAAGCGCAAAAAGTTGCATGTCCTGCTGGGTCTTTATATTCTGCTATAAGTCCTGAATTGACAGGTTCTATTGATATATACATACTTTCACAAAAGACACTTTGTCCTGGAGGTAAAGTTATCTTAGTGCTATACAATTCACCAACTTTTGCTGTTGGTAATGTTTCAGGAAGAAATTTATCTTTTGATGAACAGCAGCCCGTAATAAAAAATATAAAGCAAAGCATGATTGTTCTTTGCATAATCATTTCTTTAGGTTAACTATATTGATACTAAGATTTTCAAATCGGCCTAAATATTGTTTACTAAATCTGATAAAAATTATAAATCAGTATTGTGTTCAGCAACCTCAAAGTTACTTCACCTCAATAATATATTTTTGATTAACAATAGAACTATGTGCTGGCCCTCCCCCAGTGACTGTAATTATGATTTTTTTGTTTGTTTTAGGCGTGCCTTGAATATCAATTGTCCTGCAAAAAAAACTTCTCTTATTTTCATTTGAATGAAAATATTCTATAGTTGAACTAATTCCTGAATTTACAGGCTCTATACGTGCGTATAAGCTGTGACAATATACGGCTTCCCCTGGCGGTAATTCTATTCGCACAAAGTATGGCTTGTTAAACTGCGCTATCGGTAACTCATGAGGTATGAATTTTGTTTCTGATGAGCACCCAGAAATAAATAATGAGAAAAAAAATAAAAATTGACTGGGTATAATTTTCATTAAACTATGTCCTTCGTTAATTATATGATGTGATCATATATTATACCACCATAGAAACAACCAAGGAAATCTTTTAGAGTAGCGGGGCTACGGTTTCGCTCGTGCCGAAAATTTGTTATTGTTTGTTTTTCACCCCAAGAGAAACATTCAAATATTATTTCCTCAGATAATATGGAGTTTGTTAATGTCATATTATCTGTAATAATTCCACTGTTAACTAATTGCAACGGTTTTGTTCCTACTATCCAGTGGTTGGCAGTAAGAGTTTGACAAGAACTTCCTAGCAATGAAGCGTTAATAAGAATTGGAACATGTTTGTCTTTAGCAAGATAATTATTTAATACTGATATTTCGTGAAGTTTATCATAATTATCTTTGTAACTATGATTTACTTGTCCATGTGAAGAGGAATTTTGAGATGATCTAGTAATAAATTTGAAATCAAATCTTTTAAACCATTGTTTTATAGTCGATTCATCAGTTATACCAGAAAATTGATCATCAGGAGAATCATAACTCTTAAATATATTTTCCGAATCTCGCAAACTAGCTAAAGTGAGCCAGTCTATAGGAGAAACTTGAGGAGTATTATTCTGATAGAAAAACGCTTTTGGATGGCGACACCCTTCACTGGGTTTAATACTCCAGTCTCTTAAACATGTCTCCCCGCGATTCCATAAATCCAGTGCAATCTGGCGGTATAAATCAGGTCTATCCTGCTGTAAACAGTAAAAGACTGCTGCGGCACCACACAAACTACTCTCTCCTTGATCCGGGTAAGTGGCTGTACTCTGTAATACATTTCTTGTAACATTACTTTGTTGTCCTTGAGCCAATGAAACACCTAGTGCAGGTAATCGTTTCTGGATCGATGCTGTAATGATTTCAAATGTAAATGGATCCAGTGGGTCATTCTGTGGATGTTCTGGTGCTTCAAATATTCGTGTTTTTTTTGAAATGCAGTTCATAAACTGATTTATTTGATCGCCATTTTTTTTCTGTGTGCTAGCCGATGTTTCATAATATTCAATATAACTTTGCTGAACTTCCTGCGTTGTTTCAAAGCAATAAATACAGGTTCCTTTAATCCCTGTCAGTGGTTGTGCACCTTTCCCGTTGTCTTTATATAATTGCAGCTCCAATATATAGAGAGCCTTAGCTTCTTCATCTGTTAAATCTACACTCTGATGTTCCTGAGTAAGATAGTCTGACTGGAAAACAGTTATTGGTGTAAGTGACAGAGCATCTTGTTTTTGACCATTGTGATAACGATATACCTGCATCGTATAGCTTAATTTCTCACATTCTGCATTAGACTTTATTTTCGTTTGAATGTTGTAAATCGCCATAAAATCAGATTTCCTTATGCTGGTTATTAAATGTATTAATTCATTATCAGGTGTACGTCGATTTTTTCTTCTTTCTCACGAATAAATACTTCCGTTTTCCCATCTGCATCCGTTATTCCTTCAGTTTTTACACCATTAATAAAAAATGCGACATACTTCATGTTTGCGTAAGGGATTCCATCATCATCTGTAAACTGAAATTGCTGGTTATATTCCCCCAGTTCTGTTACAGACATCGGCTGTATCACATCTCCCGGATTTCCCCCACCGTTCAGGTTTATCTTCGGCCCGACGATATCCACACCGCCAGCATGTATAACCACGAACGAACCGCCCACTTTCAGGCTTATCTGGCTACCGCTCTCCAGTACGATATCCCCCTGTACCTTTATCCCCAGCGCCCCGCTTATCTTCTGCGCCAGATCTCCCTTCACCTCCAAGCTCTTTGTGCCTTTCACTAAGCTGATATGGTCTCCCGTTGTCGTGTGCTCTTGTTTCCCCGTCACTGCCACCCTGCGGTCATGACTAACCACGAGCGTCTCATCATTGCCCACTCTTTCACGTCGGTCATGTGTTACCTCCACCCTCTGGTCGTTCTTCACCGTCGCTGTATCATCGTGACCCACAGTCACTTGGCGGTCATTACCCACCGAGCTGGTCTGGTCATGCGCCACGGTGGTTTTCTGATCGTG
>NZ_SZXD01000061.1:0-121648 GCF_005281115.1 Citrobacter sp. wls710
CAGGTGTCTGGAAATATAGGGGCAAATCCAGCTTGTAATCGCCGCCACCGAAAGCGCTGCGAAATGATATCCTGAATCATTCGTAGTATTTTCCGGATGATGGGATGAACGACAACGCTTTTACTTTCCAGACGCTACACCCGGATACCATCATGGATGCACTGTTTGAGCAGGGGATCCGGGTGGACTCCGGGCTAACCCCGCTTAACAGCTATGAAAACCGTGTCTATCAGTTTCAGGACGAAGACCGTCGACGCTTTGTCGTTAAGTTTTATCGCCCTGAGCGTTGGTCCGTTGATCAGATCCAGGAAGAGCACCAGTTTGCGCTGGAACTGGTGAGCGATGAAGTGCCGGTTGCTGCACCGCTGGTACTGAACGGCCAAACACTGTTAAGCCATCAGGGTTTTCATTATGCGATCTTCCCAAGCGTCGGCGGACGCCAGTTTGAGGCCGATAACATCGATCAGATGGAGGCGGTTGGGCGCTATCTGGGGCGTATGCACCAGACTGGCGGCAAGCGTAATTTCGCTTTCCGTCCCACGATTGGCCTTGAAGAGTATCTGACCGAACCGCGTAAACTGTTTGAACAGGCCCAACTTATTCCTTCAGGGCAAAAAGCAGCCTTCTTGAAAGCAACGGATTCACTTATTACAGTAGTTTCCGAATGCTGGCATACGCGTTTTGCCACGTTACGCCTGCATGGTGATTGTCATGCCGGCAATATTCTGTGGCGTGACGGTCCAATGTTTGTCGATTTAGATGATGCCCGCAATGGCCCGGTTGTTCAGGATTTATGGATGCTTCTTAACGGCGATAAAGCTGAACAACGCATGCAGCTTGAAACCATTATCGAGGCTTATGAAGAGTTTAGTGAGTTCGACACGACAGAAATCGGACTGATCGAACCTTTACGTGCTATGCGTTTAGTTTATTATCTTGCATGGCTGATCCGACGTTGGGGTGACCCTGCGTTTCCAAAAAACTTCCCGTGGTTAACTGGGGAAGATTACTGGCATCGTCAGACCGCAACTTTTATTGAGCAGGCAAAAATTCTGCAAGAGCCCCCCTTACAATTAACGCCAATGTATTAATCGGAGAAACTTGAACATGAAAAAAATATGGCTGGCGCTGGCTGGTATGGTTTTAGCTTTTAGCGCATCTGCGGCGCAGTTCCAGGATGGCAAACAATACATCACTCTGGAAAAGCCTGTTGCGGGTGAACCGCAAGTGTTGGAGTTCTTCTCCTTCTACTGCCCGCACTGCTATCAGTTTGAAGAAGTGCTTCATGTGTCTGATAACGTGAAGAAAAAACTGCCGGAAGGCACCAAGATGACCAAATACCACGTCGAGTTTCTTGGGCCTTTGGGTAAAGATCTGACGCAGGCCTGGGCTGTTGCTATGGCACTTGGCGTTGAAGATAAGGTCACTGTTCCGCTGTTTGAAGGGGTTCAGAAAACCCAAACCGTTCAGTCTGTTGCAGATATCCGTAAAGTGTTTGTCGACGCGGGTATTAAAGGTGAAGACTACGATGCGGCATGGAACAGCTTTGTGGTGAAATCACTCGTGGCGCAGCAGGAAAAAGCGGCAGCTGATTTACAGCTGCAGGGCGTTCCGGCGATGTTCGTGAATGGTAAATACCAGGTAAACCCGCAGGGCATGGATACCAGCAGCATGGATATCTTTGTACAGCAGTATGCGGATACCGTGAAATTCCTGGTTAGTCAGAAATAAAAGCGAAAGCCGGTCATTGACCGGCTTTTTTGTTTGTGGCTTTAATCGCATCTATTTGCGCGTCTTTCTCGCTCCAGAGCGTATTCAACCATAGCTGAAACCGACGCTTGAAACCTTTATCGTTCACGTAATCACCGTGCAACTCTTCTTGAATTTGCTCCAGGTTCACCCGCACGACAATACGCGTTAATTTGCCGCTCAGCATATCGTAGAAAGGGCGGCTGCTATTTTCCGGGTAGCACAGCGTGACGTTCAGCAACTTATCAAACTGCGCCCCCAGCACATTCAATGCCATAGCGATACCGGCCGCCTTAGGTGGGAGCAGGTTTTGATAGGGGGAGCGGGTTTGCTCACGTTTCTCATTAGTAAAGCGTGAACCTTCGACAAAATTGACGATAGTTGTCGGGTGTACGCGAAATTTCTCGCAGGAGCGACGCGTTGTTTCCACGTCTTTACCGCGCCGTTCCGGGTGACGGAGCAGGTAGCCGCGTGAATAACGTTTCATAAACGGCATATCCAGCGCCCAGCAGGCCAGGCCAATAAACGGCACCCAGGCGAGTTGTTGTTTGAGAAAATATTTATTCATCGGGATGTGCTTACGAAACAGAACGCAAAGCACGACGATATCGGCCCAGCTGTAATGATTACAAATGAGCAGATACCAGTTTTTTTTGCTAAGACCTTCCAGCCCTTCGACGTCCCACTTCAATCGTGGATTGAGGTGCAGCAGTATAGCCAGACCTTCACACCAGCAATACATCATGAAATTACAGAAGATGGAAACCTTGCGCCAGACGACAGGAACAGGCAAAAGGAGTTTTACCACCCCGGCAAGGATGATTGGCACAGAACAAAAAATCGTAACCAATATGGTCAATACGATACTCAGCAACAGCGTTATCGCAGCGAGTATTCTTGTCATAATTAAATTATTCAATAAGTTAGCCATAGACAGTGCGCTAAAAAGGCGCAAGGGGCTGATTTTATCAGAAAACGAACCAAATGATGGATCTTCCCTGAATAGAAAAAAAAGGAATATCTATCCACATCAGGATACAAGCGATAAAAATGGAATAAAATGCTATGGATTTATTTAATTAACTGAAATATATGAAAAAATACAATGAATCAATAATTATCTTGCTATATTTAAAGAGCTGAAAATTATTTATTCACAAAGTTATCCACAGTCTTATTTGCGAGCAAAGCAGAAGAACTGCAAAAGTTTTTCGACAAAAACGGCGAAAAACTCATGTTTTCATCCCGTCTGTGGCATCCTTTACCCATAATCTGATAAACAGGCACGGACATTATGGTTCAGATCCCAGAAAACCCACTTATCCTTGTAGATGGCTCATCTTACCTTTATCGCGCATATCACGCATTTCCGCCGCTGACTAACAGCGCAGGAGAACCTACTGGTGCGATGTACGGTGTTCTCAACATGCTGCGTAGCTTGATTCTACAATATCAGCCGACCCATGCTGCTGTGGTATTTGACGCTAAGGGTAAAACCTTCCGTGATGAATTATTCGAGCATTACAAGTCACACCGCCCGCCAATGCCTGACGATCTGCGCGCGCAGATTGAACCTCTACATGCGATGGTAAAAGCGATGGGGTTGCCATTACTCGCTGTTTCAGGCGTGGAAGCGGATGATGTTATCGGTACGCTGGCGCGTGAAGCGGAAAAGGTTGGTCGTCCGGTGCTGATCAGTACCGGTGATAAAGACATGGCTCAGCTGGTGACACCGAACATCACCCTGATCAACACCATGACCAATACTATCCTCGGCCCGGATGAAGTGGTAAATAAGTACGGTGTGCCACCTGAGCTGATTATTGATTTCCTGGCGCTGATGGGCGACTCCTCCGATAACATTCCTGGCGTACCTGGCGTGGGTGAAAAAACGGCTCAGGCCCTGCTACAGGGCTTGGGGGGGCTGGATACCCTTTATGCCGAATCTGACAAAATTGCGGGGCTGACTTTCCGTGGTGCGAAAACCATGGCAGGCAAGCTTGAGCAAAATAAAGAGGTGGCGTACCTCTCTTATCAATTAGCGACCATTAAAACAGATGTTGAGCTGGAGTTAACCTGCGAGCAACTGCAAGTGAAGCAGCCCGCCGCAGATGAACTGCTTGGCCTGTTTAAACAGTATGAGTTTAAGCGTTGGGTTGCAGACGTAGAAGCCGGTAAATGGCTGCAGGCGAAAGGAACGAAGCCGGCGGCTAAACCGCAGGAAACAATCGTCGTCGAGGCTACGCCGGAAGAACCTGCGACGGCTCTTTCGTACGATAACTACGTGACGATTCTGGATGAAGCGACGCTGGAAGAGTGGATCGCGAAGCTGAAAAAAGCGCCCGTCTTCGCCTTTGATACAGAAACTGACAGCCTGGACAATATCTCTGCGAATCTGGTTGGACTGTCTTTTGCCATTGAACCGGGCGTAGCTGCCTATGTTCCTGTTGCCCATGACTACCTGGACGCCCCCGATCAGATCACTCGCGACCGTGCGTTGGCGCTGCTGAAGCCGCTGTTGGAAGACGAAAACGCGCATAAAGTCGGGCAAAACCTGAAGTACGATCGCGGCATTCTGGCGAACTACGATATCGAACTGCGCGGCATCGTCTTTGACACCATGCTCGAGTCCTACATTCTTAACAGCGTTGCCGGTAGACACGATATGGACAGCCTGTCCGATCGCTGGCTGAAACATAAAACCATCACCTTTGAAGAGATCGCCGGAAAGGGCAAAAACCAGCTGACCTTTAACCAGATAGCGCTGGAAGAAGCTGGTCGTTACGCTGCGGAAGATGCCGACGTTACGCTACAACTGCATCTGAAGATGTGGCCGGAATTGCAGCAGCATAAAGGGCCGCTGAACGTCTTTGAAAATATCGATATGCCGCTGGTGCCGGTTTTGTCTCGCGTTGAGCGCAACGGTGTGAAAATCGATCCGGCTGTTCTGCACAAGCATTCAGAAGAGCTGACGCTGCGTTTGAACGAGCTGGAGAAAAAAGCGCACGAGATCGCCGGAGAAGCGTTTAACCTCTCTTCCACCAAGCAGCTACAAACCATCCTGTTTGAAAAGCAGGGTATTAAGCCGCTGAAGAAAACACCTGGCGGCGCGCCATCAACCTCGGAAGAGGTACTGGAAGAGCTGGCGCTGGATTACCCGTTGCCGAAAGTGATCCTGGAATATCGTGGGTTAGCAAAACTGAAGTCGACCTATACGGACAAGCTTCCGTTGATGATTAACAAGAAAACCGGGCGCGTACATACCTCCTATCATCAGGCGGTTACCGCTACCGGGCGCTTGTCTTCAACGGACCCGAATCTGCAGAACATCCCGGTACGTAATGACGAAGGTCGTCGTATTCGCCAGGCGTTTATTGCACCGGAAGACTACGTGATTGTTTCAGCGGACTACTCGCAGATTGAACTGCGTATCATGGCGCACCTCTCGCGTGATAAAGGCTTGCTTACTGCATTTGCCGAAGGGAAAGATATTCACCGCGCAACGGCCGCTGAAGTCTTTGGCTTACCGCTGGATTCAGTAACTAGCGAACAACGCCGCAGCGCGAAAGCTATCAACTTCGGTTTAATCTACGGGATGAGCGCCTTTGGTCTTGCTCGCCAGTTAAATATTCCGCGCAAAGAAGCTCAGAAGTACATGGATCTCTACTTCGAACGCTACCCTGGCGTGCTGGAATATATGGAACGCACGCGTGCACAGGCAAAAGAGCAGGGTTACGTTGAAACGCTGGAAGGGCGTCGCCTCTATTTGCCGGATATTAAATCCAGTAATGGCGCTCGTCGTGCGGGTGCTGAACGCGCCGCAATCAACGCCCCGATGCAAGGTACTGCCGCAGATATTATTAAGCGAGCTATGATAGCCGTAGACGGATGGCTGCAAACCGAGCAACCGCGCGTGCGCATGATCATGCAAGTTCACGATGAACTGGTGTTTGAAGTGCACAAAGATGACCTGGAAAGTGTGTCTAAAAAGATCCATCAACTGATGGAAAACGAGACCCAGATTGACGTGCCGTTATTAGTGGAAGTTGGTAGTGGTGAAAACTGGGATCAAGCGCACTAAGGGTTTACTGAATAACGGCCTTTTTTCGTAACTAAGCAACATAAGATAGAACTTTTTGTGATGTCCATTAGAATTCCCTATGTAAGGAATGAAAAAAAATTACAAAAAGTGCTTTCTGAGCTGCTCAAAAAAGAGTAAAGTTATTCGCGTAGGGTACAGAGGTAAGATGTTCTATCTTTCAGACCTTTTACTTCACGTAATCGGATTTGGCTGAATATTTTAGCCGCCCCAGTCAGTAATGACTGGGGCGTTTTTTATTGTGCGCAAGAAAAGTTTCGCTCACGCCGTAGGCCGGATAAGACGCGCAGCGGCGCCATCCGGCATAGCGGGGGATTATTCCCCGTCCTGAATCTCTTCGACCGGTGCCAGTTCACTAAACCAGCTATCCAGCTTCTGCCGCAGTTTGTCCACGCCCAGCTTTTTCAGTGATGAAAAGGCTTCTACCTGCACATCACCATTAAATGCCAGCACGGCTTCACGTACCATATTCAGTTGAGCTTTGCGCGCGCCGCTGGCCAGCTTGTCTGCTTTAGTCAGTAGCACCAGAACCTGAACGTTGCTCTCTACCGCCCACAGGATCATCTGCTGATCCAGATCTTTAAGCGGGTGACGAATATCCATCAGTACCACCAGACCTTGCAGGCTCTGACGTTTTTCCAGATATTCCGCCAGTGCGCGCTGCCATTTGCGCTTCATCTCTTCCGGCACTTCGGCGTAACCATACCCCGGCAGGTCAACCAGGCGTTTGCCGTCAACGACTTCAAACAGGTTGATGAGCTGAGTACGGCCCGGTGTTTTAGATGTACGCGCCAGACTCTTTTGATTAGTCAGGGTATTTAGCGCACTGGATTTGCCTGCGTTGGAACGGCCAGCAAAAGCCACTTCGATTCCGGTATCGGAAGGTAAGTGGCGAATATCAGGCGCACTCATCACAAAATGCGTCTGTTGATAATTCAAGTTAGTCAAAGCGGTCCTCTCCATCAATCAAGGCTTTGCAGCGATTATACCTGAACACCAGCAAAAGGCTGGTTTTTCGACGCGTAGCCAGTGTAAGTAAAAACCTCGCACTTTGTGAGACATTGCCGATAGTATCTATACGAGATGACAGTGTAAAAAATGATGTGGCATAAATAAATCATAGGGTTACGTTTAGGCACTATTCTTAAAATCCGAAATTGTTACCTTGGTTACTTGTACGTTTAAACCAAAACGGTAAAGTAGTGCCCATAGCGAGGAAGCTGACAGGATAGACGACTCAGGATGAGGGTCAGGAGCGCCAGGAGGCGAAGACACAGGATTGTCAGGAAGACAAACGTCCGGAGACGTTAGTAAAAGGAAATGGAAACAACACGGAATGTTTCAGGCTAAGGGAAAAACAGGGTGTGTTGATAGCCAACAGGGATAGTAGAGCCCGTAAGGGTTGAGAGTCAGGAAAAAAGGCGACAGATTACTCTGTCGCCTTTTTTCTTTATTTCTGCTAGATTCCGGCGCAAATATATACTGAATTAAAACAGCCAAAGACGAATCATGATGAAACCAACTTCTACACCACGCGGTAAAGGTCCTGCAAAAGCGCGTCGTAAAACACGCGAAGAAATTAACCAGGAAGCTCGCGACCGTAAGCGCCAGAAAAAACACCGTGGCCATGCGGCGGGTAGCCGTGCGTCCGGTAGCGATGGCGCATCTGGTGGCGGAAAGCAAAATAAGCAACAAGATCCTCGTATTGGCAGCAAAACCCCCATTCCATTGGGCGTGACCGAAAAAGTCACCAAACAGCACAAACCGAAGAGTGAGAAACCTATGCTTTCACCACAGGCTGAGTTGGATTTACTGGAAACGGATGAGCGCCTGGATGCGCTGCTGGAGCGTCTTGAAGCAGGAGAAACCCTGAGTGCGGAAGATCAAACCTGGGTTGATGCCAAGCTGGATCGCATTGATGAGCTGATGCAAAAGCTGGGTCTCTCTTACGATGACGAGGAAGAAGAGGAAGAAGAAGAAAAGCAGGAAGATATGATGCGCCTGCTGAAAGGCGGCAACTAACGGTTTTACACCGTGGGTCTTCCCGTCCTGCTTATAACCCTTCCGGTTATATGTTATCTGGTGTGGTTATTCGTTAAACTACAGCGGTTGTCGCGGCGACAGAAGTGGCTGCGCAACCGGCTTATTACCCGCACAGAGGTTAAGCCGGTACGCCGTACCCGCCAGAGACGCCATCGGAAGGAGTGAGCATGTCAGAGCAGCTAATAGACTGGGACCTGGCCCTGATCCAGAAATATAACTATTCCGGGCCACGATATACCTCGTACCCAACCGCGCTGGAGTTTTCTGAAGACTACGGTGCCGAGGCGTTTTTAAACGCTGTGGCGCGTTACCCTGAGCGTCCGCTCTCGTTGTACGTTCACATCCCGTTCTGCCATAAACTGTGTTACTTCTGCGGCTGCAACAAGGTTGTGACGCGTCAGCAGCATAAAGCCGATCAATACCTTGATGTCTTAGAACAAGAGATCATTCATCGCGCACCGCTGTTTGCTGGACGCCATGTCAGCCAACTGCACTGGGGCGGCGGCACGCCAACGTATCTGAATAAAGCGCAAATCAGCCGTTTGATGTCGTTGCTGCGTGGCAATTTCAACTTTAACGCGGATGCGGAAATCTCGATCGAAGTGGATCCGCGTGAAATTGAGCTGGATGTGCTCGATCATTTACGCGCTGAAGGTTTTAACCGCCTGAGCATGGGGGTGCAGGACTTCAATAAAGAAGTTCAGCGCCTGGTGAACCGTGAGCAGGATGAGGAGTTTATCTTTGCGCTGCTGAATCATGCGCGGGAGATTGGCTTTACCTCGACGAATATCGATCTGATTTATGGTTTGCCAAAACAGACGCCGGAAAGTTTCGCCTTCACCCTGAAACGCGTTGCTGAGCTGAATCCAGACCGACTGAGCGTCTTCAACTACGCTCACCTGCCGACGCTGTTTGCTGCTCAGCGCAAAATCAAAGATGCCGACCTGCCCAGCGCGCAACAGAAGTTGGATATCCTGCAGGAGACCATCTCTTCACTGACCGAAACCGGTTATCAGTTCATTGGCATGGATCACTTTGCTCGCCCGGATGACGAACTGGCGATTGCTCAACGCAAAGGTGTGCTGCATCGTAATTTCCAGGGGTATACCACCCAGGGGGATACCGATCTTCTGGGGATGGGCGTATCGGCCATCAGTATGATTGGCGACAACTACGCGCAGAACCAAAAAGAGCTGAAGCGCTATTATCAGCAGGTAGACGAGCAGGGGAACGCGTTATGGCGAGGAATTGCGCTGACCCGCGATGACTGTATTCGTCGGGATGTGATTAAGCTGCTGATCTGCAACTTCCGCCTCGACTATGCCGCCGTGGAACAGCAATGGGATCTGAATTTTGCTGACTATTTTGCCGAAGATCTGAAACTGCTGGCGCCGCTGGCGAAAGATGGGCTGGTGGATGTGAATGAGAAGGGAATTCAGGTTACGCCTAAGGGCCGCCTGCTGATTCGGAATATTTGCATGTGCTTTGATGCCTATCTGCGCCAGAAAGCGCGGATGCAGCAGTTCTCACGCGTCATTTAGCCGGGTTGCCGGGTGGCGCTGCGCTTACCGGGCCTACACGTTGCGACAACCTGTAGGCCGGATAAGCGTTAGCGCCATCCGGCACATTGTCAGCTGAACAGTCCAACCAGCGCCGCGCACAGCACTGCGGCAACCGCAGTTTGTGGCGTATGGCTTTCGACCGCACCGCTCGACAGCAGATTAATCATTGATTCCAGCATGATGACTTCCCCCCGTTAGCCGGGCACGATCATACTTAACTCATCGGAACAGTAAAGCGCAAAATAGCAGCAATTTGCGCTCAATTATCAAACTTTACACTGTGACCGAGCGTCACTCCATTCCGAGTTCTTTTAACTTACGCGTCAAGGTATTACGGCCCCAGCCGAGCAAGCGCGCTGCTTCCTGTTTATGCCCCTGGGTATGACGTAGCGCGGTGGTCAATAGCGTGCGCTCCATCTCTGGTTGAGCTTCAGAAAGCAAATTTTGATGACCGGAACGTAATGCCCGGTCTGCCCACTGTGCTAACAGCGTTGCCCAACTGTCCGGCTGCATAGGGGACGGCGCGTCTGGCACGCTGGTTTCAAAAAGCTCGGCCGGCAAGTCCTGAATCAATACTTCCTGTCCGGCAGCCATAACAGTTAACCAGCGGCAGGTGTTTTCAAGCTGGCGTACGTTGCCCGGCCAGGCCAGACGCGTAAGCGCTGCCTCGGTTTCGGGATGTAATTGTTTGGCTTCCACCCCCAGTTCGCGGGCGGCTTCCTGCAGGAAATGACGTGCCAGGCGAGGGATGTCTTCCCGACGTTCACGCAGCGGGGGCAAATGAACGCGAATGACGTTGAGACGGTGGAATAAATCCTCACGGAATTTGCCTTCCTGTACGCGCAGTTCCAGATTCTGGTGCGTGGCGGCGATGATGCGCACATCCACTTTCACAGGCGCATAGCCGCCCACACGGTAAAACTGTCCATCCGCTAATACGCGCAATAAACGCGTTTGCACGTCCAGCGGCATATCGCCGATTTCATCGAGGAACAGCGTCCCACCGTCGGCCTGCTCAAAACGCCCTTGACGAATGGTATTTGCCCCGGTAAACGCCCCTTTCTCATGACCGAACAGTTCAGACTCGATCAAATCTTTCGGGATAGCCGCCATGTTCAGCGCAATAAACGGCGCTTTGACGCGTGGGCTGTGACGGTGTAGGGCATGAGCGACCAGCTCTTTACCGGTCCCGGACTCGCCATTAATCAATACGCTGATTGAAGAACGGGAAAGTCGGCCAATAATGCGAAAAACATCCTGCATCGCTGGCGCTTCGCCAATAATATCGGTCGTTGGTCCGTGGATTTGTACATTACGCGGCTGCTGCTGTTCCTGATAATGACTGATGGCACGTTCGACCAGCGCCACGGCTTCGTCAATATCAAAAGGTTTGGGCAGATAATCAAACGCCCCTTGCTGGTAGGCGCTGACGGCGGCATCCAGATCGGAATGCGCCGTCATTATGATGACCGGAAGCATTGGATGACGCTGTTTGATCTGTTTTAACAGCGTCAGACCATCCATACCCGGCATGCGAATGTCTGACAACAATACGTCCGGTGTTTTGCTGGCCAGTGCGTCCAGCACCTCTTTACCGCTTTCAAATGCGGTACAGCTCAGACCAGCCCCTGCGAGCGCACGTTCTAGCACCCAACGGATGGAACTATCGTCATCAACGACCCAGACTATTCCTCGTTGCATAAACGTCACCTTTATTTCCTGATAGGCAGGTAAACCGAGAACTCGGTATGACCCGGCCAACTGGTAAATTCAATTTTGCCGGAATGCTGATCAATTAAATTACGGGCGATGGATAACCCAAGGCCGGTACCGCCCTCGCGACCGCTGACCATTGGGTAGAACAGCGTGTCCTGCAAATGAGAGGGAATACCCGGGCCGTTATCCTCAACATCGATCCGCGCCGCCAGACGGTAACGCACGCCGTGCAGCGTGAGCTGAAACGCAGTGCGGGTACGCAGTACGATCTCGCCACCTTCCGGCCCTAAGGCTTGCAGGGCATTGCGCACGATATTCAGCAAAACCTGTTCTATCTGGTCCGGGTCGTGCAATAACTCAGGCAGGCTCGGATCGTAATCACGAATTAGCGTAACGTTTTCTGGTACTTCCATCGAAACCAGCGCGACCACACGCTCCGCTACTTTGTGAATACTTTCCGTGACGTGCATGCCCGGTTGTTGCGGTCCTAACAGACGGTCGACCAGATTACGCAGGCGGTCGGCCTGCTCAATAATGACTTTGGTATATTCGGTCAGCGCCGGGTCCGGGAGCGCTTTACTGAGAAGCTGTGCCGCGCCGCGTAACCCGCCCAGCGGGTTTTTGATTTCATGCGCCAGCCCGCGTACCAGATCGCGGGCGGCAATTTGCTGGGCATGCTGGAGTTGTTCCTGACTCAGACGGCGCTGGTTATCCATTGGCGCCATCTCCAGCAGGATCAAGCCATCAGGCAGCCTCTGGGCGGTCACAGAGAGGATATGTGAGTGGCTGTCTATCACCAGCGTCACTTCGTTATCCGTAAAGCCCTGGCCGGCTTCCAGGCTCTCACGCAGCAGTCCGATGTTTAACGAGAAATAACTCAATAGATCGGGCAGCGGTGTACCAAACAGTTTGCGGGAGCTTTGAGCGAGCAGCTGTTGTGCCGCCGGGTTGGCGTAATGTATCGA
This sequence comes from Citrobacter sp. wls710, assembly GCF_005281115.1. Taxonomy (NCBI): domain Bacteria; kingdom Pseudomonadati; phylum Pseudomonadota; class Gammaproteobacteria; order Enterobacterales; family Enterobacteriaceae; genus Citrobacter; species Citrobacter sp. wls710. The sequence goes on from NZ_SZXD01000061.1 coordinate 12,135, forward strand.
CAGCTCATCGTCGACGAGTAAGATGCTATTGATTAAAGAATTGAGGATCTGCCCAGCATCGGGCAGCGTGCCGGTTGCCATTCAGCAGTCTCCTGAAAAGTGTTGCACCATTTTAGTGCATTATAGCTTTTTATGGATAAAAAGCGCGAAAAAGCAGGTTGTTAGTGGAGAAAAAAGCCCATCGTGTGATGGGCTGAAAGTTTCCACGGCAACTAAAACCTTCGTCTTTCTCCCTACAGCTGTGTTGGCTGCTTTCGCTCACCCCAGTCACTTACTTATGTAAGCTCCCGGGGATTCACTCAATTGCCGCCTTGCTGTAGCAAGAAATCCATTGGTTATTACATCCTCTGCACGTTTTTATGTGAGAGTGTAAAAGTTAAATTAAACGCTGTAGTACAGCTCAAACTCTACCGGGTGCGGCGTCATGCGCACGCGGTCATCTTCTTCGCGACGCAGCGCAATGTACGCATCGATTGCTTCATTGGTGAACACGCCGCCTGCAGTCAGGAACTCGCGGTCCAGATCCAGTTCTTTCAGTGCTTCTTCCAGAGAACCCGCAACCTGTGGGATCTCTTTCGCTTCTTCAGGCGGCAGGTCGTACAGGTTTTTGTCCATCGCTTCGCCCGGGTGGATCTTGTTCTTAATACCGTCAAGACCCGCCATCAGCAGCGCAGCAAAGCACAGGTACGGGTTAGCAGCCGGGTCCGGGAAACGCACTTCGATACGACGCGCTTTCGGAGAAGCTACCACCGGAATACGGATGGAGGCAGAACGGTTACGGGCAGAGTAAGCCAGCATGACCGGCGCTTCGTAGCCCGGGACCAGACGCTTGTAGGAGTTGGTGGTCGGGTTCGCCAGGGCGTTGATCGCTTTAGCGTGTTTGATAACGCCGCCGATGTAGTACAGCGCCTGCTCAGACAGACCCGCATATTTGTCACCGGAGAACAGGTTTACGCCGTTCTTGGACAGGGACATGTGGCAGTGCATACCGGAACCGTTATCACCGAACATCGGTTTCGGCATGAAGGTTGCTGTTTTACCGAAGCGGTGAGCGACGTTGTGAACCACATATTTGTAGATCTGAATTTCGTCCGCTTTTTTGGTCATGGTGTTAAAGCGGGTTGCGATTTCGTTCTGGCCAGCAGTTGCCACTTCGTGGTGGTGCGCTTCAACAACCAGACCCATTTCTTCCATGATCAGACACATGGTAGAACGGATGTCCTGAGAAGAATCTACCGGAGGAACCGGGAAGTAACCGCCTTTCACGCCAGGACGGTGACCTTTGTTACCACCTTCGTATTTGGTGGAGGAGTTCCATGCGCCTTCGATATCATCGATAGCCACGTGGGAACCGGAAATGGACGCGCCGAAACGGATGTCGTCAAACAGGAAGAACTCTGGCTCTGGCCCGAACAGAACGGTATCTGCGATGCCGGTAGAACGCAGGTACTCTTCAGCGCGTTTAGCGATGGAGCGCGGGTCGCGGTCGTAGCCCTGCAGCGTACCGGGTTCCAGGATATCGCAACGGATGATCAGGGTAGACTCTTCATAGAACGGGTCGATGAGTGCAGTAGACGCATCTGGCATCAGAACCATGTCTGATTCGTTAATGCCTTTCCAGCCACCGATTGAGGAGCCGTCAAACATTTTGCCTTCTTCAAAGAATTCGGCATTTACCTGATGAGCAGGAATAGTGACGTGCTGTTCTTTACCTTTGGTATCAGTGAAGCGCAAATCAACAAACTTCACTTCGTGTTCGTTCAGCATCGTCAAAACGTGTTCAGCGGACATACTTACTCTCCCGGATTGGTCATGGTCGTCGTGGTAACGAAGTCTTCAATTCTGCAAAAAATTGGCCGTGTCGCCGTAAAAAAGATAAAGCGAAATCTGTGCCAACTTTTAAATTGCCCCTAAAAGGCGTTATCATGCGCACTATCGTGCAAAGGGGCTGCACCATGAAGGATGTATTGCACCATTATAGTGCTTTAATGTGAACATTAAGCACCATATTGGTGCAACGCACCCCAGATTACCCTTTTAACGCTCCGTGAATGTGATCACAAAGAAACTCTGCAATACTTGTTTGCGGAGGATGTTTGTGATCCTGTTTTGTACTGCGATTAATCCGTGTACAATAACGCGCTATTTCTAAAATGCCTGAGGCAAAGTTGTGATCGAAAATTTGCGTAACATCGCCATCATCGCGCACGTAGACCATGGTAAAACGACCCTGGTAGACAAGCTGCTCCAACAATCCGGTACGTTCGATGCACGTGCTGAAACCCAAGAACGCGTGATGGACTCCAACGATTTGGAGAAAGAGCGTGGGATTACCATCCTCGCTAAAAACACCGCTATCAAATGGAATGACTACCGTATCAACATCGTTGACACCCCGGGGCACGCCGACTTCGGTGGTGAAGTTGAACGTGTAATGTCCATGGTCGACTCCGTGCTGCTGGTGGTGGATGCAATGGATGGTCCGATGCCGCAGACGCGCTTCGTGACCAAAAAAGCCTTTGCCCATGGCCTGAAGCCAATTGTTGTTATCAACAAAGTTGACCGTCCTGGCGCGCGTCCTGACTGGGTTGTTGATCAGGTATTCGACCTGTTCGTTAACCTCGACGCTACCGACGAGCAGCTGGACTTCCCGATCGTTTACGCTTCCGCGCTGAACGGTATCGCAGGTCTGGATCACGAAGATATGGCGGAAGACATGACCCCGCTGTATCAGACCATCGTTGATCGCGTACCAGCTCCGAACGTAGACCTTGACGGCCCGCTGCAGATGCAAATCTCTCAGCTGGACTACAACAACTACGTTGGCGTTATCGGTATCGGCCGCATCAAACGCGGTAAAGTTAAACCGAACCAGCAGATCACTATCATTGATAGCGAAGGCAAAACCCGCAACGGTAAAGTCGGTAAAGTTCTGACCCACCTGGGTCTGGAACGTATCGAGAGTGATATTGCCGAAGCAGGCGATATCATCGCGATTACCGGTCTGGGCGAACTGAACATCTCCGACACCATCTGCGACCCGCAGAATGTCGAAGCGCTGCCGGCTCTGTCCGTTGATGAACCGACCGTAACCATGTTCTTCTGCGTAAACACCTCTCCGTTCTGTGGTAAAGAAGGTAAATATGTTACCTCTCGTCAGATCCTTGACCGCCTGAACAAAGAGCTGGTGCACAACGTTGCGTTGCGCGTTGAAGAAACCGAAGATGCGGATGCGTTCCGTGTATCCGGTCGTGGTGAGCTGCACCTGTCTGTTCTGATCGAAAACATGCGTCGTGAAGGTTTCGAAATGGCGGTTTCCCGTCCGAAAGTTATCTTCCGCGAAATCGATGGCCGTAAACAAGAGCCGTTCGAAAACGTAACGCTGGACGTTGAAGAGCAGCATCAGGGTTCTGTGATGCAGGCGCTGGGTGAGCGTAAAGGCGATCTGAAAAACATGAATCCAGATGGCAAAGGCCGCGTACGTCTTGACTACGTGATCCCAAGCCGTGGTCTGATCGGCTTCCGTTCAGAATTCATGACCATGACCTCCGGTACCGGTCTGCTGTATTCCACCTTCAGCCACTACGACGACGTTCGTGCGGGTGATGTGGGTCAGCGTCAGAACGGCGTACTGATCTCCAACGGCCAGGGTAAAGCAGTTGCGTTCGCACTGTTCAGCCTGCAGGACCGCGGTAAGCTGTTCCTGGGTCACGGTGCTGAAGTTTACGAAGGCCAGATCATCGGTATTCACAGCCGCTCTAACGACCTGACCGTAAACTGCCTGACCGGTAAGAAACTGACCAACATGCGTGCGTCTGGTACTGACGAAGCAACGGTTCTGGTTCCGCCGGTTAAGATGACTCTGGAGCAGGCTCTGGAATTCATCGATGACGACGAACTGGTAGAAGTGACTCCAACCTCTATCCGTATTCGTAAGCGTCACCTGACTGAAAACGATCGTCGCCGTGCAATGCGTGGCGCGAAAGAAGAGTAATTAACGCTCTTTCTCAGGTAAGCATAAAAAAGCCGCTGATTATCAGCGGCTTTTTTTTATCTCGGGAGTATCAGAAGAAATACTTTGCCCCAACACGAATCTGATTTTGTTCGCGATGATAGGGTTCCACATTACGATCTAACCAGCGTAATTCCAGGTAGGGTAACCAGTGTTCATTGATACGATACTTAAAGGTATTCGTAATTTCCCAGTGATGATCTTTTCCGTTACTGCTGTTGAAGTCATTGACTCGTATAAAATAGTGCGGCTCAAAGGTATAGGAAAACTTATCGGTGATGGTAAAGTTCCAGTAATTACCTATTTCATAGGTATCGTTATTATCCTGATCACCGTTTAGATCGGTTGAACTATAGTTATTATGGTTATAACGGTTACGCACGGTAAGATTAAACCACGGGGTAAATTTATAGTTAACATCCAGATAAGCCGCGCCACCAGAACCCGTACTCTTATCGTTTATCAATCCACCGGGCTGGATAGTTAATTTATCCGTTGGTTTAAATAAAGGATACCAACCTTCTATTTCGTTATAGCCGTGTTTTAACTCATCCTTACGTTGCATGGTGTAGGTGTTGGTGAGCATGATACCTGCGCCCATATCGGAGTTATAGCCAACGCGCATCATCACTTCTATCTGATCGGATGCCAGATTATATGCCTCGCGGTTCTCGACATAGGCACCGGCAAAAACAGAAGTGGACACAACAGAGGATAAGAGAATTATTGTCGTTAACTTTTTCATAATAAATCCATTTTTTAAGCGTAGGGAAGCCGCCATCCATTAAGATGGAATAAGCGGCAATTATTTTTATACGTTTACAGCAGAGGTATTATTTTTAGCGGTAACAGGATCCTGTTGAGTGTTGTTTTTCTTCCGTTGGCTGATTTCCTCAATAATAAAAGCAAAACGCGTTTCATTGAGTTTATAAAATAAACCCATCGTGATTGCAGCGATAATAGCCAGCCCGCAAGGCCACAGAAAAATAAGCTGACGCAGGCCAAGCAGGGTCGCATCGCTCTGGGTTATGTTGGGAATATAACCGATTTGCGTCAGCATGATGCCTGGCAGGAAGCCTGCGAGCGCAGCGGAAATTTTGCGAGAAAAGGTATAACCCGTATACACCGAGCCTTCCGCGCGGATCCCCGTTTTCCATTCGCCATAATCAACCGTATCCGGAACCAGCGCCCAGTTCAGGCTGTTGACGAATGCTGTCCCGAAGAAGGCCATACAGGAGAACGTTACGAACAAAAATGACGTACTGCCCCAGAAAAAGTTCAGAACATCACCGACAGCCCATAATGCCAGACCGCCGAGATAAACCTGCTTTTTACCGAAGCGTTTCACGGCTGCGGGAACCAGCAGCACGCCGACCAGAATGCATCCCATGCTGAAAAAACCCATCCACGACAGCAGATGAATATCGTTGAGCACGTACTGGGTGTAATACACCTGGATGGCCAGTTTTATGTTGAATGCGGCCAGTGTGCACAGGTTGGCAACACACAGCACCAGCAGCGGAGGGTTACGGAAAATGGCACAGAACGATTTGAGAATGCTGGGCTTATGGTGATCCGGCACGATTTCGATATAGCGTTCTTTCACACCGCTAAAGCACCACCACATGCTGAACAGTCCGCAGACCGAAAAGATCAGTGCGGCAATCAGATAACCCAATGAGGGGGAACTGACAAATAGCGCCTGAATTGGCATAAAACCAACGGTACACAATAACAGGCCAATGGTGGCACCACCCTGACGCCAGGCGGCGAGCTGAGCGCGTTCCTGTGGGTTTTTCGTGATTGCAGGCACCATCGCGCCGTAGGAGCAGTTCATCAGGCTATAGAACAGACCGAACAGCATAAACAACACCGTCGCCAGCCCGGTTTTCACCGTGAGCGTAAAATCAGTCGCTAAAAACTGGGCGCTGGCAACGACTGCGACAGGAAATGATGCATACAAAATAAAGGGTCTGAATTTCCCTTTTGCGCCAATATTTCGCCTTGAGTCCAGCAATACACCGGTCAGCATATCGGTAAAGGCGGTGAAGAACTTCGCCACCAGAAAGATAATCCCACCGTAATATGCGGGCATCCCTAGTTCATCGGTATAAAATTTGAGCAGATACAGCGTGCCGATACACAGCATCAAATTTGAGCCGAAGTCACCCACTCCGTAGGCGAATTTTTCACGCAGGCTCAGTTTTAGCGTTAGCGGATCATGAAAAGACATAATCGCTCCTCAATAGCGCCCCGCAGGGCGCTATTCATTATTATTATCAAACGGGTTGTTTACGTGCTTCTATCTCTTCAACGATGCGGACATACATCTTTTCGTTGAGATTGTAGAAACAGCCCATTGCGACGATGGTGATGACTGCCAGGGCACACGGATAAATAAAGATCAGCTGCCGCAAACCTTCGACCGTGCTCGCAGATTGCACCACGTTGGGGACGTAGCCGATTTGCGTCAGCATCCAGCCAGGGAAGAAGCCTGCCAGCGCCTGTGAAACTTTACGGAAGAAGGTGAAGCCAGTGTATACCGTGCCTTCAGAACGTACGCCGGTACGCCATTCGCCATATTCCACCGTATCGGAAACCAGCGCCCAGTTCAGGCTGTTGACGAAGGCTGAGCCGAAGAACGCCAGACAGGAGAAGGCGACAAAGCTGACTGAGCCGCCGCCAAAGAAGTAGTTAAGCAGATCGCCCGCGACCCAAATCAGCAGCCCGCCAATATAAACCTTCTTCTTACCAAAACGTCTGACCATCCCAGGCATCAGGAAGACGCCAATGAAGATACAGCCCATGCTGAAAAAGCCCATCCAGGAAAGGAGGATCGGATCGTTCAGTACGTACTGGGTGTAATACACCTGAATCGCCAGCTTGACGTTGAATGCGCCCAGCGTGCAAAGGTTGGCAACACACAGAATAAATAGCGGGCGGTTACCGGCGATGGCGCGGAAGGATTGCAGTAATCCCGGTTTTTGCGCGGCATCCACGGGTTTCACTTCCACGTAGCGTTCTTTTACCCCGGCATAGCACAGCCACATGAATAACAGACCAAACAGCGAAAACAGCGTGGCGGCGAAAATATAAGCCAGCTGTGAATTGCCTTCGATCAGGTTCATCACTGGAACAAAGCCGACGGTGCACAGCAGCAGGCCGAGAGTTGCGCCTCCTTGTCGCCAGGCAGCCAACGACGCGCGTTCGTCCGGGTTTTTCGTGATTGCAGGCACCATCGCGCCGTAAGAGCAGTTCATCATGCTGAAGAAAAGTCCGTACAGCATAAACAGCACCGTTGCCATGACCGTTTTACCGGTGACTTCAAACGGTGTACCGACAAAGTTGGCAATCGCCAGCAAGGTAACCGGAAATGCGGCATAAAGGACGAATGGACGGAATTTTCCTTTCGGGCCGATTTTGCGGCGCGAATCGAGCATAATCCCGGTGCCCATATCGGTAAACGCGGTAAAAAACTTGGCGATAAGGAAAATGATACCGCCATAAGTTCCCGGTAAACCAAGGACATCGGTATAAAACTTGAGTAAATAGAGCGTACCAATGTCCAACAGGATATTGGAGCCTAAATCACCCATCCCATAGGCGAGTTTTTCTTTGAACGGCAAGCGTAGGGTTGCCGGATTAGAGGAAGTCTGACTCATTATTATTCTCCATGTGCCCGCGAGTTGCCCCGCGGGCGAGCCGTGTTAGATGTTGCGTAAAGTGGCAAACAGTGACGCCCATTCACTCTTCGCGCGATAAAACACCGGAGGCTGGCCAATCGGCGCGTCCACGGTAATTTCACCCCCCTGGTAAGTTTCCCCGGTCCAGACATTGACCCAGCTATCCTCCGGCAGATACAGCGTCCAGTCGCTGCGTCCCTGTTCGTGAACCGGCGCTACCAGCAAATCTTGTCCCAGCAGGTACTGATACTTCAGGGTGTAGGTGCGCGCATCGTCTTCGTAATGCAGGAACAGCGGGCGCATTACCGGCAGACCGGTGGCGCTGTTTTGCGCGACGGCCTGTTTGAGATACGGTTTCAGGGTGGTGAAGACGGTGGTCATACGGGCAAAGTGGGCAATGGTTTCCTCATCGCCATCAAACTGCCAGTTATCGCCAGGACGGTTACCTTCGTGGGTACGCATCATCGGGGTGAAGGCGCTAAAGTCACACCAGCGCAGCAGTAGCTCTTTGCTGCGCTTCATATCAAACAGGGTGGTGTAACCGCCGATATCGCTGTGGTGCAGACCGTGGCCGGTCATCGCCAGCGACAGCGCGGCAGGAACGACGGAGGCCAGACCGTCGTCGAGGCTCCAGTCAACGTTCTGATCGCCCGCCCACATCATGGTGGAGTACTTCTGGCTACCGGTGTAGCCCGCACGCATAAAGAACAGGATCTCGCCGAGCTTGCCGGTCTCCTGCAGCGCTTCGTAGTTACATTTCGCCCACAGTGCGGGCCACGCGTTATGCATAATTTCGGCGCTGACGCCGTTATGCAGGTAAGTGTCGGTTGGCAGGTATTCGCCAAAGTCGGCCATCCAGCCGCCGCAGCCCAGCTCGATCATGTTCTTTTTGATGACCTCTTTGAACCAGGCGTAGGCTTTGGAGTTGGTCAGATCGACCACGCCGCCGTAAAACTCGCCGAACTCAACCAGATAGTCAGCGCCAGAGGCGTCTTTTGCCAGATAGCCGTGCGCAGCCGCTTCGGCGCAAAGATCTTTATCGCTGGCGACGTACGGGTTGATGTAAGAGAGGAACTGCACGCCTTCTTCTTTCCACTGCTGAATACGACTATCCAACTGCGGATAGTTGTCGCTGTTCCATTTCCAGTTCCACATCACGCGCTTGCCAAAGGAGGTCATGCGGATCCCGGACCAGTCCTGCGCCCAGATGCCGTTTACCTTCACGCCTGCGTTACGCATGGTGTCCAGTTTTTTCTGGCACACCTCTGTTCCGCCCTGAATGCCCAGCGTGACGCCATCATAAATCCAGTCCGGCAGCTCCGGCTGACGGCCTAACAGCGCGGTCAGTTTTTCCAAAAGAGAGATAAAGGTGTCGGCGCACTCAATGCGCAGCGTGGTTTTGTCTTCCCACAACGCCAGTTCGTGGTACTCCGGCGCGCTAAAGTCGAAATTCATATAGCAGCTGTTATCAACGTGGCAATAATACTTCTGCGTACTGACAAAGGTTGGTTGTGGGAAGAAGGTCCAGTAGTAGTCACCGCCGGCATTTTCTTTGCAGTCGGCCTGCCACGTGACATAGCTGTTTTTGTTGCGGCCCACGCCCTGTTCGCTGGTCCACAGTGGGAATGGCTTACCGCGCAAATCGAAGTAAGAGAACTGTTCGCCACAGCCGTAAATATGATCGTCTGGGTTAGCGGCCAGACGCAGCCAGATACGGTTATGGCTGCGTTCCTCGTTATGGAGGTCGAGCTTCAAACGACCCTGTTCGTCGGTAGAAATGTGCAGCGTGGCGTTGATGGTATTACCGCGGCTGAAATCGACCCGCCAGCCCTCAGGCGACTCGCTTACTGTGGCGTCGGTCAGGGCAATCTTCTCGTTGAGCTTGTCTTTAATGCTGAAGTTGCCGCGGAACATATCAATGTCGGCAACGCCAGCGCCAATCCACAGGCAAGGGGTCTCTGCGCTGTGACGTAAGATCGGGCGCTGGTGGTACGTCAGCGTAAATCCATTTTGTAACGTCGTCAGTTCTAATGCGGCGGACCGTTGTTGTAGCGAATTCATTTTCGTCTCCGTAAAAATAGGGTATTTCGGTAATTTGTCGGAAATCTGTTATTCACTGCCGATTAAAAAATGCATTTGATGCGTTTCTCCGGGCGCGAGATGAATCAGGCTAATCCCGGAGTTAAAGGCGTCGGGCGGGCAGGTCATCGGTTCTACTGCCAGGCCGCGGCGTGCTAATTTTTCGCCGGTATACACCTGCAGCCAGGGCTGGTGGCTGCGCAGGTATGTGGATATATTTTGTGTTGGGCAGGTCAGTCTGACCTCCCACTCAGCCTCAGGCAGCAAGATCCTGAACGTGTGATCGATAGTGGTCTGAGCGATAACACGCGGCGTTGTGAAATCCCATTCACCGTGGGTGACATCACTCGCCGGGAGCGTTAATTCGCAGCTATCAATGGATTGCAAATTGCAGGTCAGGTAGGGATGTGCTCCCGCGCCATACGGTGCGATTTCGTCACCCACATTCTGGGTACGAATAATGACGTGCAATCCGCAGTCTGCCTCCAGTCGGTAAATCACCTCTGAAACCAGCGCAAAGGGATAGCCATAAGAGGGCGGTAGAAAAATCGTCAGCGACACTTCCGTGTTTGACAGTTGGTTAATCTGCCAGTCGCGCCAGGCCAGTAATCCATGAATGGCGGTATGCGAAACAGGGTCGTTAACGGCAAGCTGAAAGGCCTTGCCGTTATGTTGATAGCAGCCGTCTGCAATACGGTTTGGCCAGGGAATTAACACTTTTCCCAAATGTGCCAGCGGCATCTCTTCCGGCTTATGTGGAATAACGACGTGACGCCCACGGTGCGTCAATTCTGCTAACCCAGCGCCAACCGTGACGATTTTCGCCTGGTAATGACCAGCCTGAAGATGAAGGGTTTTTCCACCGCTATGCATGACAGCTCACCTCGTGACTTATTTGGCGTTGATATCCAGCAGACCGGCTGCAACTGCCGGTGCAAGACCCGGAGCCAGCGGTAAACGTGGGATCACGAGGCAGTGCAGCAGATGGTAAATATCCTGCTTACCGTCCCAAACTTTGGTGGTCACCTTGTTATCGGCATCCAGCTCCTGCCACCATGAACCGGTCTCGTAGTCCATCAGATACGTGATGCAGTAATCCCACCACTTCTGATACCAGGCTTCGTACTGGCTATCGCCGGTTAGGGTGTAGAGGGCGTAGGCGGTGCCCATGGCCTCGACTATCGGCCAACGCACTCTTTCGCGCACAATGGGTTTTCCGTCCCAGTCCACCGAGTAGACAAAGCCGTCTGCGCCGTCCGGCGCCCAGGCATCGCGGATAGTGGCGTGGAACAGACCCTTGGCATCTTCCAGCAACCAGGCGGGAGGTGTTTCAAAGCGGGCCTCCAGCGCGGCATGCAGATGCAACATCAGGCGGCCCCACTCGATCCAGTGGCCCGGCGTGCCGCCGTAGGCGCGGAAACGATGCGCTGGATTCTCTTTGTTGTAATCGCGGATTGGGTTCCACTGTGAATCGAAGTGTTCGTTGACGCGATACTCCCCGCTGCGAGCCACGTCGTGAATAATTACCGATGCGATACGCAGTGCGCGATCGAGCCATTTGCGATCATGGGTAACGTCATAAACGATCAGGAAAGCTTCAACCGCGTGCATGTTGGCGTTGCCGCCGCGGTAATCTTCCGTCTGGCTGAAGGCTTCGTCCCAGGACTCCAGACACATCTGCTCATCTTCGCTCCAGAAGTACTTCTCAATCACTTCGATAGCGTCATCCAGCAATTGTCTGGCCTGCGGATGCCCGGTAGTGACCGCGCTGGCAGCACCAAGTAAGACGAAGAAATGCTGATAGCCCTGTTTGGAGGCATCCATCACGCCTTCGTCATTTACGCAGGCGTACCAGCCTCCGTAACGTGTGTCGTGTAGCGCGCCATTCAGCGCTTTAATTCCGTGGTCGACTAACTGATATGCGCCCGGGCGACCCATGGATGCGGCAACGGAGTAAACGTGCAGCATGCGGGCGGTGATCCACAGATGCGTACCCATATCCGCTCTGACCTGGCCATTATTTCCCAGCCAGCCAAAACCGGTCGGGACAGCAGCATTTTTACCAAAGTTAAAGATGCGGTCAGTTTCCTGCTCCAGCCAGCGGTTGTGGCTTAAGGTGTTAAACCATTTCATGCTTTGATCCTCGATTAACGGCGGGCCATCATTTCGTCGACGATATCGCCCAGACGCTGCAACTTCGGTGCGGAAACGTCGCGCAGCATCAGTTCGGTGTCCGGCAGGCCAATAACTGATGACCAGACAGCACGCCCGGCCAGGAAGCCGGATGCGCCAGCGGTCATCGCCACACTGACTGCGCGTGGGAACAGTTTTTCATCCACGCCGGAAGAGAGAATGACCCACGGCATGTTGATGTTTTCATTCAGACGCTGGGAGGCGCTGAGCAATTCCTGTTGGGTCCCTTTGCCATACAGCGGCATTTCGACCTTGTAGAGATCGGCGCCGCTATCGCCCAGCTCTTTTGCGGCATCGATAATGGCCTGCTCGCGATCGAACTTATCGCCGCGGCGCGGTGGACGGACAACCGGCTCGATGATGCTCAGCAGGCCATTGGAGTGGCATAGCGCATTGAATTCTTTAACCATATCCAGACGCTGCTGGGCATCCTCATCGCTACGCCACAGCACCAGCAGTTTGAGAGCCTTGGCGCCATCTTGCTTCACGGCCTGCGGGTTGATTTTTTTATCAATCACCACGCTATCGACCGGAATGCCGTTACCCGGAATAAAGTCATCAGCGGCAACAATCATGGCGCAGCTTTTGGCAACCGCGTTTTGCTCTACAACCTGGCGGTAGCAGAACTGCTGATCGACTAAAATGGCGGAGGCATAGGGGGACAGGATCTTTGCCGCATTGACCTTGAAATCGGTCAGCACGCTGTCATTGACCGGGGATTTTGCACCCGCTGCGACAAACATTAAGCGCATGGCCTCGCGCTGATCGACTGCCAGCATGGCAAAACCGCCGGAAGCTCGGGTGATATCTTTCAGGGTGTACTTCGTCATTGTTCAGTCCTTTTACTTATTAAAATTGGTGATTCAATCCGGCAGACGCGCGAACCTGCTCAAGAATTGCGGTCCAGTCTTCCCGGCCACGGCCAGCGGCACGGGCCTGGTTATAAACTTCGCGGGAGGCGGCGCCGAGCGGCATCGGCACATGCAGAAGGTTTGCGACATCCAGCGCGATGCCAAGATCTTTGTGAGCTAAATCGATCATGAAAGCGGGAGAAAGATCGCCTTTCAGCACTTTGTTCGGCCAGGAGGTAGTGAAATGGCCTTTTCCGGCAGGAGTACCGCTCATTACCTTCAGAGCCACATCGAAGGAGAGGCCGAGCGCTTCGCATAACACGGCAGCTTCGGCTGAGAGGGCGTTCAGCGCGATACTCATGTAATTGTTGATGAGCTTCACGCGGATCCCCATGCCGGGACCCCCTGCGTTGATCAGCTCATTCCCCATCGCCATCAGCACCGGTGTGGCGCGTTCCACCTGTTCTGCTGTTCCGCCCGCCAGCAGCAGCAGCGTTCCCGCGATGGCGTGATCGGAGGTGCGTCCAACCGGGCAATCCATCATGTCAAAGTCTTTGGCACGCATATCGGTAATCAGTTTGTCGGTTTGCAGCGGGTGAATGGTGGACATATCAATCACCAACGCCTGCGGGGAGAGGCTTTCGCAGATTCCCTGTTCACCGAACAGTACGCTGCGCACCAGATCGCCGTTGGGGAGCATAGTGATGACAAATTCCGCCTCTTTTGCTGCCTGAGCCGGGCTGCTGGCAGGCTGTGCTCCTTTTTCCACCAGGCGCTGAACGGCATCCGGGTTAACGTCAAAGACGCTGAGTTGATGACCCTGCTTCAGCAAGTTGCTCGCCATGGGTGAACCCATCTGACCTAATCCGATAAATGCTATAACTGCCATAACGTTCTCCTGAGACGTGGATGTCATTTTTTGTCATTTAAGGTCGCTTGTTTTTGTCTGTTTTTGATCGTATTTGTAATTTATGGTCAAAAAATTGACAGCCGTCACTTTTTAAACATTTTGTGAAATTAAAATGATCCCATCTTGAAACGCCTAAGGAATGACCATGATTCGTATTGCTTGTGTAGGTATTGCCGTGATGGATCGCATCTATTACGTGGAGGAGTTACCGACTGAAGGAGGTAAATATGTGGCGAAGCGTTATACGGAAGTGGGCGGCGGGCCTGCGGCAACGGCCGCGGTGGCTGCAGCGAAGCTGGGCGCGCAGGTGGATTTTATTGGTCGTGTGGGCGACGATGACACCGGAAATAGCCTGCTGGCGGAGCTGGAATCCCTGGGGGTGAATACGCGCTACACCCGACGCTACGTGGGGGCGCAATCCTCCCAATCGGCAATTCTGGTTGATGCACAAGGGGAACGAATTATCGTTAACTATCCCAGCCCGGATTTACTGCATGACGCTGGCTGGCTCAATGAGATTGATTTTTCCCAGTGGGATGTGGTGTTAGCGGATGTTCGCTGGCACGAGGGGACCAAACAGGCGTTCACGCTGGCACGTCGGGCGGGGGTCATGACGGTACTGGATGGTGACGTAACGCCGCAGGATATCCGTGAGCTGGTGACGTTAAGCGATCATGCCGCGTTCTCTGAACCGGGTCTGGCGCGTATGACCGGGATAAACGATCCGCAGGCCGGACTGAAAAAAGCAAAAACGCTCACAAATGGACATGTTTATGTGACGCGAGGGCGTGAAGGTTGCGACTGGATAGAAAATAATACGTTGCAGCATCAATCTGGTTTTACCGTCGACGTTGTTGACACCACCGGGGCCGGGGATGTTTTTCACGGCGCGCTCGCGTTCAGTCTGGCTAACGGAAATACCCCGCAAGACGCTGTCAGGTTCGCCAGTGGCGTTGCGGCGCTAAAATGCACGCGCCCGGGAGGACGAGCCGGAATCCCTGACTGTGATCAAACCCGATCTTTTCTGTCACTTTTTGTATAAAATGCCAGGGCAATGGTTTTTCGAGGAAATTTCATGAGTCTTACCGAACTGACCGGTAATCCGCGACACGATCAGCTACTGATGCTGATTAGCGAGCGCGGTTATATGAATATTGATGAGCTTGCCAATTTGCTGGACGTGTCCACGCAGACCGTGCGTCGTGATATTCGTAAACTCAGCGAGCAGGGATTAATTACGCGTCATCATGGCGGCGCGGGCAGAGCCTCCAGCGTGGTGAATACGGCGTTCGAGCAGCGTGAAGTCTCCTGGACGGAAGAGAAAAAAGCCATCGCGGAAGCGGTGGCTGACTATATTCCTGATGGGTCAACGGTGTTTATTACTATTGGCACCACCGTTGAGCAGGTGGCGCGGGCGCTATTGAACCATAATCATTTACGCATTATCACTAACAGCCTGCGCGTGGCACATATTCTTTATAACAATCCACGTTTTGAAGTTATGGTGCCAGGTGGAACGTTACGTCCGCATAACAGTGGCATTATCGGTCCTTCCGCTACGGCATTTGTCGCTGATTTTCGGGCTGATTACCTGGTGACCAGCGTCGGCGCGATCGAAAGTGATGGCGCTTTGCTGGAGTTTGATGTCAACGAGGCCAGCGTCGTGAAAACGATGATGGCCCATTCAAGGCATATTCTATTGGCTGCGGATCATACGAAATACACGGCTTCTGCCGCGGTAGAGATTGGCAATGTGTCTCAGGTGACCGCGCTGTTTACCGATGAATACCCTGGTCCCGCATTGCATAATTTACTCCAGTCTCAGCAGGTGGAAATTGTGCAGGTGAGTCCGTCACAGGATGATGCTCAGGTCGGGTAATTCTCCCAATGATGGCTCGATAAATTCGCAGCCATCATTCGCGCATAGTCAAACTTCTTCTTTCCCGCTACAGTTATTCATCCACGGCGAATAAGGAGAAGGGCATGCTCTATATCTTTGATTTGGGTAATGTGATTGTCGATATCGACTTCAATCGCGTGTTAGGCACATGGAGCGATCTGAGCCGTGTACCGCTAGCTTCGCTAAAGCAAAGTTTCAGCATGGGCGAGGCTTTTCACCAGCATGAGCGAGGTGAAATAACGGATGAAGCGTTTGCGGAGGCGCTATGCCATGAGATGGCGCTGCCGCTAAGCTACGAGCAATTTTCCCACGGCTGGCAGGCGGTTTTTGTCGCGTTACGCCCAGAGGTTATCGATATCATGCACAAACTGCGTGAGCAGGGGCATCGGGTGGTCGTTTTGTCGAATACCAACCGTCTGCACACAACGTTTTGGCCGGATGAATACCCCGAGATCCGTCAGGCCGCGGACCATATTTATCTTTCCCAGGATCTGGGCATGCGTAAACCGGAAGCGCGGATTTACCAGCATGTCCTGCAGGCTGAAGGTTTTTCTGCGCACGATGCGGTCTTTTTTGACGATAACGCCGATAATATTGAAGGGGCTAACCGGTTAGGTATTACCAGTATCCAGGTCATCGATAAAGCGACCATTCCTGACTATTTCGCGAAGTTGTTATGCTAAAAAATGTTCAGCAACAAGCCAGGCACCATACGCGTCCTGTACGGGCCTGGCTGAAGCTACTATGGCAGCGGATTGATGAAGACAACATGACGACGCTGGCAGGGAATCTTGCCTACGTTTCATTGCTCTCATTAGTGCCGCTTATTGCCGTTGTGTTTGCTCTTTTTGCCGCCTTTCCGATGTTTTCTGACGTTAGTGTCCAGTTACGGCATTTTATTTTTGCGAACTTTATCCCGGCGACGGGTGACGTTATCCAGCGTTATATCGAACAGTTTGTCGCCAACTCGAACAAAATGACCGCCGTTGGAGCATGTGGGCTGATTGTTACGGCGTTATTGCTGATGTATTCCATTGATAACGCGCTGAATACTATCTGGCGCAGTAAGCGCACTCGCCCTAAAGTTTACTCTTTTGCCGTTTACTGGATGATTTTAACGCTAGGTCCTCTACTGGCGGGGGCCAGTCTGGCGATCAGCTCTTATCTGTTGTCATTGCGCTGGGCCAGCGATCTCAACACGGTGATTGATAACATTCTGCGTATTTTCCCGCTGGTGCTTTCCTGGCTCTCATTCTGGCTGCTTTATAGCATTGTACCGACAACCCGTGTGCCCAACCGTGATGCGGTTATTGGCGCTTTTGTGGCCGCCGTGTTGTTCGAAGCCGGAAAGAAAGGATTTGCGCTCTACATCACGATGTTCCCGTCGTATCAGCTCATTTACGGTGTCCTGGCGGTGATCCCCATTTTATTTGTCTGGGTATACTGGACGTGGTGTATCGTCTTGCTAGGCGCGGAAATAACTGTCACTCTCGGGGAATACCGCAAACTTAAACAAGCCGCAGAACAAGAAGAAGCAGAGCAACCATGATTGCATTAATTCAGCGCGTAACCCGTGCCAGCGTCACCGTGGAGGGCGAGGTGACGGGTGAAATTGGCCCAGGACTTTTGGTCCTGTTAGGTGTCGAAAGGGATGATGACGAACAAAAAGCGAACCGCCTGTGCGAACGCGTACTCGGCTATCGAATCTTTAGCGATGCCGAAGGCAAAATGAACCTGAATGTGCAGCAGTCAGGCGGCAGCGTGCTGGTGGTCTCGCAATTTACATTGGCGGCAGATACTGAGAGCGGCATGCGCCCAGGCTTTTCAAAAGGCGCCGCGCCCGATCGGGCAGAAGCACTGTATGAGTACTTTGTTGAGCGTTGCCGCCAACAGGAAATGAATACGCAAACCGGCCGATTCGCTGCGGATATGCAGGTTTCGCTGGTTAATGATGGCCCCGTGACGTTCTGGTTACAAGTATGAACCAGCTACCGGTGTGGCCGCGGGCAACAAGAGAGAGTACAGCTATGTATCACCTTCGAGTACCGCAAACAGAAGAAGAGTTGGAGCGTTACTACCAGTTTCGCTGGGAGATGCTGCGTAAACCGTTGCACCAGCCAAAAGGCTCCGAACGGGATGCCTGGGACGCAATGGCGCATCACCAGATGGTGGTGGACGAAGAGGGTAATCTGGTCGCGGTAGGGCGTCTGTATATCAATGCGGATAACGAAGCCTCCATACGCTTTATGGCTGTTGATCCCTCCGTGCAGGAGAAAGGGCTGGGAACATTGATGGCGATGACCCTGGAGTCTGTCGCGCGTCAGGAAGGGGTAAAGCGCGTAACCTGTAGCGCCCGTGAAGATGCGGTCGAATTTTTCGCCAAACTGGGGTTTGTGAGCCAGGGAGAGATCACCACACCGCAAACCACGCCGGTGCGCCACTTTTTGATGATTAAGCCCATCGCGACGTTGGACGATATTCTCCATCGCGGCGACTGGTGCGGACAGTTACAGCAAGCCTGGTACGAACATATTCCCTTGAGTGAGAAAATGGGTGTGCGTATTCAACAGTATACCGGGCAGAAATTTATTACGACGATGCCCGAGACGGGTAATCAGAATCCGCACCATACTCTGTTTGCCGGGAGCCTGTTTTCTCTGGCGACATTAACGGGTTGGGGGCTGATCTGGCTGATGCTGCGTGAACGTCATTTGGGGGGAACCATTATCCTTGCCGATGCGCATATCCGCTACAGCAGGCCAATCACCGGGAAACCGACCGCCATCGCCGACCTGGGCTCGCTGAGTGGTGACCTCGACCGTCTGGCGAGAGGCCGCAAGGCGCGTGTGAAGATGCAGGTCGAGGTATTTGGCGATGACTCGCCTGGCGTCGTGTTTGAAGGCACGTATATTGTGCTACCCGCGAAACCGTTTGGCGCGTATGAAGAGGGCGGAAATGAGGAAGAGTAGATAGAAGTATCCGACTACTCGATGAATGCATCCGCTGGTAGTTTAAAGCGTTCTGTAAGCGCTTTTATATGGCTTAGTGTCAGTGATCTACGGCCATTTAAGATGTTGCTGACGTTCGATTTTGAACCGAGTTCGTTGGCAAGATCGGCTGCTTTGAGACCGTACTGATCCATGAGCGTTCGCAATACTGAAACGCCAGAGGGAGTTTTCTCCAGGTGTTGGTTGAGTGCTTTGAATTCAGGCGCATGTTTTTCGTATTCACTGATTCGGGCACTGAGTAATTCGAATAGGGGGTTTTCAAGATCGTCGTGGTCGACCAGAAACTCCACTAGCGCTAGTGCCCTGCGATACTCAGTGTCATTTCGTTCTTCCCCCAACAGTGGGAGGTTTTTTACCGCATCGCTGAAAGTATCAACGATCTTTTTTGCGCTGGCGGCATCCATCTGACGATGCGTTCTCATTCTTTATTACCCCGATAATATGCTGTCAGTTTGTCATATTCGGCATGGGAAACGATATGTTTGACAAATATCTTATGTGACCTGAAATCTATGTAGGAGATGAGTCTTAGGCTATTACCAGAAACATCAATCACCCACCATTTATCTCTGTACTTAAAATTATCCAGTGAAGGAATAAACTGCCTCATCTCTTCAGGCAGAGTGAATGTTTTTTTCTCCAGAACATTCAGCAACTCAGCGAGAGCAAGCCCATGGTTTGGATACATGAGCATCGCCTCATTGAATGGTTTTCGGCTGATAACATGCACGATGTAGTTCCATTACAAAGTTTTCAACCTGAAAACAATTTAGCGCAGCATCATCAGGTTTTCAAGTTGAAAACTAAATTGAATTTTAGATTATTTTCCCTGTTGATGGACTTACAACACGCCAGGCCACATCTCGCATGGCGCTTCGTGCCGCCTGGCTCACACCTCCGAGCTGGAAAAAGCCATGGATGACACCGAGATAGCGCTGGCAAGTGCATTCCACACCCTGTTCCTGGAACCGTTGATACAGGGCCTCGCCCTCATCGCGCAGTGGGTCGAATTCGGCAGTAATGATGTGCGTGGGTGGCAGACCGGTGAAGTCTTCACGCCACAGCGGACTGACTTCAGGATGCAGTGGATCGGTTTGCGGCATATACATCTCGTAGCCTGAAAGCAGCGTGTCACGCGTGATAATGTAATCCTGCCCGTTACGGGCGTAGCTCTCAAATCTGGCGGTTGCGTCCAGCATGGGGTAGATCAGAGTCAGCTGTGCAGGTTGCCATTGACGGGCGGCTTTCAGGCGTAGCGCGGTGACCAGCGCCAGATGCCCGCCCGCGCTATCGCCGGCAAGCGTAATGTTCGCGCGGTCTATCCCCAGTTTCTGGGCATATTTCCAGATAGTATTGGCTCCGGTTTCGGCATCGTTATGCGCGGCCGGGAAGGTGTGCTCTGGCGCAAGTCGGTACTGCACGGCAATCACGCGACAATTACTGTAAAAAGCTAACTGCCTTAGCTGGTTATCGTGAGTGGCAAAGCCACCGCTGACAAAGCAGCCACCATGATAATAAATGACGCAGGGTAATTTTCCTGTGGCATTGAGCGGCGAAACCACGCGAAACGTCATGGCATCGAGTTCAATATCTTCAACCTGGACGCGGGTTTCTGTTTCTCCTGCCAGTGTCGTGCTGGCGATGTAGCCCGCCCTCCGGTCATCAATATTCTGTTCGCGAGAAGAGGGGCGTCCCGCCGAGATAAATTCCTCCACTAACTGCGCAATCCCGCTTTCCAGTGCCATTTTTCATTGCCTTTATCTGTATGGATATACAGTTTTATAACCCGATTTGGTACGAATGAAAATGGGAAAATTGGGCTGCGTACGATTCTGGAAAGCGGCTCGCAAAAATAAAAATCGTTCGCATAATAACTATTTTCTCGTCAGTCTCAGGTGTATGTTGTTTGAAAAATAAGCGCGAATGATATACTGGAGGTATATGTGAGTATGATGGCTGGGATGGATATGGGCAGAATTTTACTCGATTTATCAGACGACGTGATTAAACGGCTTGACGATCTCAAGGTGCAACGCAACCTGCCTCGTGCAGAACTCTTGCGGGAGGCCGTTGAGCAGTATCTGGAAAGACAGGATCGGGCTGAAACCACAATTTCGAAAGCATTGGGGCTCTGGCAAGGCTGTGAGGAAGATGGCGTTGAATACCAACGTAAACTTCGTGAGGAATGGTAATGGTCAAAGGGTCTGCGCTTTTTGATACCAATATCCTCATCGACCTGTTTAGCGGGCGAAGTGAAGCAAAACTGGCGATAGAAACATGGCCGCCACAGAACGCAATCAGTCTCATTACCTGGATGGAGGTGATGGTAGGCGCAAAAAAATACCATCAGGAGGCCCGTACTCGCATTGCGCTAGGCGCTTTTAACATTATTGGTGTTTCACAGGATATTGCTGAGCGAAGCGTGAATATCAGGCAAGAATACGGGATGAAATTGCCGGATGCCATTATCCTGGCTACTGCGCAGATTCATCATCTGACACTGGTTACGCGTAATACCAAAGATTTTGCAAGCATATCCGGTGTGGTCACACCGTATACGTTATAGTCCGGGCGACCAGTGTCGCCCGGCAGTACTGGGGTTTTACTCCCCTTCACCCGGGAATAAGAACGGGTTGATAGAGCTGCGGGCAAAGCCTTCTTGCTCCATGTGGGCGTCCAGCATCAGTGACGCGAGGTCGTCGGCCACGGCCTCGACTTTCGGGTCTTTTTCCTGGTAGAGAATCTTCAGGTAAGTCCCGCAGTCGCCGCAGCTTTCGGCTTTAATTGCCGCCTGCTCGTTATCCAGCGACCAGTAGTTCAAGTCACGGCTCTGTTCGCAGTTGCTGCACTTCACGCGCACCACGTGCCACTCGGTTTCGCACAGGTTGCAGTGCAAATAACGCAGCCCCTGAGTCGTACCGATTTGCACTATGCTGGAGACCGGCATCGAACCACATACCGGGCAGAACTGACGCTGTTCACCGTACTCAGCGCGCGCTTTGCCGGGGATCAGACTTGCCATCTGCGCCCAGTAGAGCGACAGAGCGGCCCAAATGAACGGGGCTTTATCGCTACTGACGGAGGCAAAATCTGAGGCAAACAGCGCGCTTGCCATCAGCTCCAGCTCCTGCTCTGAGGCTTTTTCCAGATTCTCGATCACCGCCAGTGCAGGGCCGCTCATTTCTGGCTTCAGCTCAGCAATTAACGATTGCAGCAGTTTTTGCCAGTGCTTGTCACGTGGCAGGACGTGGATATCCAGCGGCGGCTTGCCCTGATCGTTCGCTTCTTTGATACGAGCGGTCAGATCCATCTGCAGCGGATGATCGTACAGTACCACTTCCTGTGCGTGGGCGATCAGCGCGGCAAAGCGCAGATAATCGCCCAGCGGGTTGTTTTCGGCCAGCTCGCGCAGACGTTCAGCACGGCGGTTATACAAATTTTTGAGTCTGGGGAACAATAACGGCGGAATCATATCCGCCGTGCGTTTCTCGCTCGAACCCAGCTCATCTTGCGGGATTATGCGAATACTCATTCAGATGACTTTTCCTGTTTCTGGCGGACTTCACGGTACCAGCGCGGATGATGTTTCTTCGCCCACGATTTAGTAACCCATCCCTCCACCATCGCGGTAATGGTGCCTTTCACCCAAAGGGCGGCGTAAATGTGCACCATGATAACCACAATTAACGCTACTGCGGCAAATGAATGCAGCATTAACGCGAATCGGATCACCGGGATTGAGAAAGCAGGCGCAAAATACGGACGCCAGATGATCACTCCGCTCACCAGTAACAGCACCAGGAAGATAATCGCCGCCCAGAATACGCATTTCTGGCCGAAGTTATAACGTCCCGTGTCACCTACTTCCTCGTTGACGACAATCTTACGAATATTCTTCGCCCAAAAGATATCATCCCGATTGATTAGATTGTGGTGCCAGTAACGGAAAAACATGATGATAAAAGAGGCAAACATGATCACGCCGACAAACGGGTGCACAATTCGCGCCAGTTGCGGCGTGCCCATGATGTGCATCAGCCAGTTAAAAGACGGGAAGAGAAAACCCATCCCGCTCACTGCCGCCAGAATAAAGCAGAAGGCGGTTATCCAGTGGTTGATGCGTTCCGGCGCCGTGTAGCGCACGATGGTGTCACGTCGTTTCATTTGCGCACCTCGTCTTTCTCTTCATGCAGATTGTCTTCTTCCTCTTCCGCACGGTTTGGACCCACACCGACGTAGTGGAAGATACTGGCCGCAAACGTCGCTGCGAAGCCGACCGCTGCCAACGGTTTCCAGATGCCTTTCCAGAACTTCACGGTGGCGCTGATTTCCGGGTTCTCCGGCAGACCGTGGTACAGATTCGGCTTGTCGGCATGGTGCAATACGTACATTACGTGCGTACCGCCAACGCCTGCCGGATCGTACAGACCCGCGTTATCGTAACCACGCGTTTTCAGCTCCGCCACGCGCTCACCGGCCAGGGTTTTCATCGACTCTTTCGTGCCGAAATGAATCGCCCCGGTTGGGCAGGTTTTCACGCAGGCCGGTTCTTGCCCGACCACTACACGGTCGACGCACAGCGTACATTTGTACACGCGGTTGTCTTCCGGGTTGAGGCGCGGCACATCGAACGGGCAGCCAGCAATGCAGTAGCCGCAGCCGATGCACTGCTCGGACTGGAAGTCGACGATACCGTTGGCATACTGAATGATAGCGCCTTCAGCCGGACACGCCTTCAGGCAGCCCGGATCGGCGCAGTGCATACAGCCATCCTTACGGATCAGCCACTCAAGTTTGTCGTTCTGTTCCACTTCCGAGAAGCGCATCACCGTCCAGGATTTCGCGGTCAAATCAGCCGGGTTGTCATACACCCCAACGTTGTTGCCCACTTCATCACGGATGTCGTTCCACTCGGAACACGCCACCTGACAGGCTTTACAGCCGATGCAGGTAGTGACGTCGATAAGTTTCGCCACCTCTTCCTGGTGATCCCGCGCCTGAGGCGCGGGGGTGAAACCGTTAGTGGCGGATCGACGAATGATGTCTTGCGATTGATAAGCCATAGGTCGTCTCCGTTACACCTTTTCCACGTTCACGAGGAAGGACTTAAATTCCGGCGTCTGCGTATTCGCATCACCAACGAATGGCGTTAACGTGTTAGCGATAAAGCCTTTTTTCGCCACACCTTCGTAGCCCCAGTGAATCGGAATACCGATAGTGTCGATATCCTTACCGTTGGCCTTCAACGTGCGAATACGTTTGGTCACCACTGCTTTGGCTTTAATATAGCCGCGGTTAGAGGAGACTTTGACGGTATCACCATGAGAGATACCGAGCTTATTCGCCAGCTTCTCGCCAATTTCCACAAACTGTTCCGGCTGGGCGATGGCGTTTAGCAGCGCATGCTTGGTCCAGTAGTGGAAGTGCTCGGTCAGACGATAAGTTGTACCGACATACGGGAATTTATCCGCTTTACCCAGCGCCTCCGCGTCACCTTTAAAGATACGCGCGGCAGGGTTAGAGATAACGTTCGGGTGCAGCGGGTTAGTGCCGAGCGGCGTTTCAAACGGCTCGTAGTGTTCCGGGAACGGCCCTTCCGCCATCTTATCGATAGCAAACAGGCGTCCCATCCCTTCCGGCTGCATGATGAACGGCCCGACGTCAGTACCCGGTGCGGCGGCGCTGTAGTCTGGAATATCCATCCCGCTCCATTTCGCGCCATCCCATTTCAGGATCTGACGTTTCGGATCCCACGGATTCCCCTGCGGGTCTGCGGAAGCACGGTTATAAAGAATGCGGCGGTTAAGCGGCCACGCCCAGGCCCAACCCAGCGTATTGCCAAGGCCAGACGGATCGGCGTTATCGCGACGCGCCATCATGTTGCCTTCCGGCGTCCAGCTACCGGCAAAAATCCAGCAGCCGCTGGAGGTCGTGCCGTCATCGCGCAGTTGGGCGAACGAGCTGAGCTGTTGGCCTTTCTTGACGATTACCGCGCCGGTTGCCGGGTCGGTAATATCAGCCAGCGCTTTACCGTTACTCTCCATCGCCACTTCTTCCGAAGCCGGCTCATGCGGTGTGGAGTAGTTCCAGGTCATGCTCAGCACCTGTTCCGGGTTTGCACCACCTTGTTCGGCATACATCTTGCGCAGGCGCAGGAAGATACCGGCGAGGATTTCGCCATCGGTTGCGGCAATCCCTGGGGCATCCGCGCCTTTCCAGTGCCACTGCAGCCAGCGTCCGGAGTTGACGATCGAACCGTTCTCCTCGGCGAAGCAGGTGGACGGCAGACGGAATACTTCGGTCTGGATTTTTGACGGATCAACATCGTTCGACTCACCATGGTTCTGCCAGAAGGTGGAGGTCTCTGTGTTGAGCGGGTCGATAGTGATCAGATACTTCAGTTTGGACAGTGAAGCCACGACCTTGTTTTTGTTCGGGAATGAGGCGACCGGGTTAAAGCCCTGGCAGATATAGCCATTCACTTTGCCCTGGTTCATCATCTCGAAGTACTGCAGGACGTCGTACCCTTTATCCCACTTCGGCAGCCAGTCGAAGCCCCAGCTATTTTCCGCTGTCGCTTTATCGCCAAAGAAGGCTTTCATCATCGAAACGAAGAATTTCGGGTAGTTGCCCCAGTAGTTTACCTGACCTTCCAGCAATGGTTTTGGCGTGTTGGCGGCAAGGTAGGTTTGCAGGTCGGTCTGTTTTTCGCTTGGCAGCGTCAGATAACCCGGCAGACTCTGTGACAGCAGACCAAGGTCGGTCAGTCCCTGAATGTTGGAGTGACCACGCAGGGCGTTAACACCGCCGCCGGCCATGCCCATGTTGCCGAGGAGCAACTGGATCATCGCCATCGTACGGATGTTCTGCGCACCCACGGAGTGCTGCGTCCAGCCCAGCGCGTACAGGAATGATGCGGTTTTGTCTTTCGCGCTGGTTTCTGCGATGTATTCACAGACCTTCAGGAAATCGGCCTTCGGCGTACCGCAGATATTCTCTACGACCTCCGGTGTATAGCGGGAGACGTGCTGTTTGAGCAGGTTCCATACACAGCGTGGATGTTGCAGAGTCACATCGCGTTTGGCGAAGCCGTTTTCATCCAGCTCATAGTTCCAACTGGTTTTGTCATACTTGCGTTTGTCCGCGTCGTAGCCGGTAAACAGGCCATCTTCGAAGCCAAAATCCTCGCGCACGATCAGGCTGGCGTTGGTATAGGCCTCGGTATATTCGCGGTTGAATTTTTCGTTATTCAGCAGGTACAGCATGACGCCTGACAGGAAGGCAATGTCAGTACCGGAACGAATTGGGGCATAGAAATCAGCCACCGCTGCGGTTCGCGTAAAGCGAGGATCGATGACAATCAGCTTAGCGCCGTTGTGAATTTTCGCTTCCATCGCCCAGCGGAACCCGACCGGGTGAGCTTCAGCGGCGTTACCGCCCATCACCACAACGAGGTTGGCGTTTTTAATGTCGACCCAGTGGTTGGTCATCGCACCGCGACCAAATGTTGGAGCAAGACTTGCTACCGTTGGTCCGTGTCAGACACGCGCCTGGTTGTCGACCGCGAGCATACCCAGCGCGCGGGAGAATTTTTGCGTCAAATAGCCGGTTTCGTTACTGGAAGCGGATGCACACAGCATCCCGGTGGAAAGCCAGCGGTTAACGGTTACGCCTTCGGCGTTTTGTGCAACGTAGTTAGCGTCGCGGTCTTCTTTCATCAGCTTAGCGATGCGGTCGAATGCCTCATCCCAGCTAATTTGCTGCCACTTATCTGAGCCTGGTGCGCGGTATTCCGGGAATTTCAAACGGCTTTCAGAGTGGATGAAGTCCACAAGACCTGCGCCTTTCGGGCACAGTGCGCCGCGGTTCACCGGGTGATCCGGGTCCCCTTCAATATGGAAGATGGATGCTTTGGCGTTTTTTGCTCCGTCACCGAGGCTGTACATCAACAGTCCACAGCCAACGGAACAGTAGGTGCAGGTGTTACGGGTTTCGCGGGTGCGCAGCAGTTTATATTGCCGTGTTTCCGCGAGCGCTACGCCGGGTGCAAAGCCCAGTGCCGCTGCCGTGGTGCCTGCCATACCGCCAGCGCAGATCTTAAAGAACTGCCTTCTGCTGACCTGCATGGTTTGCTCCTTGTTTCGACATTGTCACGTTCCCTTCGCATTTCTGCCATGCCAACGCGTGGGAAGTGGTTGTTATTTTTCTTTGCGGACGGGACCGCAAAGGTCCAGAATTGGGTGAATTTCCCTCCGTCCAGGAGGGATTTGTAAAGAATACCACAATGTTGGTACGCGTGTTCCAATATGGTTAAAAGAAAGTGAATAAGATTATTCAAGAAAACATTAAGAATGTGACATCTACGACAGGATCGCGCCAATTGACTCTCTGGAAGCGCGAGGATTTACAACATCCTCAGCCTGATGAAGTCGCTGAAGAAGTGCCTGTTGCGCTGGTCTATAACGGAATTTCACACGTGGTGATGATGGCGTCACCGAAAGATCTTGAGCATTTCGCGATGGGTTTTTCACTTTCTGAAGGCATTATTGAGTCCCCGCAGGATATTTACGGGATGGACGTGGTTCCTTCCTGCAACGGATTAGAAGTTCAGGTTGAGCTGTCCAGCCGTCGTTTTATGGGATTGAAGGAACGTCGTCGCGCGTTGGCCGGGCGCACCGGTTGTGGTGTTTGCGGCGTGGAGCAGCTCAATGATATTGGCAAGCCGGTCCAGCCGCTGCCGTTTACCCAGACATTCGATCTGGCGAATCTTGATAACGCTTTACGACATCTCAATGATTTTCAACCCGTGGGTCAACTGACAGGCTGCACGCACGCGGCGGCATGGGTGCAGCCTGCAGGTCATCTGGCGGGCGGACATGAAGACGTTGGGCGTCATGTCGCGCTGGATAAACTGCTGGGGCGTCGGGCGCTCGAAGGGGAAACCTGGCAACAGGGTGCGGTATTAGTCTCCAGCCGCGCCAGCTATGAGATGGTGCAGAAGTCGGCAATGTGCGGCGTGGAGATCCTGTTTGCCGTTTCTGCGGCGACAACGCTCGCTGTGGAAGTTGCCGAGCGCTGTAACCTGACGCTGGTGGGTTTTTGCAAACCAGGCAGGGCGACGATCTATACGCATCCGGAGCGTCTGATCGCGAAGTGACGCCACCAGGCGGCCAGGATACTGCCTGAAAATGCCAGTTCCATTATTACGGCAACGGGCGAGCCGACAATCACATTGTTCAGTAGCCAACACAGGCTGCCGCACAATGTGTATCCGCGTAATTTCCCGCTGCGTTTTTGAAACGACGCAAAGGTCATCAGCAGGCTTCCCATCAGCGGCAAAATACTCGACAGATTTTGCCAAAGATAAACGCTACACATCAGCGACCCCAGCATAAATCCCCACATAGCCCAGCGATGAAACGTGACGATGGCCGTCGCGTACCGGCATGCGGCGATGACCATTAACCCAGCCGCAGCATCTTGATCCAAAAGATAGAAATGGATAGCGAGCAGGGAAGTGGAGGTGGTGAGCAGAGATAAGGTGATGGCCCGGCGTTGAAAATGAAAAGCGGAAATATCCAGCAAGAAGCTGATACCGGCCAGAATCTGAGAGAGAAGAAATGCGTTCATAATGTGCGCCAACCGTTGCAGAGTGGCGGGACAATACTCGACGCATTCACATAAGGCGTTAGCTTTTGTTAAGACGCTGGCGAATACGAGACAGGCTAACGGGATTAATACCGATATAGTTGGCGAGATCGCGCTGAGTGAGCTGCGACTCCCAGTCCGGGAAGTGTGTTTGTACATACCGGTAGCGCTGCTCTGGGGTATTGAGCAGCAGCATTTGCTCTTTTTTCTCTTTGTAGATCAATTGCTGAATCAGTAGCTGGGTCTTAATATCCTGATTTTCCGGCGCATCCAGCAAAGCCAAAGAAATTTCACTGGTTTCTCCTGCGGTAATCATTTGCAGACTGTAATCAGCAGGCGTTTTGGTCAGCCAGTTCAGGTACAGAAAGCAGTATTCCCCGGCAAAGTAAAACTCTTTAACCCTTTCTACGCCGTTGTTTGCGTGGTACACCGCACGTGCAACGCCATGATGTAAAAGATGAATTTTACTTTGTGCCTCGCCCTGACGAAGCAACCAACTGCCAGCCGGTTGCGCTTTTCTTCTGCTACCTGCGAACCATTGTTGTTCGTGATTAAGCGCCATTTTATTTCTCAAATAATTTGAATAAGACAGGCAAATCCTTCCGCTTTTAGTTGTTCGAGTATCAGCCTATTATTTATCACATCAAGGCACGGTGCCTTACTCAAACAACTAAGTTAAAGGGTTTATATCATGAAAAGCATCAAAACTTTTGTCGCAGTTATCGCTCTGGCTACTTCTTTTGGTTCATTCGCTGCTCAGACTGTTACCGCAACCGGTTCTACACTGGAAAGCGCTGAAGCAAACATTGCCGCTCAGGCTGAACGTGCAGGCGCCAGCGATTATAAAATCACCCAGGCTTACACCGGTAACCGCGTGCACATGACCGCTGAACTGCTGAAATAAGATACCTCAGTACTGTAGAAAGAGCGCCTTTGAGGCGCTTTTTTCATTTCCGGCATTCACTGCCCGAGCAATGCGATAAACGCTTTATAGTCTTTCAACCCTGCAATCATCTCTGCCGGGTGGCTGCTCAACACGCTGGATAAATAACTGAAGATTTTTAGTTCATGTCGCGCTTCGGCAGCGGCACAGGCGATCAGCACATGGCTGACCGGTTCGTTATTCACCAAAATAGGGTGCGCGAGGATGATAAAGAAACCACGAAAGCGACGCTCCTGTTCACTCCAGCAATGAGGAATCGCCAGACGATTCACTATCAGGTTTTCACCTTCATGTTCCCGGGCGCAAATGCGTAGCGCTTCGTCCTCGGTGATGTGGCCCTGTGCCACAAGCTGACCGCAGATCCGGCCAATGATGCTCTGCCAGCTTTCGCCACTCGTATTGGCGTAATGAAA
The DNA here is from genome assembly GCF_005281115.1 of Citrobacter sp. wls710. NCBI lineage: Bacteria > Pseudomonadati > Pseudomonadota > Gammaproteobacteria > Enterobacterales > Enterobacteriaceae > Citrobacter > Citrobacter sp. wls710. Next base: position 41,775 of record NZ_SZXD01000061.1, read on the forward strand.
ACTGCCCTGCTGTAAAAAGAATCGTTCGGGCTGCTGGCGTATAAAGGCCGTTGCGAGGAAGTGTTTTATCTGCTCGGTACCCGCCGCGGTGATAATGTTTTTGATAGTTAATGTATTTTTTAGAGATTCATCAAGCAGATAGTGGCTATTATTGATGATTAACAGCGGGGTGATTTCTTCACTGATGGCGCTGACCTCACTCGTATTTCGCGCAATGATCACCCGACAATTCAGTACGTCTCTCTCAATGGCCTGTTGGTTAACAGTGGCGATAGCATTCTGGTCGGATAACAAAATGATCGGCTGACGCTCGTTTTGGTGCCGCTCCAGCGCACAGGCGAAGTAAAGTCCGATGAGATCGCTATCGAACAGCGGAATATCCAGTTTTTCGCGCAACAGGGCAATAAAACGCAGACTTAAATCGAAGGCGGCAGGCCAGGTAGACTTCAGGTTATGCATACTGCTCTGGCGATGTTCCGGTACCCAGACTGGGGCAGAGACGCATCTCAGCAGGTGGCCGGTAATATTATCAACCAGTTGGCTATCGATAACGTTCAGCGCGGCGATGCCGGGAACACTTTTTAATAACGAAGTCACCGTCCCGGTCGAGATGGTCATGGCCTGTCGTTGTCTGATTTCCAGAAGGCCGATCAGTGTTCTGAAGGCGTTCTCACCCAGGTAAACACCTCCTTGTTCCACTGCGTTTTTCAGTGATGCATACCGACATTCTGGCCATGATCCGCAGAGCTGATTACGCAGGGCGTAGACTGCCAGCACCAGGCTTGCCAGGTACTCTCCCGAGATGAGCGGAAATTCATTAAGGTTTTCACATGCTGCATTGAGCCTGTTGATATTGTCGCGGGTAATACCCGGCAGCGGAATCAACAGCGGATCTTTTTTCAGCAGATTCGCCAGCAAGATAATGCGCTTTTCTTCCGGTTCATCAATGAAATGACCGACGCCTGGGCGGCTGGCAAGACAAAAGGCGCGCTCATAGCGTTGTTTGAGACGCGGCAGCCTGTCGGCAACCCAGGTTTCGGGTAAATTCAGCGTCGAGGCGAGCTGAAGGCGGGGGGTAAAAGGGTTCAGCAATAATATCGCCAGCAGTCGGTCATCATTATCATGGCGTTGCAGAAGCTGAAAATAACCGCGCCTGTCGACGATATCCAACTGATATCCCGCACTGCCCCCTGGCTGGATGCGGGCCTTACCGCTGAGCGTAAAATTGAGGTAGTCAAGATCGCGCAGGATGGTTCTGCCCGAAACGCCAGTTTGCCGCGCCAACTCGCCCAACGAATACGGCTGCTGTTCGAGGAGATCGACAATTTTCAACTGGCGTTCACTGAGCATCAGATTGACTCGCGAAAATCGGTGAAGGCTTTAACGTTATCCGCCGTCAGCGAGACCAGCAGCTCGCGGACCAGAGTGAACAGCGCGTCATAATCTTTCGCCGAAATCATACCGCTATTGGCGTGCAGATAGCGGGTCGGCAGGCACAGCGCAGCCACCGGACGACCGCCGCCCATCACATTATAGCGTCCGCCGTCCGTCGCACCGGTTTTCATGGTGCAGAACTGTAAAGGAGCCCCGCTGAGCTTAGCGCTCTCTTTCAACGCGGCAACCAGTCGCTGATTGGGAAAGTAGCGCTTATCAAACAGCATCAGCCCCGGACCATCGCCGAGCTTCAGCGGATATTTGATGCTATCAATGCCGGGAACGTCGCCCGCCACCGCCGTATCCAGCACGATAACCACGTCGGGTTTGATATGCTCCGCCGAGGTTTGCGCCCCGCGCAGCCCGACCTCTTCTTCCACGCTGCCGACGCCGTACAGGATGATCTCCGGGTTATCCACTGCCTGTAATAGCTCCGCCATCAGGGCGCAGCCGACGCGGTTATCCAACGCTTTGCCGACGATTTTATCATCGCCCCAGCGGGCGAAATTGGCCTCCGGACTGATGAAATCGCCGACCGTAACTCCCTGTTTTTCTACCTCTTCACGACTGTTCGCGCCAATATCAATGAACATCTCATCAAAAGAGAGCGGCTGCTGTTTTTGTTTCTCCGTGAGGGCATGTGGCGCAACGGAGCCGATCACGCCGGGTATTTTAGCCCCCGTGCGAGTGCGAACAGTGACCCGATGGTTAAGCATCGACTGGTTCCACCAGCCGCCGATGGTGGTAAAGCGGATAAAACCGCCCTCGTCGATATGCGTCACCATAAAGCCGACTTCATCCATGTGCCCGACGATGGCCACTTTCGGCCCGCGATCACCTTTGCGGGCGACAAAACTGCCGAGGCCGTCAAAGGTGATTTCATCGACGCCGGATTCCAGCGCATTAATGAGAACGGAGCGAACTTCCTGCTCATCGCCGCTGACGGCGCTGGCTTCGCATAACTGCTGTAGTAACTCAATGTTCATGGGCAAGCTCCTGCTGCGCGGCTTTACGTTTCAGCCACAACCCTTTCAGGATGATAATTAACGAAATGTTCAGCGCCAGACCGATAGCCAGCACCAGATAAAATGACCCCACTGGCGACATCAGGCCAATCAGTGGATCAAAGATACCTAACCCCGGCGCGAGCCGTTTGATTCCGAAGGCGATCACCAGCATGCCGGTAATACCGCCGGAGAGCGTATTGGCAGTAATCATCGGCAGCGGCGCGGCCAGCGCGTAAGGAATAGCCGGTTCGGTGGCGACGGTTGCCCCCACCACAATCGCGCTGCTGGCGGCTGCCTTCTCCTGCTGGGTAAACAGTTTTGGCGCTAAATAGGTAGCGATACCTGCTGCGACGGGCGGCATCAGCGCCACCACGCCGACGATGGCGTACCAGTCATAGATATGTTTTTCCAGCAGCGAGAAACAGAAGAACCACGCGGTTTTGTTGATTGGCCCGCCCATATCGAACGCCAGCATCGCGCCGACGAGAAAGGCTGCGCCCATTTTCATTGATGGCGGAATGGTGTTCAGGAAGTGCAGCAGGCCGCCCATGATATCGGACATCACCGGGCCGATGACGTAATAAGTCAGTACGCCAAACACCAGCAGTGTGACAAACGGGATCAGCATCGAGCCGAGCAGCGGCTGGAGCGCTTTGCCGAGGCGCACCTTGCGAAACCACAAGACGAAGTAGCCGATGGCCAGCCCCAGCACGACCGCGCCGAGAAATCCCGCGCCGGATTGCGTCCCCAGTAGCCCTTTATCGTTCGCCAGATAGCACACGAGGAACGCCGGGGCGAACGCCGGTTTATCGGCAATAGACCAAGCGATGTACGCGCCCATTATGGGGATCATAAAGGTGAAGCCCAGATAGCCGATGGATTCGACGATCCAGGTAAACGACGGCGCGCCCTTTGACATGTCGGTATAGGGCAAACCGAACTGCACCAGCATATTGGCGATGGCGACCAGAATACCGCCGCCGATAACAAACGGCAGCGCGGCGGAGACGCCCGCCATCAGGTGACTCATCACGCTACCCTGTTGCACATCTTGTTTTCCCAGCTTTACGCCGCTATCTGCGGTAAACAGCTGCGAATGTGAAGGCAACTGCGTAAAAATCTGGTCGATATTTTTCAGCGCCTGAGAAATGGCGATTTCATAGACCTTTTTCCCTGTGAAGCGCGCGCGGTCTTCACCGCTTAAGCCGCGGCCTGTTGCCAGAATCACGTAATCCGCGGCGGCAATCTCTTCACTGGTCAGACGGTTTTCCACGCCGCTTGAGCCCTGGGTTTCGACTTTAATGGTATGGCCAAGCGAACGCGCTTTTTGCTCCAGCGCTTCCGCCACCATATAGGTGTGGGCGATTCCCGCAGGACAGTTGGTGATCGCCACTAAACGCAAGGATGACTCCATAGCCGCTTCCTTATGAGGTTAAGGTCTGATTGAGCAGGGCAAGCACCTGACCGACGTCGCCCTGTTTCAGCTGGTTGATGAAATCCTGATGGATAATTTTGCGGCACAGGGTGCCGATGATTTTGACCTGATCGTCCTCGCCGGTTTGCGGCACGCCGAGGCAAATCCAGCAGTTGACGTCTTCGCCGTCGCTGGCCTTCCAGTCGACGTTTTCTGATTTACGCGCGAACAGGACGAAAGGCTGCTTAACACAGGCGCTTTTGCCGTGCGGGACGGCAATGCCCGAACCAAAGCCGGTGGAGTGCAGCTTTTCGCGCAGCAGCAGCGTTTGCAAAAACTGATGACGATCGCTGACGTAGCTGTTATCAAAAGCGATATTCGCCAGCTGTTTGAGGATAGAATAAACGCTATTTCCCTGAATATTCAGGTCAATGCAGTTAGCTGTAAGGGCTGCCATGGTGAGACTCCGTTAAAACCTGTTTCATACGATTTTAACGGTGAGACGATGAAGAGATGAGCGGCAATATGTCAGCGTGCAGTGACAATTTGAGGCCGAGTTAGCGCGTGGTTTTGTGGGGTAAAACACACAATGCTACAGGCGATTACCCTGATGAATATTTCGTCAGGGTCGTTATATTATTAGTGTATTCCCGCCATCCTCAACAGCGCCGTCACCACGGCCGCAGCAATGATTACCACGATCAACGGCATTTTACGCCAGGCGAGAAAGACCGCGAAGCCAACCCCAAGAACGCGCGCCATTCCAGCAAAGTGTTCACCTTCATAAAAAGTAGTCGCCAGCGCGACGGAGAACAGCAATACCGTTGCGGCATCAGAAAGCAGCGCCTGCGAGCGTTCTGAAAACGCTAAACGGCTCCCAAGCTTCGCTCCCCCTAAACGCATTAAATACGTTCCCAGAGATAACATGGCGATACCAACGATAAACAGCGTCATGTTGCCCATTATTTTTTCCTCGTCAGTAAGCCAAACAGTGAGAGCAGAACCGGTAAACCCACCGGCGCAAAGGGAATGGCGGCAAGCGACAGCGCGGCACCGCTACAGGCGCGGATCAGCGTGGTGCGGTTTTTAAAGGCCGGGACCACTAAGGCCAACAAAATGGCAGGGAAAACGGCATCCAGACCGATGGTTTCTGGGGCCGGGAGCAGTTTGCCGACACCTGCGCCAATCAGCGTGCCAATCGGCCAGAATAGGGCGACGCCCAGACCGCATAGCCAGTAGGCGGCTTTACGCTGTTCCGGCGTTTTTTGCGACAGGCCAAACACCACGCTTTCGTCGTTCATGATATGGCAGCCGAGGAGGCTGGCGACACGAGAGCCTACCAGGTCACGCACCGTAACGCCAAAAGGTACGTGTCGGGCGTTCACCAGTAAACCGGCAGCCGCAGCCGCCAGTGGGTTACCGCCGCTGGCGACGATGCCGATAAACATAAACTCGGATGCGCCCGCCAGCACCGTAATAGAAAGCACAAACGGTACCCACAGCGGGAAACCGTAGGCCATCGCCAGCGAGCCATATGACATGCCGACAACGCCGACGGCCAGACAGACGAGAAATATTGCTTTCAGCGTGTCGCCTTTGAGACAGAAAAAATAATGTTTCATACCATTTTAGCCATATCGAACGAATTTCCATTATAATGAACGCAACCATTTAGCTTTACAAGTCGAACGATTCGTTCGATATAAAAAACATGGAGTCGTGAATGACCCAGCCCATCAGTATGATCGCGAAAAGCCTGGTGCGTGAACGTCAGCGCACCGGTTTGTCACTGGCAGAGATTGCCCGCCGCGCGGGGATTGCAAAATCGACGCTCTCACAGTTGGAAGCGGGTAATGGCAATCCTAGCCTGGAAACGCTCTGGTCGCTGTGTGTGGCGTTGGATATCCCTTTTGCGCGCCTGCTGGAGCCGCAAGAGCAAAAAACGCAGGTGATTCGCCGCGGCGAAGGGACAAAAGTCGTGGCGGAACAGGCCCACTACCAGGCCATTTTACTGGCCGCCTGCCCACCGGGCGCGCGGCGGGATATCTATCTGCTGCTGACGCAACCGGGCGCGGATCGTATTTCACAGCCGCATCCACCGGGATCGGTTGAACATATTATCGTGACGCAAGGTAAGGCGATGGTGGGATTGACGGAAGCGCCGGAAGAGTTAGGTGAGGGCGACTACATTTGTTACCCCGCCGATCGGGCGCATATCTTTAAAGCACTGGAGCCTGACACCCAGGCGATTCTGGTTTCTGAGCAGAATTGAAATTGCCGGATGGCGCTATCGCTTATCCGGCCTACAAAAAATAAAACCGTGTGCCCGGTAAGCTTGCACCACCGGGCACACGACTTACTGCAGATAGAACACCTCTTTTAGCTCTGCGCTGAGCGGGCTGTTGTCCGGGTTGGCTGGCATTACGTCACGCATATGTTTCCACCAACGCTGGCAAACATCGGTGCTGGCAACGGCATTCCAGCGCTCCTCGGACTCAATCTCAACGGTGGCGAACAGCAGATTACGCTCCTGATCAAGATAAATCGCGTAGTGATGTGCGCCGTGCTCTTTTAATACGGCTGCCAGCTCAGGCCAAATGGGATTATGACGACGCTGGTACTCAACGTGCGCGTCGGCATTCACCTGCATCACAAACGCTTTGCGGATCATAACGCCTCCAGATATAGCTCGCGGACTTCATCGCGACTGGCGGTGCGTGGGTTACACGGCGCACACGGATCGGCCAATGCTTTATCCAACCAGCCTTCAATATCTTCTTTGGTCACGCCAAGCTGGCTGAAACCGGCTGGAATACCTACCCGCTTGCTCAGGGCGCGAATGGCGTTAATGGCTTCCATGCTTGCCGCTTTATCGCTCATGCCGCGGGTATCGACGCCCATCGCCTGCGCCACGCGGGCAAAGCGAGCCTCGGCGTTTGGGCGGTTAAAGTTTTCGATTACTGGCAGCAGGATGGCATTGCAGACGCCGTGCGGCAGGTTGTGGGTTGCGCCCGGCTGGTGCGCCAGCGCATGCACCAGACCCAGACCGGCGCTGTTAAATGCCATACCCGCCAGATACTGACCAAATGCCATTTGCTCACGGGCTTCGAGGTTGTGGCCATCATCGACCGCTTTCGGTAGCCACAGATTGATTAAGCGAATCGCTTCCAGCGCGTTGGCGTCAGTGAGTGGATGCGCGCCGACGGAAACATAGGCTTCCACCGCGTGGGTCAGGGCGTCCATACCGGTTGCGGCGGTAACGGAAGCCGGGATTTCCAGCATGACGCTGGCATCATCCACGGCGATATCCGGGATGATGTTCGGGTCGATGATTACCTCTTTAACCTTGCGAGCAGAGTCGATAATCACCGCATTGCTGGTCATTTCTGCAGCTGTACCGGCGGTGGTATTGATGGCGACCAGCGGAACGCCGGCATTTTTCACTTTGCCCACGCCGGAGTATGCGGTAGAAGGACCCGGGTTGGCGGTCAGGATTTTCACCGCTTTAGCGGTATCGATCGGGCTGCCGCCGCCGAAGGCGATAATGTAGTCACATTCTGCGCTCTTATACGCCGCAAAACCTTTCTGCACCAGCTCTTCTGTCGGGTTTGGGAATACCTCATCAAACAGGTGGTAAGACATTTGATGTTCATCCAGCGCGGCAAACAGGCTGTCCAGCAGGCCCAGCTTCACCAGTTGACCATCGGTAACGATCAGCGCTTTGCCCCATTGCTTATTCGCCACGAGGTTCACCATATCGGCAATCGCTCCAGCGCCATGCAGGCTAATTTTGGGTAGTGCCAACATAAAGCTCATCACTATTCTCCTTATAATGCCAGTGCGCTTGCCAGTGGAGTCACACCAAAACGTTTGCCGAGTGCGACCAGTTCTTCACGCGTGATGGTCTGCTTCATACCGCCCATCGAATAGATTTTGACTAAAACTTCTGCTGATTTCTCTGCGGTGTCGATCAGACCGAATGCTTCATCGAGGGAGGGGCCGCTGCCGAACACGCCATGGAACGGCCAAAGAACAAGCGAATACTTCTGCATTTCCTGCGCGGTCGCCTGGCCGATTTCATCCGTACCCGGCACCATCCACGGCAAAATGCCGACGCCATCCGGGAACACCACCAGGCACTCGGTGCTGCCTTCCCACAGTTTGCGCGTCATTAGCGCGGTGTCGTTTTCCAGCACATAGGTCAGGGCGATCAGGTTGGTGGCGTGACAGTGCATGATCACGCGATCTTTGCCGTTCGTCGCTTTAATACGTTCGCAGTGAGAGAGGAAGTGAGCCGGCAATTCGGAGGTTGGTACCGCTTCGTGGGTCAGGCCCCAAAGGATGTGATAGCCCGCTCCGTCGCTGTCCACTTTCACTACGCCTAAATTTGCCGCCGGATCGAGCTGAATGTTACGGAAAAATTTACCCGAGCCGGTGACGATAAAGGACGTATTCGCCAGCAACGGCATAGGCTGACTCAGCGCAATATAGCGCGGTTTTTCGTGAAAGTCGGCGCTAAATGGCGCGATGTCTGCTTCATCCAGCCGCAGCGTCAGGTTGCCGCCGTTACGCTCGTCCCAGCCTTTTAGCCACGCATCAGAAGTGGCTTTGATCATCCCCTGGACGAACCAGGAAGTAGTAATGTTTTGCATCTTCGGTGTTCCTGTTTATTGCCCGAAGGTTATCGGGTCTTACGTAGGCCGATAAGCGCAGCGCCATCCGGCAATCGTGTTTCATTTATTGCCGGATGGCGACGCGAGGCGTCGTATCCGGCCTACAGATCAGGTGTCGCAATCAGCTACGTTTGCTCAGGATCTCTTTTTCATAGGCGCGAACGCTGTCCAGCCACTGGCTGCCCGCTGGCGCGTCGTGGCGCTGGCAATACATTTCCCAAACGGCCTGCCATGGCAGTGATTTTTGCTCCTCCAGCAGCGCCAGACGTGCGGTGTAGTCGCCGCTGGCTTCGAGCTGACGCAGTTGCTCGGTTGGTTCTAACAACGCGCGCAGCAGGGCTTTTTTCATATTGCGGGTGCCGATAACCCACGCGGCGATGCGGTTAATAGAGGCGTCGAAGAAGTCGAGACCGATGTGTACGCGGTCAAACAGGTTGTGGCGGACGATCTCGCTGGCAATCGCCTGAGTTTCATCATCCAGCAGCACCACGTGATCGCTGTCCCAGCGCACCGGACGACTGACGTGCAGCAGCAGGCGCGGTACATACAGCATGGCGGCGGAGATTTTGTCGGAAATCACTTCAGTCGGATGGAAGTGACCCGCATCCAGGCACAGCGCGGTCTGGCGGCTGGTGGCGTAGCCCATATAGAACTCGTTGGAGCCGACGGTGTAGCTTTCGGCACCGATGCCAAACAGCTTGCTCTCAACGGCGTCGATATGGTGCGCCGGGTCGAGTTTCTCGCTGATCACTTCGTCCAGTGCTTCCAGCAGGCGCTGGCGCGGCGCTAAACGGTCAACGGTGATATCTTTCATACCGTCCGGGATCCAGATGTTCATCACCGACGGTGTACCCAACTGCTCGCCAAAATACGCCGAGACGCGACGGCTGGCTTTGCAGTGATCGATCCAGAACTGGCGAATGTGGTCATCGGCGTGGGCCAGCGTGAAGCCGTCGGCGCTCAGTGGGTGAGAGAAGCAGGACGGATTGAAATCCAACCCTAACTGGTTTGCTTTCGCCCATTCAACCCAGTTTTTGAAGTGTTCCGGTTTGATTTGGTCGCGGGCAACCGGCGTATCGGATTCTAGATAGATCGCATGCAGGTTCAGACGTTTTGGTCCCGGTATCAGGCTCAGCGCCTGCTCCAGATCGGCACGTAGTTCGGTCGCGTTGCGCGCTTTGCCCGGATAATTACCGGTAGCCTGAATTCCGCCAGTGAGCGAGCCTTCCGGGTTTTCGAAACCGGCGACGTCATCGCCTTGCCAGCAGTGCATGGAGACCGGCAGACGATCGAGCTGGCGTAAGGCCGCCTCGACATCAATACCTACCGCGGCGAAACGCAGTTTTGCCAGTTCCCAGGCTTGTTCAAGTTGAGTGGTCATGCGCAAAGCTCCTTTGTCTGTCGTAGTGATTGAAACTGCGCCTGGTAGCGGGCAATTTCACTTTCCGGATTGGGAATGAAGGTGGTCAGGTCGTAGTTGGCGCGCACTACCTGACGGAAATCATCGACGTTGTTAAGCTCGTCCAGCGCCATCAACTGGATGCCGATGTTGCCGAGCGTGGAGGCCTCAATCGGCCCGGACATAACGCGAATACCGCAGGCATCCGCGCACAGCTGATTCAGTAACGCGTTCTGGCAGCCGCCACCAACAATGTGCAACTGGCTAAACGCGGCGCCACGCAGGTCTGCCAACTCTTGCAAAATGTCGGCATACAGCAGCGCCAGGCTGTCGAAGATACAGCGCGCCAGTTCGGCGTTTTGCAGTGGAACAGGTTGGCCAGATTCACGACAGGCCGCCTGAATTTCCGCACTCATATCGTCGGGGTTGATAAAGCGATCGTCGTTCGGGTTTATCAGGAACTGGCAGGCTGGTAGCGCTTGCGTTTCGGCGATAAGCGTTGGCAAGTCGTCGATCTGGCGCTCTTTTAATACGCGCTGGAGCAGCCATAGCCCCATGATATTTTTTAGTACCCGGTAGCGCCCTTCCGCGCCGCCTTCGTTGGTGATATTCGCCGCCAACGCCGCATCGTTGGTATACGGTGTTCTGCTCTCAAACCCCATCAGCGACCAGGTCCCGGAAGAGAGATAGGCGCTGTTTTTATCGGCGAGCGGCGAAGCAATGACCGCGCTGGCTGTGTCGTGACTGGCAACCGCCACGACCGGAATTTGATTTTTCTGCGGACAAATCCAGTGGCCAATGACGTTTCCCGGATGCGTCGGGCGACCAAACCAAGCTTTGTCTGCCCCGGTCCACGCCAGCAGCGTGTCATCCCAGTCGTCGGTATTGATATTGACTAACTGGGTGGTGGTGGCGTTGGTGTATTCCCAGTTCATTTCACCGGTCAGGCGAAAGCTGAAGTAGTCGGAGATCAGCAGGGCATGCGCCACCTGCGGAATCAGTTCTGGTTGCTGTTCAACCAGCGCGCGCAACTGATACAAGGTGTTAAAGGGCAGAAACTGAATACCGCTACGACGGTAAATTTCATTTTTACCCGGCAGCTCCATCGCCTGCGCCATAATGCCCGTCGTGCGGTTGTCACGGTAAGAGACCGGCAGACCGACGCGCTGACCGGCGTTATCGACCAGCACGTAATCCACCCCCCAGGTATCAATGCCGATGCTGTCTATCCGAATGCCTTCATCGCAGACTTTCTTCAGACCCAGACGAATGTCGTTTTCCAGGCTGTCGATGTCCCAGGTGTCAAAACCGTCCGTTTTTTGCAGGCTGTTAACGAAGCGGTGGATTTCACGTAGCGTCAGGGTGCGGTGTTCACTGTCGTAACGCGCCAGCATTACGCGCCCGCTGGATGCGCCGAGATCGACAGCGACACAATGGCGAAAAGTCATAGCGAGGTCCTTCTGAGTTTTATTGCACTCAGTCTAAGAACCCCCAATAAGGCGTACCTTCTCAACAGTGACAGGCATAATTAGCGGCTGGCAACATGGCAAAGGTGAACGTGATGATGTTCACAGTTTCTACTCATGGGGCGGATTCGGGCAGATGTGACGCCTTCCGCAATTCCCGATCTTTCCCGCCGTATCTTGAAGAATTGACCGTGTTTACGCACTTTGGCGTCAAAAATTTAAGGTGAGGGTAGTAACCCTTAATTACTATTCAGCCATATTCGCTAAACAGGGGGAGCCGTCATGACTGTACTGCATTGCGTAGACTTTTTTCCGACAGGTAAAGCGCCAGTGGCTATTGAACCACGGCTTCCTCAACCCGCATTTCCTGAACATCATCATGATTTTCATGAAATTGTGGTGGTTGAGCATGGTACGGGAATCCATGTGTTCAACGGACAGCCTTACACTATCAGCGGTGGTACGGTGTGTTTCGTCCGCGATCATGACCGGCATTTATATGAGCATACGGACAATTTGTGTCTGACCAATGTCTTGTATCGATCCCCGGATGCGTTTCAATTTTTAGCCGGGCTGAATCAGCTTTTACCTCAGGAACAGAATGGGCAGTATCCATCCCATTGGCGGGTAAACCAGGGGGTATTACAGCAGGTCCGACAGTTGGTGGGGCAAATGGAAGCGCTTGGTGACGGGATGGATACGCCAACGGCAGCAAATCGTGAAATTCTGTTTATGCAGCTACTGGTCGTGTTGCGTAAAAGCAGCCTGATGGCAGCGGCAACCGATAACGACGCGCGGCTTAACCTTCTGATGGCGTGGCTGGAAGATAACTTTGCTGACGAGGTGTGTTGGGAGGCGCTGGCCGAGAAGTTTTCGCTCTCTTTGCGCACACTGCACCGCCAGCTTAAACAACAAACGGGATTGACGCCCCAGCGCTACCTTAACCGTCTGCGGCTTATTAAAGCGAGACATCTGCTTCGCCACAGTGATGACAGCGTGACCGATATCGCGTATCTCTGCGGTTTCGGCGACAGTAATCACTTTTCGACGCTTTTTCGCCGTGAGTTCGAGTGGTCGCCACGCGATATTCGCCAGGGGCGCGATCTCATGGCGGGAAGCAGCCTGCAGTAACGCGAAAGCTATCAACGTTTTTTACCGCCCGTTTGCTGATAATCATACCCTTTCATGCCGGATGGCGGCTGCGCCTTATCCGGCAAGTGTCCAGGTTGAGGTAATGCGGTGGCGAATCAGCTAATCCTTCTGAAATCAGATTTTTTTGCGCATGAGCAGCAGGCTGTTGCCGTGGCTGACCGCTATCCGCAGGATGTCTTTGCGGAGCATACCCATGAATTTTGCGAGCTGGTCCTGGTCTGGCGCGGCAATGGTCTGCATGTCCTTAACGATCGTCCATACCGAATAACCCGTGGCGATCTGTTTTACATTCGCGCCGAAGACAAACATTCCTACACTTCCGTAAACGACCTTGTGTTGCAAAATATCATCTACTGCCCGGAGCGGTTGACGCTGAATGTTGACTGGGAAGGGGCGATCCCCGGATTTAACGGTACGCCACGGCAGCCGCACTGGCGACTCGGCAGCGTAGGTATGACTCAGGCCCGGCAGGTGATAAGCCAGCTTGAGCATGAAAGTAATCAACGCGATGCGCAGGCTTTTAGCATGGCGGAACTGCTATTCGGGCAACTGGTGACACTCCTTAAACGCCATCGTTATGCCACAGATACGCTCCCGGCAACGTCGAGTGAAACGCTGTTGGATAAACTCATTACCGCGTTAGCCGGGAGCCATGAGCATGCTTTCGCACTGGATAAATTTTGCGAGCGCGAACAGTGCAGCGAGCGCGTTTTGCGCCAGCAGTTTCGTAGCCAGACCGGGATGACCATCAACCAGTATCTCCGCCAGGTGCGGGTCTGCCATGCTCAATATCTGCTCAAGCATAGCCGGTTAATGATTAGTGAGATTTCCATGCGCTGCGGCTTTGAGGACAGTAACTACTTTTCGGTGGTGTTTACGCGGGAAACCGGGATGACGCCGAGCCAGTGGCGTCATCTCAGTACCCAGCATGCTTAGCTGGCCATTCCCAGACCAACAATGTTTGCCGCGACGATAATCACCACGCAGCCGAGGCTCAGTACGCTGACCGGACGGCGACCCGCATTCTTCCACTCTTTCAATACCAGACCAACAATCCCACCGCACAGGACATAAAAACTCATGTGCAGCATCCAGCTTACATAGTCATACTGTGCCGGAATACGCGCGTGGCCCCAGGCGTAGAAGAAAAATTGCAGATACCACATCAAGCCACCGAGCGCGGAGAGCAGCACGTTGCTGATGATCAGCGGTTTAGCTAGCGAGAAGTCGGCTTTTATCGACAAGTTCTTCACTTTTGCCAGACGAATGAAGCAAAAACCCAGGTTGACTAGCGCACCACCGCCCATGATAACCACATAGCTGGGCAGGGCGACATACAACGGGTCTACACCCAATGCGGCGGCGGCATCGTGCATCGGTTTCGCGGCGTTCATCGCAAATGACATCCCCGCGGAGAAAATGCCGCACATGACCGCCAGAACTAACCCTTTTTTCAGATTAAACTCTTCGGCTTTGATGCCCATTTTGCGTTCTTTTAATTGACCCGCACGGGTCACAATGCCCACGCCAATCAGTGCGACCAGTACGCCAAGCAGCGTCATGCGTCCGCCGGAGGTGTTGATCAGCACGTCAAAGTTGCCGTTGATAATCGGGGTCATCAGTGTGCCGACAATCAGCGTAATACCTATCGCAATGCCGATACCCATCGACATACCGAGATAACGCATAGTCAGGCCATAGTTAATGTTGCCAATCCCCCACATCGCACCGAAAAGAAATACCGGGGCCAGTGTGGAAAGGCTGAAGGAGCTGAAATAGGCCCAGAAATTGGGAAGTAACATAGCGCTGATAGTCCACGGAAGGATAAGCCAGGAGACGATCCCGCCCACCGACCACATCGTTTCCCATGACCAATGTTTGACCTGCTTGAACGGGGCATAGAAACAGGCGGCACTGGCTGCGCCTATCAAATGCCAAAAGATACCCATCGTAATCGCGTTACTCATGACTTAATCCTCGTTATTTTTTATCGTCGGTAATGACCCCTCCGACCTAACGAGTTTAAAAATTACGCAAGGTGTTAACCTTTTAACGCTTGCCGCCATTTTACGCATGTTGGCAATCATCACGTTAAGTGGGTGATTCGGTTCACAACTTTTGCAATAGACTGAATGATTAAAACCTTGTAAAAAGTACGGCATTGATAATCATTTTCAATATCATTTAATTAACTATAATGACCCAACTGCTTACGCGGCGTTAACACTGGCCGCCCGACAACACTGGAGATGATTATGAGTTATACACTGCCATCCCTGCCGTACGCTTATGATGCCCTTGAACCGCACTTCGATAAGCAGACGATGGAAATTCACCATACCAAACACCACCAGACTTACGTAAACAACGCCAACGCTGCGCTGGAAAGTCTGCCTGAATTCGCCAGCCTGTCGGCTGAAGAGCTGATCACCAAACTGGATCAACTGCCAGCGGACAAGAAAACCGTACTGCGCAACAACGCAGGCGGCCACGCTAACCACAGCCTGTTCTGGAAAGGCCTGAAAACCGGCACTACGCTGCAGGGCGACCTGAAAGCGGCTATCGAACGCGACTTCGGCTCTGTTGACAACTTCAAAGCTGAATTCGAAAAAGCAGCGGCCACCCGCTTTGGTTCCGGCTGGGCGTGGCTGGTGCTGCAAGGTGACAAACTGGCTGTCGTTTCCACCGCTAACCAGGATTCCCCGCTGATGGGTGAAGCAATTTCTGGCGCTTCCGGCTTCCCGATCATCGGTCTGGATGTGTGGGAACACGCTTACTACCTGAAATTCCAGAACCGCCGTCCGGACTACATTAAAGAGTTCTGGAACGTGGTGAACTGGGATGAAGCTGCTGCGCGTTTCGCCGCTAAAAAATAAGTTCTACGCTTAAATAATGCCCCTGCAAGCGCTGCTTGTGGGGGCTTTTTTGTGATCAAAATCAACATGGGAACATTGATCCATTTAAATTGAAACAATGTTTTATTGTGCGGGTGGGATCACTTTTATAATTCCTCTGAATGTCTATCTTCTGTTCATCAAGACGGGCGCATCTCAAAAGTAAGATGCAATCGCCCATAAAAATTGCCCCATTTTTATGTCTACAGGTGATGGAAATGCAGATCAAACGAACGATAGAGAGAATCCCTGGCGGGATGATGCTGGTGCCGCTTTTCCTCGGCGCGTTATGTCACACCTTTTCACCCGGCGCCGGGAAATATTTCGGCTCATTTACTAACGGTATGATCACCGGTACGGTGCCTATTCTGGCGGTCTGGTTCTTTTGTATGGGCGCGTCGATTAAGCTAAGCGCAACCGGCACCGTGCTGCGTAAATCAGGCACGCTGGTCATCACCAAAATTCTGGTGGCGTGGGTGGTAGCGGCGATTGCCTCACGCATCCTGCCGGAACACGGTGTGGAAGTCGGGTTCTTCGCCGGGTTGTCCACGTTGGCGCTGGTGGCCGCCATGGATATGACCAACGGTGGGCTGTACGCCTCGATTATGCAGCAGTATGGCACCAAAGAAGAGGCCGGGGCATTTGTCCTGATGTCTCTGGAATCAGGCCCGCTGATGACCATGGTGATTCTGGGTACCGCGGGGATTGCTTCGTTTGAACCACACGTGTTTGTGGGGGCCGTATTACCCTTCCTGATTGGTTTTGCGCTGGGTAATCTGGACCCTGAACTGCGGGAGTTCTTCAGCAAAGCTGTGCAGACTCTGATCCCGTTCTTCGCCTTCGCGCTGGGTAACACCATTGATTTGAGCGTGATTGCGCAGACCGGCGTGCTGGGGATTCTGTTGGGCGTGGCGGTGATTATCATCACCGGGATCCCATTGATTATCGCTGATAAACTGATTGGCGGCGGCGATGGAACAGCGGGGATTGCCGCTTCCAGCTCAGCGGGTGCGGCGGTTGCTACACCGGTACTGATTGCTGAAATGGTTCCGGCATTTAAACCGATGGCGCCAGCGGCAACCTCTCTGGTGGCGACCTCGGTGATTGTGACCTCCATTCTGGTACCGATTATCACGTCCATCTGGTCGAAAAAGGTCAAAGCCAGGGCGGCGGAAATTGATCTTCGTGGTACCGTGAAGTAAGCCTCTTTTGCCGGATGGTCTGCGCCATCCGGCTTAGTCAGTTAACCTTTGACGACGAACACCTCATCAATAGTCCGACATTCCCCCTCATTCAACTCTCCGCCAGCATTACGTGACACACCGGTGCAGTAGCCAAACTTACGCGATACCACGGTTTTGATGGTGGTGACAAAATCTTCGCCAATGGCGTAGATGGACATATAGGTGCCAATCTGGTCCTGAATATCGAGAAGCGTCGCCAGATCGCCCTGCTTAAACGCCTCCCGCGCACTGACAAACAGTTCCGGCATAACGTTGTTCAACCCTGAAATAATCCCCGCCCCGCCTGCCAGCAGGTTAGGAATGTAGTATTCGTCATAACCGGACAGTACGGCAAAATCTTCCCGCACGGCGCGCGTTGTCTGAATCATGCTGCGGGTATGTGACTGACAGTCGACGGTATCTTTGATGCCTGCGAAATTTGGGAACTCGGCAGCGAGAGTGGCAACCAGCTCCGGCGTTAAATCACAGCCGGTACGCGCCGGGAAATTATAGGCAAACCATTTACCGCTGAGTTTCTGTCCCAACTGGCGGAAGTAACTCAGCAGCTGTTTCGCCGTTTGTCCGTAGTAATAAGGCGGCAGGATCATCACGGCATCATAACCTGCGCGATACGCTTCCTGCGCCATCAACAGAACATCATTCTGGCAGGTGGATGAGACGTTGGCGACCATCTTCAGCGAGCTCATGGCCCGGGCTTCACGGATCAGCAGCAGTCGTTCTTCGAGCGTAAAGGAAGCAAACTCCCCGATGCTGCCCATCAGCAAAATCACGTCGATTTTGGCCTCGGTAAGGCGTTTAAGATGCTGGCTCAGACCGTTGAGATCGATCTTGCCGTCATTGTCCATTGGCGTAATGGAAGGGCACCAGACGCCAGCAAATTGCGATTGACCAGTCACGTAGTCGACTCCTTATTTGAAATGATGTTTCAAAACCAGCTTACATTGATAGCATGTGTCCCTAAGCTTCATGTGAACCGTGCTCTCATTTTGAGCGACTGGGATAAAATAAATATGGTGTAATGGGGGAAATTTATCGGGAGAGGGAACAGATGCGATATCCGGTCGATGTTTTTACAGGCAAGATTCGGGACTATACGGGAAGTCGTCCCAGCGCGATTGCTAAAGTTCAGGTTGATGGTGAGCTGATGCTGACCGAGCTGGGCCTGACGGGGGATGAACAGGCGGAAACGAAAATTCACGGCGGGCCGGATCGCGCGCTGTGCCACTATCCGCGTGAACACTATCAGCACTGGAGACAAGAGTTTCCGGAGCAGGCGGAGTTATTTGTCGCCCCCGCTTTTGGCGAAAACCTCTCCACTGAGGGGCTGACAGAAGAGAATGTGTATATTGGCGACATTTTCCAGTGGGGAGACGCGCTGATTCAGGTCACACAGCCGCGCTCGCCGTGCTTTAAGCTGAATTTCCATTTTGGCATCAGCGATATGGCCAGCCAGATGCAGGATGCGGGCAAGACGGGCTGGCTGTGTAGCGTCATCGCTCCCGGCCAGGTGTCGGCAGACGCGCCGTTGATCCTGGCGTCACGCGTGAGCGACGTCAGCGTGCGCGAGGCGATTGCCATTGCCTGGCATATGCCGTTTGATGACTCGCAGTATCACCGTTTACTGTCGGTTGCCGGGTTATCGAAGAGCTGGACCAGAACGATGCAAAAGCGCCGTTTAAGCGGCAAGATCGAAGATAATTCCCGCCGTTTGTGGGGCAAATAACTCTCACCTTTAGCTTGCCATTAAATCAGGTGGCGACACCTGATTTATCTTCCTCATGGTTCATCTCCTCACGTACTAAAACCTGCCTGTCGCGCCATGTGTCCAGGCCATTCTTGATACCTGGCCCACAAAAAGAAACGCTGCGTTGAAAAAAAACTTGAGTATTTCGTGCACTCAAATATCTTAGCTTCAAATTGGTTTAAACCAGATTGAATGAGATGAAAAAGAAAAACAATGTTGATGTGCTCAGAGAGCGCTTTGAAAGCTGGTTAAACGAGAATAATTTGCCAGCGGGCTCCAAATTGCCTTCGGAGAGAGAGCTATGTGAGCTGCTGGATGCAAAGCGCATGACCTTACGTCAGGTTCTGATCGAGCTGGAGATTGATGCACGTATTTTCCGCAAGAACCGTAGCGGGTGGTTTATTTCATCGAAGCGATTCATTTATAACCCGAAATCACTTTCCAGCTTCAATGCCGAGGCCTGTGCCCAGGGACGTAAACCTTTTTGGGATTATTTGACCAAGGAAACGATTGAGACGGTTCCGCACCATGTTGATGATGTTTTTCTCTCCTCCGGCGATCGCTATTTAGTTACCGGCTGGTGTGGTCTTGATTCACATAAAGTGTTTTACCATGAATCCTATATTGATGCCGATGTTGCACCGGGATTCATAAACAAACTTGGCAATCAGTCTTTTGCCAGCGTCTGGGAAGATGCGTTCGGTCATGTTTTAAATATCAAAGAGATGATTTTTAAACCGGTCAATATGCCGGAAGTGGCCTGCAAAGAACTGGGCGTTGCGCCAAATACTTATGGAATTTTAGTAGAAAAACATCGGGCAACCCGAGACAAAAAAGTGGTTCAGGTTGATTTTGAATACTGGCGACTTGAATCAGTGGAACTTGTTATTCGTGATGAATGAGAAAACTATGGGAAAATATAACCAGGAACTTCTCGCTGAACGCGCGAGAAATATACCGCTGTACCTACATGCTTATGCCTTTCATCTGAATATGCGCTATGAGAGAGTCCTCCCTGGCGATCTTCTGGATATTGCATATCAGCAAAAATTAAAAGGTGTAAAAATACATGTTGAGGATGGCGAGTCCCAGTCACTGCAGAAACTAAACGATCGGCAGTTACACGATTTTAAAGAAAAGGCCAAAAAATATAATTTGGATGTGCATATTGAAACCAGCGCATCGGACCAGGCGACATTGACGGATGCGATCCGTATTGCCATGGCAACTGGCGCAACGTCAGTTCGTTTCTACCCGCGCTATGAAGGGCATCTCAACGATGTTATGGCGAAGATCGCCAATGATATTGCGTGGTTGTCTCAGCATGATGACTGCGGCCTAAGCTTTACCATCGAACAGCATGAAGATCTGCAAGGTCATGAACTGGTGACGCTGGTTAAGAATAGTGGGATGAAGAATCTCTCTATTCTGTTTGATTTTGGCAACATGATTAACGCTAATGAGCAGCCGCTTTCTGCGTTAGAGGTCATGTCTCCTTGGATCACTCAGGTACATATTAAAGACGCTAAAATTATTAAAGAAGGTAAAGGCTGGGGGCATGAGGCTTGTCGTTCAGGATACGGCGACTTACCCATGGAGGAGATGCTCAAGGCATTATTACTCTTAGGTGAAGATAAACCACAAGTACATGCTTTTGGTCTGGAAGAAGAAGTTGAATATTATGCTCCGGCATTTCGTTTCGATGATGAAGGTGATAATCCCTGGATCCCATGGCGCGATGCAAGTTATACGCCGCTACCCGACGCTGACATGATTGATGCGCGACTGGCGCAGGAAAAAGAACATGCTCTGGCTCAAATAAAATATATTCGTGACTTGTGTAATAAATTTATAGGTAATCAATAACTTTTTAAAATTTTACTAAATGCGAACAGGGTTATGAAAATAACTCTACAATTTTATTAATTATATAAATTAATCTTAATATTTCTCTCAACAAGCAATGAGGGTTTACTCATGTTCATGAATAAATGGGCAAGGCTTTGTTTTTTGATTTTAGGCGGCGGCACAATATTCAAACTTTCAAGTATGAAAGATGTTTTCTATGTGCCAATGCAAAATGACTGGGGTTTAACCAATACGCAGATTGGCTTGAGTTTTACGGTTTATACGATTGTTCAGACAACCGGCCTGTTTCTTTCGCTCTATATTGCAGACCGTTATTCTAAGAAAATATTATTACCCTTTGGTCTGATCGGTGTTGGGCTTTGCGGTTTATATCTGGCAACGCTACCGTCATTTACCGGTTATCTCATTTGCTTTGCCGCAATGGCGTTTTTTGCCGATGTGGTGTATTGGCCGGTATTGCTGAAAGCCGTACGTCTGCTGGGTACGAAAGAAGAACAAGGCCGCATGTTTGGCTTTTTAGAAGCCGGACGTGGCGTGGTGGATGTCATCGTCGCTTCTGGTGCCCTGTTTGTTTTTGTTCAGTTTGGTGAAGGCAAAGCGGGAATGCAGGCGGGTCTGTTGTTTTATACGGTCATTACGCTTGCGGCAGGTATTGTGACGTACTTTATTGTCGATGACGACAAAGTGAAAGGCGGCGAGAATACCAGTGCCAATATGGAAGTGTTAAAGGGGATTAAACATGTTTTGTCCTGTCCTAACGTCTGGTTGGCTTCTTTAGGGATTTTCTTCGTTTACGCCGCATATTGTGGGCTGACTTACTTTATCCCCTTCTTAAAAGACATCTACATGTTGCCGGTAGCACTGGTAGGCGCGTACGGTATCATTAACCAGTATGCGTTAAAAATGGTAGGAGGGCCGATTGGTGGGCTGCTGGCGGATAAGGTTGCTAAATCGCCTACGGTGTACCTGAAATGGACCTTTCTGATCTCTGCCGTTGCGATGCTTGTTTTCATGCAGTTGCCGCATCAAACAATGAACGTGTATATCGGTATGGCCGCGACATTAGGATTCGGGGCGATTATCTTCTCACAGCGTGCGATTTTCTTCGCGCCGATGGATGAGATTGGTACGCCACGTGAGTATGCCGGTTCGGCAATGGCGTTTGGTTGCATCATCGGTTATATGCCCGCCATGTTTGCGTACACGTTATACGGATATTTGCTGGATACCAATAGCGGCATCACAGGCTACAACTATGTTTTTAGCGTGATGATTGCGTTCAGCTTAATGGGCTTTATCTGTTCGACAATTCTGGTGAAGCGGATCAAAAAGCAAAAGCTAGCGGCTGCGACCGCAACTGCATAATGTGAGTGCTTCCCCGGCGATACGTGACCGGGGAAGCCTGTTAAGCGCGTTTATACAGCGGTAACCAAATCACCAGCCGTAAACCACCCAGCGGGCTGTCTTCGGCCTTCACCCAGCCACGATGCTGCTGGATCGCGGTTTCCACAATCGCCAGACCCAGACCCGTTCCGCCAGACTCGCGATCGCGCGCCTCATCGGTACGATAGAACGGACGGAAAATCTGCTCCCGGTCCTCAGGGCTGACGCCCGGACCATCGTCGTCAACGGTGATGGTGATCCCGTCTTTATCCACCGCGAAGCCCACTTCAATCTGCGTGTGTGAATAGCGTAGGGCGTTGCGCACAATATTTTCCAGCGCGCTTTCCAGCGCATTTGGGTTGCCGTACAGCGGCCACGGACCCGGCGGGAAATTCACCGTGAGCGATTTACCCATCTGCTCGGCTTCAAAGGCGGCGTTATCCAGTACTTCGCCCCATAGCTGATTGGCTTTCACCGTTTCACTGACCAGCGCGTTTTTCTGCTGATTACGTGACATCACCAGCAGGTCGTTGATCATGCTGTCCAGCCGATGCGCTTCTGTTTCAATGCGCTCCAGCTCTTTGCTCTCACCGCTACGACGGCGCAGCAGAGCGGTTCCCAGTTGCAGACGTGTCAACGGCGTTCTCAACTCGTGAGAGATGTCCGACAGCAGGCGCTGCTGCGTGGTCATCATCCGCTCCAGCGCCGTCACCATCTGGTTAAAGCTGGCGCCCGCCGCCAGAAACTCCTGCGGACCGGCTTCCAGCTCCGGATGCTGACGCAGGTTGCCCTGGGCCACTTCATCCGCTGCATTTTTCAGCTTACGCGCCGGTTTCGCCAGGCTCCAGGCAAGCCAGAGCAATAACGGAGAGCTGACTAACATGGTGACGATCAGCAACAACAGCGGTCGGTCGAACAGCAGGTTGATAAAGTCAGATTGCGAGCTGCTGGCAGGTCGAATGAGATACAGTTGGTAGTTATCTTCACCGTCTCTGACGGAAAAAGGCCCGACCATCTCCACGCGACCGTATTTTTTCTTTTGCGGATGGTCGGCGTTATCGGCCTGACCAATAAAGTTACGAATGATCTGCATTTCGTTGCGTTCTGCGCCGATCACGCGTCCTTCCGTGGTAACAAGTAATAACCGCTGTCCTGGCGGCGCCCACTTGTCTATCGCCCGAAACAAGCGACGCCACCACATTAAATCGTTGGGGGGATCGTTCGCCAGTTCAGCTTCAACGTGTTGCTCAATCATCAACCCCTGGCGCTGCTCGCTGTCCAGTAGCTCGGTCATCTGACGTGAGTCGAGCTTGGGTAGCATCAGTACCAACATCAACACCAGTGCCAGCGTCAACCAGAAGATGGCAAAGATGCGTGCGGTTAAACTCCCTATCATGAAGCGGAGACCATCAGGTAGCCGCGACCACGTAGCGTTTTAAACCACGGATGCCCATCTTTACGCTCTGGCAGCTTACGACGCAGGTTTGAGATATGCATGTCGATCGCGCGATCGAAAGGCGTCAGGCGTTTGCCCAGCACTTCCTGGCTCAGATGTTCACGCGAAACCACCTGGCCGAGATGCTGCGCCAGCAAATAGAGCAGGGTGAATTCGGTGCCGGTTAGCTCCAGCGTTTGCCCGTCGAAGCTGGCTTCCTGGCGACCCGGGTTGAGGCTTAACGCATCCACTTCCAGAGTCGGTGAGCCGTTGTCGCTGCTCTGCTGCTGTTCGCTCCAGTGCGAGCGACGCAGAATAGCGCGGATGCGCGCGACCAGTTCGCGGTCGTTAAACGGTTTAGGTAAATAGTCGTCCGCGCCCAGTTCAAGGCCGAGAACGCGATCCAATTCGCTGCCGCGAGCGGTCAGCATGATTACGGGGGTCTGGTGTGTCTGGCGAAGCGCTTTCAGTGTATCGATGCCGTTTTTCTTTGGCATCATGACGTCGAGCAAAAGTAAATCGATGCTGTCATCCAGAAGCTCGAGCGCCTGTTCCCCATCATGGGCAACCAGCACATCGAAACCTTCCATTTCGAGCAACTCCTTTAACAGGGAAGTCAGCTCTCGGTCATCATCAACTAACAGGATTTTATTCATTGTTTACGTACCTCCGAGGCAGAAATTACGTCATCAGGCGTCGCTAATCTATGACTTTACGTTGTTTTACACCCCCTGACGCATGTTTGCAGCCCGAATCGTAAACTGTCTCTCGTTGAATCGCGACAGAAAAGATTTTGGGAGCAAGTGATGGGCAAAGTAACCGCTGCCGTCATGGCCTCAACGCTGGCACTCAGTACTTTAAGCCATGCAGCTGAAGTCGTCACAGGCGATCACTGGCACCTGGGTGAAGGCTCCTCGCAACGCAGCGTACAGAGCCACATGTTTGACGGTATCAGTTTAACCGAACATCAACGTCAACAGATGCGAGATTTAATGCAGCAGGCAAGACACGAACAGCCTCCTGTTAATGTTAGCGAAATGGAGACAATGCATCGCCTTGTCACCGCAGAGAAATTTGATGAAAGCGCTGTGCGCGCTCAGGCAGAAAGAATGGCGCAGGAACAGGTTGCCCGCCAGGTTGAAATAGCCAAGGTTCGCAACCAGATGTATCGCCTGTTAACGCCCGAGCAGCAAGCGGTTTTAAATGAGAAACATGAACAACGAATGGAGCAACTGCGCGACGTCGCGCACTGGCAAAAAAGCTCATCGTTGAATTTATTGAGTAGTAGCAACTCACGTTCCCAGTAGTAACCCTGTTTTCCTTGCCATAGACACCATCCCTGTCTTCCCCCACATGATGTGGGGGTTTTTTTTGCCCAAAATTTGTCACTCGGTAATTGCCTGACTGTTTTACTTCATCCGTTATACTAGCGGCATATCCTGGCAGGAGTGTTTATGAATCAAACCTATGGGCGGCTGGTTAGCCGGGCGGCAATCGCGGCGACCGTGATGGCATCGCTGTTACTTTTGATCAAAATTTTTGCGTGGTGGTACACCGGATCGGTCAGTATTCTGGCTGCACTGGTGGATTCTTTGGTGGATATCGCGGCGTCGTTAACCAATCTGTTGGTGGTGCGTTATTCATTGCAACCGGCCGATGATGAACACACGTTTGGACACGGTAAAGCGGAATCATTGGCGGCGTTGGCGCAAAGTATGTTTATTTCCGGTTCGGCGCTGTTTTTATTCCTGACCGGGATTCAGCATCTTATCCAACCCACGCCGATGAAAGATCCCGGCGTCGGGGTGATTGTTACCATCATTGCGTTAGTGTGCACCATCATACTGGTCTCGTTTCAGCGCTGGGTGGTGAAGCGTACGCAAAGTCAGGCTGTTAGGGCGGATATGCTTCATTATCAGTCTGATGTTATGATGAACGGTGCGATTCTCATTGCGCTTGGGCTGGCATGGTACGGCTGGCATCGCGCAGATGCCTTGTTTGCGCTCGGGATTGGCATCTATATTTTATATAGCGCATTACGCATGGGGTATGAGGCGGTGCAGTCATTGCTGGATCGCGCTTTACCCGATGAAGAACGTCAGGAAATTATTGATATCGTGACGTCATGGCCGGGAGTCAGCGGCGCTCACGATCTTCGCACGCGGCAGTCAGGGCCGACCCGCTTTATTCAGATTCATTTGGAAATGGAAGATAATCTGCCGCTCGTTCAGGCGCATGTAGTGGCTGAGCAGGTCGAGCAGGCAATTTTGCGACGTTTCCCGGGATCGGATGTCATTATTCATCAGGATCCCTGTTCCGTCGTACCCAAGGAAGGCAAGATGTTTGAGCTTTCATAATTCGTTGTAAAAAAAGTGAACCAGGCCAGCATTTTGTGTATAAATTACCACCATTTGGCCTGACCTGAATCAATTCAGCAGGAAGTGATTGTTATACTATCTGCATATTCGTTGGATCGTTTCGATATGCGGAATCGACTTCCGGCAGCAGATTTCATTTTGCATTCCAAAGTTCAGAGGTAGTCATGATTAAGAAAATCGGTGTGTTGACAAGCGGCGGTGATGCGCCGGGCATGAACGCAGCAATCCGTGGTGTTGTGCGTGCAGCGTTGACGGAAGGGCTGGAAGTCATGGGGATCCATGATGGCTACCTGGGTTTGTATGAAGACCGTATGGTCCAGCTTGACCGCTATAGCGTGTCCGACATGATCAACCGTGGCGGTACCTTCCTCGGTTCTGCCCGCTTCCCGGAATTCCGCGACGAAAACGTGCGTGCGGTGGCTATCGAAAACCTGAAGAAGCGTGGCATCGACGCCCTGGTTGTTATCGGTGGTGACGGTTCTTACATGGGTGCGAAACGCCTGACTGAAATGGGCTTCCCGTGCATCGGTCTGCCGGGCACTATCGACAACGATATCAAGGGCACCGACTACACCATCGGTTATTTCACCGCGCTGGGTACTGTAGTCGAAGCGATTGACCGTCTGCGTGATACCTCTTCTTCTCACCAGCGTATTTCCATCGTTGAAGTGATGGGCCGCTACTGTGGTGATCTGACTCTGGCGGCAGCGATTGCCGGCGGTTGTGAGTTCGTGGTGGTTCCGGAAGTAGAATTCAGCCGTGACGATCTGGTTGCTGAAATCAAAGCCGGTATCGCGAAAGGTAAAAAACACGCGATTGTAGCGATCACTGAACACATGTGTGACGTTGACGAACTGGCGCATTACATCGAGAAAGAAACGGGCCGTGAAACGCGTTCAACCGTACTGGGTCACATCCAGCGTGGTGGTTCTCCGGTTCCTTATGACCGTATTCTGGCGTCCCGTATGGGCGCGTATGCCATTGAACTGCTGCTCGAAGGTCACGGTGGCCGTTGCGTAGGTATTCAGAACGAAAAACTGGTTCACCATGACATCATCGACGCTATCGAAAACATGAAGCGTCCTTTCAAAGGTGACTGGCTGGACTGCGCGAAAAAACTGTACTGATTGTTTTTTGCGCGCCTGATGGCGCTACGCTTATCAGGCCTACAGGTTGCAGAAACGTGTAGGCCGGATTAGGCGCTAGCCGCCATCCGGCAATCCCTCAGATTTATTCCTCGAAGTTATAGCAAATCTTTTTTTATTCTTTAATGTTTGGATCGCTTTCTGGCACGCTTTGCTCATCACAACACCACATAAGAGAGCTGGGCGATGAACAAATGGGGCGTAGGGTTAACATTATTGCTGGCATCGACCAGCGTTCTGGCAAAGGATATTCAGTTACTTAACGTATCGTACGATCCAACGCGTGAGCTGTACGAGCAGTACAACAAAGCTTTTAGCGCGCACTGGAAGCAGGAAACCGGCGACAACGTCGTGATCCGCCAATCGCACGGCGGTTCGGGTAAACAGGCGACTTCCGTCATTAACGGCATTGAAGCCGATGTCGTGACGCTGGCGCTGGCTTACGATGTGGACGCTATTGCTGAACGTGGTCGTATCGATAAAAACTGGATCAAGCGTCTGCCGGATAACTCAGCACCTTACACTTCCACCATCGTTTTCCTGGTCCGCAAGGGCAATCCAAAACAAATTCATGACTGGAACGATCTTGTCAAACCGGGTGTGTCCGTCATTACGCCAAACCCGAAAAGCTCAGGCGGCGCACGCTGGAACTATCTGGCAGCATGGGGCTACGCCCTGCACCACAACAATAACGATCAGGCCAAAGCCCAGGACTTCGTCAAAGCCCTGTTTAAAAACGTTGAAGTGCTGGACTCCGGTGCGCGTGGCTCAACCAATACCTTCGTTGAACGCGGTATCGGTGATGTGCTGATTGCCTGGGAAAACGAAGCGCTACTGGCGACGAACGAACTGGGTAAAGATAAATTCGAGATAGTCACTCCGAGTGAATCTATTCTCGCGGAGCCGACCGTTTCCGTGGTCGACAAAGTGGTGGAAAAGAAAGACACCAAAGCGGTAGCGGAAGCCTACCTGAAGTATCTCTACTCGCCGGAAGGTCAGGAGATAGCAGCGAAAAACTTCTACCGTCCGCGTGATGCTGAAGTGGCGAAGAAATACGAAAATGCCTTTCCGAAGCTGAAGCTGTTCACCATTGACGAAGAGTTTGGCGGCTGGACGAAAGCACAGAAAGAGCACTTCTCTAACGGCGGTACGTTCGACCAAATCAGCAAGCGCTAAATAAATCTGTGAGTTACCAACCCGGTGGCATAACGCGACCGGGTTTTTTATTTGTCATGGTTTTGCGTTACTCTTGCCCCTCAATAGGATACAGGGAACGCGTAATGAAAAAAGCAGGCTATCTTTTACTGGCGGTGATTGTGGTGGCTGCCGCTGCTGGCATTGGTTACTGGAAATTCACCGGCAACCCGGACGCGTTACGCCAGATTGTTCTTCAGCAATGCTTGCCGCACCAGTTGCAGCAGCAGGATCCCGCACCGTGCGTGGAAGTGAAACCAGACGCCGGATATGTGGTGTTCAAAGATCGTAATGGTCCGCTGCAATATCTGTTGATGCCTGGTTACCGTATCAATGGTACGGAAAGCCCGTTGCTGTTGGAATCAGGCACGCCGAACTTTTTCTGGCTGGCCTGGCAGGCGCGTAGCTTTATGAGCCAAAAATACGGTCAGGAGATCCCTGACAAAGCGGTATCGCTGACCATTAACTCGCGTAGCGGGCGTACGCAAAATCACCTGCACATTCATATCTCCTGCCTGCGAACCGATGTCAGAAAGCAGCTGGATGACAACATGGCGAAAATCAGCACCCGCTGGTTGCCTTTGCCGGGTGGATTACGCGGGCATGAATATCTGGCGCGTCGCGTCACGGAAAACGAACTGGCGCAACGCAGCCCGTTTATTATGCTGGCGGAAGAAGTACCGAATGCGCGAGAACATATGGGCCGCTATGCGCTGGCGATGGTGCGCCAAAGCGATGAGTCTTTTGTCCTGCTGGCGACTCAGCGTAACTTGCTGTCGCTGAATCTCGCCTCTGCTGAGGAAATTCAGGATCATCAATGTGATATTCTGCGCTAACCCTACCTAATCTGGCGTTTACTCCGCATGCCTGTCCCCGTATTCTTGTTGAAAAAAACAACAGGAGACAGGCATGTCGCTCTGGCTTTCACACCCTCTGTTTATTCCTTCTCTGGTGGTTGGCATCACCATTATTCTCTGGGCGACATCGCTACTACCGGAATTTATAACGGCGCTGCTGTTCTTTGCTGTGGCGATGGTGGCCAAAATCGCGCCACCGGATGTGATTTTTGGCGGCTTTGCGTCATCGGCATTCTGGCTGGTCTTCAGTGGCTTCGTGCTGGGTATCGCGATTCGTAAAACGGGATTGGCGGACAGGGCGGCGAGGGCGCTGTCATCGCGATTGACCGACTCCTGGCCGTTAATGGTAGCGAGTGTGGTACTGCTAAGTTATGCGCTGGCGTTTGTAATGCCGTCCAATATGGGGCGCATTGCGCTGCTGATGCCGATTGTCGCGGCGATGGCGAAACGGGCGGGAATTAACGACGGCACGCGAGCCTGGTATGGTCTGGCGCTGGCCGTCGGGTTTGGGACGTTCCAGCTTTCCGCGACGATTTTACCCGCTAACGTGCCGAATCTGTTGATGAGCGGCGCAGCGGAAGGTTCTTACGGTATCCACCTGAATTATCTGCCCTATTTACTGTTACATACGCCGGTTCTGGGCTGGCTCAAGGGCGCGGTACTCATCGTACTTATCTGCTGGCTGTTTCCTGGTAAGCCCCATGCGCCGCGCGATCTGACGCCGCCTGAGCCGATGAGCCGGGATGAAAAACGTCTGGCATGGATGTTAGCGGTGGTGTTGTTTTTGTGGGTAAGCGAAAGCTGGCACGGCATTGGTCCAGCGTGGACCGGACTGGCGGCGGCGGTTATCACGCTGCTACCTCGGGTTGGCTTTATTAATGGCGAGGAGTTTTCCAGTGGGGTCAATATCCGTACCTGTATCTATGTGGCGGGTATTCTGGGGCTGGCGATCACCGTCACGCAGACCGGTATTGGCAGTGCGGTGGGCGAGGCGCTGTTACAGGTGATGCCGCTGGACGCGGAAAAACCGTTTACCAGCTTCCTCGCGCTGACTGGCATTACCACCGCACTCAATTTTATTATGACGGCAAACGGCGTTCCGGCGCTATATACCACGCTGGCGCAAAGCTTTGCCGATGCGACGGGATTCCCGCTGCTGTCGGTGATTATGATTCAGGTACTGGGATATTCCACACCGCTACTTCCGTATCAGGCTTCACCCATTGTTGTGGCGATGGCGCTTGGGAAAGTGCCTGCGAGGGCGGGGATGCTGCTGTGTATTGCGCTGGCGGCGGCAACGTATCTGGTGCTTCTGCCGTTGGATTACCTCTGGTTCAGTATGCTGGGTAAATTATAACTGTATCTAAATGTTAATTTTTTGTTTTGTGAGATGATGAATTGTTTTATTTGGGCTGATGGCGGTTAATACCGGGGCGCAGATTTGTGCACTGGAAACTCAAGGATTGATTCATGGACAGTTTGACCCCTATCCGCTGTTGGCCTGCCATCATTTCGCTCGCGATCACGCTGACCATCTGGTTTGTTATCCCGTGTCCGCCTGATGTCACTCCGCAAGCGTGGCATCTGCTGGCGTTGTTCATAGGTACGATCGCAGCGATTATCGGTAAAGCCATGCCCATTGGCGCCATTGCGGTTGTGGCGATTATGCTGGTGGCGATGACCGGCGTCACTAACCCCGGTAAACCCTCGGCCGCACTGAACGATGCGTTGAGTGGCTTTTCTAACCAGTTAATCTGGCTGATTGGTTTATCCATTATGCTGTCGCAAAGTCTGTTAAAGACCGGCCTGGGGGCGCGAATTGGCTACGGGTTTATTGCGCTGTTTGGTAAAAGAACGCTGGGTATTGCGTGGGCATTAACCCTTGCGGAAACGCTGATTGCGCCGGTTACGCCCAGCAACACGGCGCGTGGCGGTGGTATTATCCACCCAGTAATGCGGGCGATTGCGGAAAGCCTCGGATCGCAACCGGGAAACAACGAGAATGGTTCAACGGGTCGCTATCTGGCGCTGGTGAATTACAACATTAACCCCATCAGCTCGGCAATGTTCATCACCGCGACCGCACCTAACCCCTTAATCGTTAGCTTTTTAACGAAGGGGACGGATGGCGTGCTGAACATGACCTGGGGAATGTGGGCTATTGCGGCGCTGCTTCCCGCTGTGGTCTCGCTGGTCGTCATGCCGATTGTAATCTGGTGGCTCTATCCGCCAGCTATCACGCGCACGCCAAATGCGCCGCAGTTCGCACGACAAAAACTGGAGGCGCTAGGTCCGCTTTCACTGGCAGAGAAAATTACCCTGGCCGTCTTCATTTTGCTGCTCTGCCTGTGGGCGGGAGTGCCCGCGATGTTGATGGGCAGCGCCTGGAGCGTAAACCCCACAAGCGCCGCGTTAATTGGTTTGTCGATTCTGTTGATGGCGGGAGTATTAAGCTGGGAAGACATTCTTAAATGCCGTGGAGCGTGGGATACCATACTGTGGTTCGCGGCGCTGGTAATGATGGCGGATTTTCTCAGCAAGCTTGGGTTGGTTGGTTGGCTGGCGACCAGCGTGGGTAGTGCAATCGACCATCTGGGTGTGCACTGGAGCATTGCGACGCTGTTGTTGATTCTGCTTTACGTCTATTCGCACTACTTTTTCGCCAGTACAACTGCGCATATTACGGCGATGTTCGCTGCGTTCTTCGCTGCAGGTTTAGGCCTCGGCGCGCCGCCAGCGCTGCTTGGTTTAATGCTCGGTTTCTCCTCCTCCTTGATGATGTCGCTCACGCACTATGGCACGGGTACTGCGCCTATTATCTTTGGTTCGGGCTATGTCACGCTGGCGGAGTGGTGGAAAACGGGGCTGGTAATGAGTGTGGTCAACCTGACCATTTGGGGTGTGACCGGCGCCTTCTGGTGGCACTGGTTGGGATACTGGTAGTTAATACAGCGGGAGGAGTGCTCCTCCCGCCTTAACAACTTAAGCCTGTTTAGCGGCTTCTGCTGCTTTAACGATGACTGCGAAAGCGTCTGCTTTCAGAGAAGCACCGCCAACCAGCGCGCCGTCGATGTCCGGCTGAGCGAACAGTTCTGCCGCGTTGCCCGCATTTACGGAACCGCCGTACTGGATAATAACCTGTTCAGCGATTTTCGCGTCAGCTTTAGCAATGTGGTCACGGATGAATTTGTGAACAGCCTGAGCCTGAGCCGGAGTTGCAGATTTACCGGTACCGATAGCCCATACTGGTTCGTAAGCGATGACTACGCCTTCGAATGCCGCAGCGCCCTGAGTTTTCAGAACGGCGTCGATCTGACGTGCGCAGACTTCTTCAGTTTTGCCCGCTTCGTTTTCTGCTTCGGTTTCACCGATGCACAGAACTGGAGTCAGACCCTGCTCTTTCAGCACAGCGAATTTCTTCGCGATCAGCTCGTCAGACTCTTTGTGATAAGTACGACGCTCAGAGTGACCGATAATGATGTACTGCGCGCCGATATCTTTCAGCATTTCAGCGCTTGTTTCACCAGTGAATGCGCCAGACAGGTTCAGGTCAACGTTCTGCGCGCCCAGGATGATGTGGCTACCGGCAGCGGCGTGTTTCGCCAGGTCGATATACATTTCCGGCGGAGCAATCGCTACTGCACAGCCAGCAACGCCAGCCAGTTCTTTACGCAGATTAGCAACCAGTTCGTTTACCATATGGCGGCTGCCGTTCAGTTTCCAGTTACCCATCACTAAAGGATGTCGCATTTCATTTCTCCACGCTTATCAGCGAATTAAGGAAGATGGCCGCCCGTCAGGGCAGCATGGTCTGTGAAACAGTATAGAGATTCATCCCCAGAAAGGCTTTGCTTTTTGTCACTTATTCGACCCTTCGAGGTTTTCAGATAGAGCCAGCTTAATCGGTTCAACAGCGAAGGTCAGCCCCTTTTCACCGTTATCTGCTATGACATAGCGAATAGCGCCTTCTGTTTCGGCGTAATAGTGCTTACCTTTGCCTGCGGCGAGCAATTTTTGCAGCTTTTTCTGGCTCTGTTCTTTCGTCAGCAGCGGCGCGACGGTACGGATGACGGCGCTCATATATTCCAGCGCTTTCGCTTTCGCCGCCTTTTGTTCTGGCCCCTGAATCGGCAGCCAGGTTATCTGCATGCTTTTGATTTTTAAGGTGCCGCGCTCAAGGGCGGAGGACGCATACAGGTTTTCGTTGATTTTACTGGCGGCGCGGGTGAGATTCGCTCGGTCGCGACTGCTGTCGATGGCGCGGAACTCATTGAGGATAAGCTTCGGATTCTGTGTATTAAAGTTTTCACGAAACTGGCTAATCGATAGATCAAAAGTTGGCGCGCCCGCCAACAAATAGGGGGCCGTGATTGCCGTCGATGGCTCTTCCGCCTGCGCCGTAGTGCTTACGGTTAAGGCTGAAAACAGTAATAAAAACAGTGTAAATCCTTGCTTCATCAATTGTACCTTTCATTCTCACTGCTCACGATTAAAACGGTAACCGTCCGGCTTGTCAAAAGAGTAAACTGTCCTGGAAGGTAATAATAAAGGAACCTACATGACCATACAGCAGTGGTTATTCTCATTTAAAGGGCGTATTGGACGCCGTGATTTCTGGATTTGGATAGGTCTGTGGCTCGTCAGTATGTTGGCGTTGTTCTCCCTGGCGAGTAAGCAATTACTCGATATTCAAACCGCGGCATTTTGTCTGGTGTGTCTGCTATGGCCGACGGCGGCGGTGACGGTAAAGCGTCTGCATGACCGAGGGCGTTCAGGGGCGTGGGCGTTGCTGATGATTCTGGCGTGGATGCTGCTGGCCGGAAACTGGGCGATGTTACCTGGCGTCTGGCAATGGGCGGTAGGCCGTTTTCTTCCGACGCTGATTCTGGTCGGCATGCTTATCGATCTGGGCGCGTTTGTCGGCACCCAGGACGAAAATAAATATGGTAAAGATACGCAGGACGTAAAGTACAGAGCTGACTCGTAGGCCGGATAAGGCGCGTTAGCGTCGCCATCCGGCAAGCCCTTACCAGTAGTGCTCAGCAGTCATATGGCCCGGTCGACGGCGCAGGTGTTTGGTCATCTGCCGGGTCTCTTTCAACAGTTGCTGCGTGTCGCGTACCATTTGTGGATTTCCACATAGCATTACGTGGCTGGTTTCTTTATCCATTGGCAGACCTACCGCTTTTTCCAGCTCACCGCTTTCAATCAGCGCCGGCACTCGCCCAGTCAACGAATTTGCCGCAGTTTCACGGCTAACAACGGTCTGGATACGTAATTTACCTTCGTAGCGCTTTTCCAGCTCCTGCATCAACGGCAGATAGCTCAAATCGGCGGCATAGCGCGCGGCGTGGACCAGCACCAGATTTTTAAAGCGATCCAGATCTTTGCCTAACTGCAAAATCGACAAATACGGGCCGATAGCCGTGCCGGTCGCCAGCATCCACAGCGTGTCGCAATCGGGGACCTCATCCAGCACGAAGAAGCCAGCGGCTTCACTGACCACCTGAACGTCATCGCCAGGCTTCAGCGCGGCCAAACGAGGGCTGAGTTTGCCGTCGGGAACCGTCACCAGATAAAACTCTAAATCGGGATTGTCGGGCGCATTGACGTAGGAATAGGCGCGCTGGACGCGCTCGCCGTCGATTTCCAGGCCAAGCTTGGTAAACTGGCCAGCAGTAAAAGGAAGAACTGGAGCTCGCACGGTCAAACTAAATAAGGCATCGGTCCAGTTCTGCACCTTTGTGACTTTGCCTGTTACCCAATCTGCCATGGTTTTCTCCTGTCTGCTTTGATTGCCTTATCTTCGTTCGTTGGACGAAAGATTTCCAGCCCGGATGGGCTGGAAGGCTCTATTGATCAAATCAATTACAGGATGTGCGCCTGCACATCGGGATCTTTGCGATCGAGATAGTGAATCGACTGAATGCGGCGGATTGTGCGCGATTTGCCGCGGATCAGCAGCGTTTCGGTGGTCGCGATATTGCCTTTGCGGCTAATGCCTTCTAGCAGATCGCCTTTGGTGATGCCGGTGGCAGAGAAAATGACGTTGTCGCTGCGCGCCATTTCGTCCAGACGCAGCGCTTTGCCCGCTTCAATGCCCATCGCGGTGCAGCGGGCCAGTTCCTGTTCGCCAATGCGGCGGTTTTCTTCGCTGTCGCCTTTGACGTCATGACGCGCCAGGAGACGGCCCTGCATATCGCCATCCAGCGCTCGGATAACGGCGGCGGAGACCACACCTTCCGGTGCGCCGCCAATGCCGTACAGCACGTCAACTTCGCTGTCAGGCATGCAGGTCAGAATTGAAGCCGCAACGTCGCCGTCGGGAATAGCGAATACGCGCACGCCCAGTTTCGTCATCTCTGCAATAACGTCATCATGGCGAGGTTTCGCCAGAATAGTGACGGTCAGGTCACTCAGGGGTTTGTTCAGCGCGGCGGCAATGTTACGCAGGTTAGCTTCCAGCGACAGGTTCAGGTCAATGGACCCTTTTGCGCCTGGGCCGACAATCAGCTTTTCCATATACATGTCCGGCGCGTTCAGGAAGCAGCCTTTGTCGCCCACGGCCAGTACCGCCAGCGCATTTGCCTGGCCCATTGCCGTCATACGCGTGCCTTCGATAGGATCGACGGCGATGTCTACCGCATCACCAAGACCCGTACCGACTTTCTCACCGATAAACAGCATCGGCGCTTCATCGATTTCACCTTCGCCAATCACGATGGTGCCGTCGATGTTGACCTGGTTGAGCATAATACGCATGGCGTTCACCGCCGCGCCGTCAGCGGTATTTTTATCGCCGCGGCCCAGCCATTTGTAGCCAGCCAGCGCGGCCGCTTCGGTCACGCGTGAAAATTCAATGGCAAGTTCTCGTCTCATTGCAAACTCGTAGCTGAAAGGAATGGCGCGAAGTGTAGCACAGGGGAGGGGGCGAGATTATTGATGTGTGTGCGGGGTTGTCCCCGCACGAAGATATTGCCGGATAAGACACCTTAGCGTCGCCATCCGGCAATGACGTATTACTCGTCGTGATCTTCCCACGCCATGGCGCGTTTGACTGCTTTTTTCCAGCCGCTGTAACGGAAGTTACGTTCGGTGGTTTCGATGCCAGGACGGAATTCACGCTCGATGACCGCTTTTTCCTGCAGCTCATCCAGGTTTTGCCAGAAGCCGACCGCCAGACCGGCCAGGTACGCCGCACCCAGCGCAGTGACTTCGCGGACTTCCGGACGCTCAACGCGCGTGCCGAGAATATCCGACTGGAACTGCATCAGGAAGTTGTTGGCGACCGCACCGCCATCGACGCGCAGGGCGTGCAGACGAATGCCGGAGTCAGCCTGCATCGCTTCCAGTACGTCACGGGTCTGGTAAGCGATAGACTCAAGCGTTGCGCGGATGATGTGGTTGGAGTTTACACCACGGGTCAGACCGAAGATGGCGCCACGCGCATACGGGTCCCAGTACGGTGCGCCCAGACCGGTGAATGCCGGAACGACGTACACGCCGTTGGTGTCTTTCACTTTGGTGGCGAAATACTCAGAGTCGAATGCATCGCTGATGAGTTTCATTTCATCACGCAGCCACTGGATAGAGGCACCCGCCATAAACACCGCGCCTTCCAGCGCGTAGTTCACTTCCCCGGTCGGTCCGCAGGCGATGGTGGTCAGCAGCCCGTTTTCGGACTTAACGGCTTTCTCGCCAGTGTTCATCAGCATGAAGCAGCCGGTACCGTAGGTGTTTTTCGCCATCCCTTCCTTCACGCACAGCTGGCCGAACAGCGCCGCCTGCTGGTCACCGGCGATACCGGAGATAGGAATACGAATGCCGCCCTTACCACCGATGTTGGTCTGACCGTACACTTCAGAAGAACGACGTACTTCCGGCAGCATGGCACGCGGAATATCCAGCGCATCCAGCATCTTGTCGTCCCAGTCCAGGGAGTGGATGTTGAACAGCATGGTACGTGAGGCGTTGGTGTAATCGGTGACGTGTACACGCCCCTGCGTCATTTTCCAGATAAGCCAGGTGTCTACGGTACCGAACAGCAGTTCACCGCGACGAGCGCGCTCACGCGAACCTTCTACGTGGTCGAGGATCCACTTCACTTTGGTACCGGAGAAGTACGGGTCAATCACCAGGCCAGTGTTGTTACGGATGTACTCTTCCATACCGTCGCGCTTGAGCTTCTCGCAGATATCCGCGGTACGACGACACTGCCACACAATGGCGTTATAGATAGGTTTACCGGTCTCACGTTCCCAGACGATGGTGGTTTCACGCTGGTTGGTAATACCGATCGCGGCAATTTCATCGGAACTGATATCGGCTTTCGCCAGCACTTCTACCAGCGTGGAGCTTTGGGTCGCCCAAATTTCCATTGGGTCGTGTTCTACCCAACCGGCTTTCGGGTAGATTTGCTCGAATTCGCGCTGTGAAACGGCAACGATATTCGCATCGTGGTCCATTACGACCGCGCGGGAGCTGGTGGTGCCCTGGTCGAGCGCAACGATATATTTTTTTTCAGTCATAATTTTTTGTCCCGTAGTCACATTACTGCGAAGCTTTTTGTTGAGTGTTGGCCGCAACGTCTTTCTCTTCAATCGCGCAGACATCGCACGGCAAATGGCGACCAATCAGTTTGCGATAGGCCCATGCGCCTAAAATTGCGCCAGTAATTGGGCCAAACACCGGTACCAGGAAGTAAGGGATATCGCGACCACCCGTGAAGGCAATCTCACCCCATCCGGCCAGTCCGGCGAAGAGTTTCGGTCCGAAGTCACGAGCCGGGTTCATCGCAAAACCGGTTAGCGGACCCATGGAAGCACCAATAACGGCAATCAGTAAGCCGATCAGCAGTGGTGCCAGCGGACCACGAGGTACACCGTTACCATCGTCGGTCAGGGCCAGAATCAGCCCCATTAGAATAGCGGTAATGACCATTTCAACCGCGAAGGCCTGCACAAAATTGATATGCGGGTTCGGATAGGTGGAGAAAGTACCCGCCAGACCCAGGCTTTCCGTACTGCCACGCACGATATGGTTGGTTTGTTCGAAATCGAGGAAAAGATTGTAATAAAGCCCGTAAACCAGTGCCGCTGCGCAAAAGGCGCCGGCAATTTGCGAAATAATAAAAGGGACGACTTTGCGTTTATCAAAACAGGCAAACAGCCAGAGTGCGATGGTGACCGCTGGATTCAGGTGTGCACCAGAAACGCCTGCGGTCAGATAGATAGCCATTGCTACCCCCAGACCCCAGATGATGCTGATTTCCCACTGACCAAAAGTTGCCCCGGCCACTTTGAGTGCAGCGACACAGCCCACACCGAAGAAAATCAACAACCCGGTACCGAGGAATTCAGCAATGCACTGGCCTTTTAAGGTTGATGTTTGACTCATAATCGGATCCTGAAGAGAGTTTAATGTTTATTGTGTGCGAGAAGGTCACTGACATCCCCGGAGCCGGTAGGCACACTGTTAATTTATCGTTAACGCTCAAAAACGAGAAATATCGAAATTAAAATGTGTGTACTGCATCAACAAAATGAGCGTTTTCGCGCCATTCCGCGGTATTTGTTATACAAAAATAGTGTGAGCTGAATCATTTCACCGATCAATCTCTTAACACTTAAGCGTTATGACAGTCATGTCACCAGGAGAAAGACTAAAAGTGTTGCAAACCGCAATCTGCGCGGGATGCCGCTGGACAGGGATGACGCGGCTTCATACAATCGGTGTTAAGTAGAGTGCGCTCGTTTTTATTAAGGCGTCGCCGGTTATCGGGACGAGGATTTTTATCCATCAACGCCTTGCAATTCAGGAGAGGTATGACGATGTCATTAGAAGTGTTTGAGAAACTGGAAGCAAAAGTACAGCAGGCGATTGATACCATCACGCTGTTGCAGATGGAAATCGAAGAGCTGAAAGAAAAGAACAACTCACTGTCGCAGGAAGTTCAGTCTGCACAGCAGCAGCGTGAAGAACTGGAGCGTGAGAACAACAACCTGAAAGAACAGCAGAACGGCTGGCAGGATCGTCTGCATGCCCTGCTGGGTCGTATGGAAGAAGTCTAATCCTCGTCATATTTCACGTTATGGCGGCGTTGGCTGCGTGCGTTCACCCCAGTCACATAGTGGCCTATGCTCCTGGGGATTCACTTACTTGCCGCCTTGCCCTGACGCGAAATCTATAGAGGATTTAGAATGCGGATACCTGTAGGCCGGATAAGGCGTGAGCCGACATCCGGCAATCAGCGACAACGCATAAAAAAAGGCACTTTGCGGTGCCTTTTTGATCACTCGATATCGAGCGGGTCTTCGGAGAGAATTATCCCGGTGTTGTCGGCGTACAGGTGGTCGCCGGAGAAGAACGTCACGCCGCCAAAGTTGACGCGCACATCGCTTTCCCCAATGCCCTCACCTGAAGCGCCTACCGGAATTGCGGCAATCGCCTGAATGCCAATATCCAGTTCTTCCAGATCGTCTACCTGGCGTACTGAGCCGTAGATGACCAGACCTTCCCATTCATTCTGTACGGCCAGCCGCGCCAGTTCGGCATCGACCAGCGCGCGACGGACAGAACCGCCGCCATCGACCAGCAGAATGCGACCACGGCCGTTTTGTTCGAGCAGATCGTACAGCAACCCGTTGTCCTCGAAACATTTTACCGTGATGATTTGTCCGCCAAACGACGACCGTCCCCCAAAGTTAGAGAACAGCGGTTCCACGACGTTGACATCTTCCTGATAGATGTCACAAAGCTCGGATGTATCGTATTTCATAGGCTTAACGTTTAGTTGCTGCGAGAATTTTTAGTATATCGCGCTATGTGTACTGTTGGCAAAATCATCAATTGTTAATTGATATTTGTCAGTTAAAGAGACCACTGACTTAAGAAAATCCCAACGACAAACAGCAGGTTAGTTAATAGTGCCGCTTTTACGGTGCGTTCCAGCATCGGGCGCATTGCCTCAGGGTTCATCTCACGCATCACGTAACGCGCCTGTTTGAAAAGCAGCGGAGCGGCGAGAATAAACAGCCATCCCCACAGGCTTTGCAGCGAGAACAGGTTAAACAGCGCCAGGCAGACCAGCGTACCCATCAGCAGGCAGGCATGGTAGCGGCGGGCATTGACGGCGCCTAAACGCACGACCAGCGTGTTCTTGCCGTTCTCTCTGTCGCTGTTGATATCGCGCAGGTTGTTGACGTTGAGCACGGCGGTTGCCAGCAGGCCGCAGGCGGTGGCAGGCAGAATCAGCGCCGGAATCAGCGTATGCGCCTGCAAATACCAGCTTCCCATCACGCTGAGCCAGCCGAAGAATACCAGCACGGAAATATCGCCCAGGCCGATATACCCGTAAGGGCGATTACCCACGGTGTAAGTGATCGCGGCGATAATCGACAGCCCCCCGAGCACCAGGAAACCGACAAAATCCGCCAGCGTGTGACAGGCCACGGCAACCAGGGCCAGACCAGACAGACAGATCAACACTACGGTGACGATCAGCGCGCGCTTCATCTGCTCTTGGGTGATAACCCCTTTTTGCATCCCGCGCAGCGGTCCAATGCGATCGGGCTTGTCGCTGCCTTTGACGGCATCGCCATAGTCGTTAGCGAGATTGGACAGAATTTGCAGCAGTCCCGCCGTAATTAATGCCAGCAGAGCAACCAGCGGATCGAAGTATCCTTGCCACCATGCTAATGCCGTACCGACGATGATCGCCGCGAAGGCGAGCGGTAAGGTCTTAGGTCGTAAACTTTCCAGCCAGGCTTGTGAGCGGCTAATTTGTTGTTGTTCAGTCATATTTAGCGCCAATAAAAATGGGGCTTTATCAGCCCCATCAACAGTGATGAAAATGCATTGAACGCGATTATAGGATAAAACGGCTCAGATCTTCATCTGCGACCAGCGCATCCAGATGTTTGCTCACATATTCGGCATCAATTGTGATGCTTTGGCCGTTCAAATCGCTCGCATCATAGGAAATATCTTCCATCAGACGTTCCAGAACGGTGTGCAGACGACGCGCACCGATGTTTTCGGTGGTTTCGTTAACCTGCCAGGCCGCTTCGGCAATGCGTTTAATGCCCGATTCGGTGAAGTTAATGTCCACACCTTCGGTCGCCATCAGCGCTTTGTACTGAACGGTGATAGAGGCATTCGGTTCGGTCAGGATACGCTCAAAATCGCTGGTGGTCAGCGCCTGTAGTTCAACGCGAATCGGTAGACGACCCTGCAGTTCCGGGATCAGGTCCGACGGTTTCGCGACCTGGAATGCGCCAGAAGCGATAAACAGAATATGATCGGTTTTCACCATGCCGTGCTTGGTGGAGACCGTGCAGCCTTCAACCAGCGGCAGCAGGTCGCGCTGTACGCCTTCACGGGACACATCCGGACCAGAGGATTCGCCGCGCTTACAGATTTTGTCGATTTCGTCGATAAACACGATCCCGTGCTGCTCAACGGCGTCGATAGCTTCCTGTTTCAGCTCTTCCGGGTTCACCAGTTTGGCCGCTTCTTCTTCAATCAGCAGCTTCATCGCGTCTTTGATTTTCAGCTTACGCGGTTTTTGCTTCTGACCGCCCAGGTTCTGGAACATGGACTGCAGTTGGCTGGTCATCTCTTCCATGCCCGGAGGCGCCATGATTTCAACGCCCATCGGTGCGGCGGCGAGATCGATTTCGATCTCTTTATCGTCGAGCTGGCCTTCGCGCAGTTTTTTACGGAACGCCTGACGCGCAGCAGAAGGTTCCTGCGGTTGTTCAGACTGCCCCCAGTTATTTTTAGCTGGTGGGATCAGCACGTCGAGAATGCGCTCTTCCGCCATCTCTTCAGCGCGGAAGCGGTTTTTCTCAATTGCCTGAACGCGAACCATCTTAATGGCAGCGTCGGTCAGATCGCGGATGATGGAGTCAACTTCTTTACCAACATAGCCAACTTCGGTGAATTTGGTTGCTTCAACTTTGATGAACGGCGCGTTGGCCAGTTTTGCCAGGCGACGGGCGATTTCGGTTTTACCGACGCCGGTCGGGCCAATCATCAGAATATTTTTCGGCGTCACTTCATGGCGCAGCTCTTCGTTGAGCTGCATACGGCGCCAGCGGTTACGCAGGGCAATCGCCACGGAACGCTTAGCGTTATCCTGGCCGATGATGTGTTTGTTCAGTTCGCTGACAATTTCGCGTGGGGTCATTTCAGACATGGGGGATCCTTACGCTTTGGAGTTCAATTCTTCGATGGTATGGAAGTGGTTGGTATAAATGCAGATATCCCCTGCAATATCCAACGCTTTCTCAGCAATCTCGCGCGCGCCAAGCTCGGTGTTTTCCAGCAGAGCCCGTGCAGCAGCCTGGGCGTAGGGACCGCCGGAGCCGATGGCAATCAGATCGTTTTCTGGCTGGATGACGTCGCCGTTACCGGTGATGATGAGTGATGCCGTTTCATCTGCGACGGCCAGCAGCGCTTCGAGTTTGCGCAGCATACGGTCGGTACGCCAGTCTTTTGCCAGTTCAACGGCCGCTTTCACCAGGTGACCCTGGTGCATTTCCAGCTTGCGTTCGAACAGTTCGAACAGCGTGAATGCATCCGCAGTACCGCCCGCAAAGCCCGCAATGACTTTGTCGTTATACAGACGGCGGACTTTCTTCACGTTGCCTTTCATTACGGTGTTACCCAGTGTGGCCTGACCATCACCGGCGATTACCACATGGCCGTTACGGCGTACGCTTACTATTGTTGTCACGAGCAGACCCCTTGGTTACAAATGCAGAATACAGGCCCCGCACAGGATGCGGGGCGTAATGCAAGTATAGATGGGGGGGATTTTGGGGGTTTCAACCCCCAGTGGCGAGTCGAATGCAGTTTGTGTGACCAGCAACCTTCAGGCGGCTGATGGTGTTGTCGGCATTCTCTTTGCCTTTGACCGGACCAATGACCACGCGATTCCAGCCGTTGTTGGTGGTGATACGCGAGTTGAACCCTTCGAAGGCCAGCTGCGCGCGCACGGTTTCTGCCTGCTCAGCGCCTTTAAATGACCCGCACTGAACCATCCAGCGGCGTTCATCTTTTTTCTCCGCCGTCTGTTTTGGCGGTTGCGTTTCATTCGTTATTGGCGCGGCCGGTTGCGTTTTCGGCTGAACGGCGGTGGTATGCGCAGGCGTTTGCAGCAGATCCTGATACGGCTGTTGCGCCGCCGGTTTTGGCTGCGGTTTCGGCTGTTGTACCGGTGCGGTTTGCGCCGTACGCGTTTGCGGCTGCTGGTAAGGCTGTTCCGTTGCTCGTTGGCGTGGCTGTTGAGCCTGCTGCTGCGTAGTGTTCCACTGCTGCTGTTGCACCTGACGCTGACGCTGCAGCGTTTGCTGGCGTTGTTCAGGCGTTTGTTCGTTCCACGGGACTTCGTTGAGCTGCGTTGGCTGTTGACGCATGTCAGCCTGCATCTGCGCCAACAACTGGCGTTGCTCATTGGTTAACTGGTCGGCGTTCAGCACCTCGCCGCCGGCGGACGGTTCGGTAGGCGCGCGTACGCCAGGCTGACGGCTTTCCAGCTCTTTGATGTATCGCCAGCGCTCTTCCGGTTTTGGTGGAATGCCATTGCCGGTGACTTTCTGGTTTTGCAGCGTTTCGGACTCTTCTTTCTTGTGATGCGTAATGAAGTACAGACCACCGATAAAGGTCACGAGTACGGCTGCAGCAATAGCAACCATTGCGGGCGATACCGCAGGCGTATTGCGTTGTTTTTTCCGTGATGTGCTCTTTTTGCGCCGCGAAGGTGCCGGTTGGCCGCGACGTACATAATCTCGTTGTGCCACTATCGTTTCGCTGTATTTATTCGTTCGTCAGCCCGCCATGTTACTTAAGCGGCGGGCCTTTGACCAGACAGGGGAGTCCGAAAGCACTTTACTTTACGTCAGTGCCCGGGTTGTACCCCGAATAATAAGCTCGCAGTCCAGTAAACGTGAGCCACTGCTGACGTTCTGCCCTTGTAATTGATCGAGCAGTAACAGCATAGCTTCACGTCCGATATCGAAACGCGGCTGTGCGACGGTTGTCAGGGGTGGATCACAAAATTCCGCGAGCGAAATGTTATCGAAGCCGATAATCGATAAATCATCGGGCACCTTCAGGCCCTGACGTTTGGCGTAAGAGAGGGCGCCAAGCGCCATGACATCGCTGTGACAAAAGACCGCGGTAGGCGGCTGTGGTAGCGCCAGGAGCTGTTTAAGCGCATTGGCTCCCGCTTCATAGGTAAAGTCACCGCGCGCGATGAAATGCGGATCGACCGTAATTCCGTTGCGGCGCAGTG
This sequence comes from Citrobacter sp. wls710, assembly GCF_005281115.1. Taxonomy (NCBI): domain Bacteria; kingdom Pseudomonadati; phylum Pseudomonadota; class Gammaproteobacteria; order Enterobacterales; family Enterobacteriaceae; genus Citrobacter; species Citrobacter sp. wls710. The sequence goes on from NZ_SZXD01000061.1 coordinate 85,761, forward strand.
CCTGAACGTAACCTTGCAGACGGTAATGGCACAGCGGCATATCCTCTGGTCCGGCGATACAGCCAATGCGTTTATGTCCCAGTTCCAGCAGATAGTTCATCGCGTTAAAGGCGGCGGTGAGGTTATCAATGTGCACGGTGGGAAGTTCCAGCTCTGGCGCGAACTCGTTGGACATAACCATCGGCGGTAAATTACGCTGCTCTTCCACGCTGGCATCAAACGGCAGGCGCGAGCTGAGCAGCACCATGCCATCGATCTGCTTGGTGATAATGAGGTTAAGAAAGGTCTTTTCCTGCTGATTCTGGTGCGCGCAATCGCCGATAAGCACCAGATATCCCTGTTCTGCGGCGGTGACTTCTATGCCACGAATGACTTCGCTAAAAAACGGATCGCAGATATCCGGTACAATCACCAGAATGGTACGTGACTCATTACGCTTTACGTTGCGTCCCATCGATTGAGGTAGATATCCCACTTCCAGAGCAGCTTGCTCAACCTTGTTACGGGTTGACTGCGAAACTTTGTCTGGGTTCATTAATGCGCGGGATACGGTTGCCGTTGAGACTTTCGCCTTCAGAGCAACATCTTTCATCGTAGCGGCGGCAACCTGCTTATTCGGTTTCACTCTTTCTCCTCGCCAGGGCGGCTGGCACAGACTCGTCCCTGGATAACCTTCATCTGAAACATTTTTATCAGATAGTGAATGGAAGCGGTTACAGAATTTTCATAAAAAGTGTGATGGATATTTAATTTTACGATCCGCCTCGCATCGTGAGGGATTATCCCTCGATGGGATCGACATCCAGCACCCATTTAACCTTACGTGCATCGGGTAATGTATTAATCAGCGCCAGCGTGCCGCTGACGATATGCTGCAGGCGAATTCGCGACGGGTGCTGCAACAAAATTTGCCAGCGATAGCGACCGCCACGTTTGGGCGCCAGGGCAGGAACCGGGCCTAACACCCACAGTTTTTCATCGGCCAGCGGACTGGCCTGAATCAGATTTCGTAACTGCTGCAAGAACATCGGCGCATGCTGGTTGTTGTGATCTTCTGCCCGCACGATGACATGGCTGGTCCATGGGGGAAGCTGGAGCGTTTGTCGCTCGGCCAGCGCCTGTTCGGCAAAGGCGTCATAACCTTTATACAGCAAGGTTTGCAGCAGCGGATGTTCAGGGTGGTGCGTTTGTAGTACCACTTCGCCCTGCTTCCCGGCGCGACCGGCACGCCCGGAAACCTGCGTGTAGAGCTGGGCGAAGCGTTCTGCCGACCGGAAATCTGCGGAGAACAGCGCGCCGTCAACGTCCAGCAGCGCCACCAGGGTGACGTCCGGGAAATGGTGGCCTTTTGCCAGCATTTGCGTGCCGATCAGGATCCGCGCGCCGCCGCGGTGTACTTCCGCCAGATGCTGCTCCAGCGAGCCTTTACGGCTGGTCGTGTCGCGATCGATGCGTGAGATTGGCACGCCGGGGAAAAAAGGCGCCAGAGCCTGCTCAAGCTGTTCGGTGCCGAGTCCTACCGGAACCATATGCGTTGAGCCGCAGGAAGGGCACTGACGCGGTATCGGACGCTGACTGTCGCAGTGGTGGCAGCGCAGATGGTGCTGCGCCTGATGCAGCGTGTAGTAGTGATCGCAGCGCGGGCATTCAGCAATCCAGCCACAATCGTGACACAGCAGGGCAGGAGCAAAGCCCCGGCGATTCAAAAACAGGATCACCTGATTATCCGCCTGCAGGTGCTGACGCATACGGGCGATAAGCGCAGGGGCGAGTCCGGCCTGCACCTGCTGACCTTTCAGATCCAGCACGTGCTGAGTGGCTGGGCGGGCATTCCCGGCGCGGCGCGTCAGGCGCAGCATGCGGTATTTTTTCTGCCGCACGTTGCACAGCGTTTCCAGTGCTGGGGTGGCTGAGCCGAGAATGATGGGAATTTGTTCGCTATGGGCGCGATAAACCGCGAGGTCGCGCGCATGATAGCGCCAGCCTTCCTGCTGTTTATAAGAGCTGTCGTGCTCTTCGTCGATGACAATCACGCCCAGATTTTTAAACGGCGTAAACAGCGACGAGCGAGTGCCGATAACAATCGCCGCTTCGCCATTTTTCGCCTTCAGCCATGCCGAAAGACGTTCACTGTCATTTAAACCCGAGTGCAGGACTTCGACCGGCGCATTGAAGCGCCCGCGAAAACGGGCAATAGTTTGCGGCGTCAGGCCAATCTCCGGCACCATTACCAGTGCTTGTTTGCCTTGGGCGAGCACATTTTCCAGTACGCTTAAATAGACCTCTGTTTTACCCGATCCCGTCACGCCCGCTAATAGCCAGGCGCTAAAACTGTCAGAAGCGCTGTGGATCGCCCCGACGGCGGTAGCCTGTTCGGTATTCAGCCGCAGACGCTCACCGGAAACCGCGTAGTGTGTACGCCAGTCGCTAAACCCTGGCGTTTCGCTTGCCAGATCGCACAGGCCTTTTTTACGCAGCGCCTGCAAGGCGGCGTCATTAAATTCCAGCTCTGCCACCTGGTCGCGCCAGATTTTTCCCTGGCGTAATGCTGCCAGCGCCTGCTGCTGCTTGGGAGAACGCTTCAGGCCGTTGAGATCAATAACCTGGCCCTCTTCAGTGGCAAACCAGTACCACATGGGCGTGTTGGTAGCCGGGCGTCCCTGGCGTAGCAGAATCGGCAGGGCATGAAACAGCACGTCGCCAATAGGATGATGATAATAGTCAGCTGCCCACAACAGCAGACGCCAGACGGAGGTCGAATAGACCGGTTCGCTGTCCAGCACTTCGAGAACGGCTTTTAATTCGCTCCGCGGCAGTTCGCTGTGCTCGCTAATGGAAAGGACGATGCCCACGCGCTCCTGCTGCTTGCCAAAAGGCACGCGTACACGACACCCGGCTTTGGCGCTCATGCCTTCCGGCAGAAGGTAGTCAAAGGTGCGAGGTAGCGGAACGGGTAAGGCAACGTGCGCAACGGGCATTGAATCATCCTGACTTGAAATCTGGCGGGTTAGTATACACATTAGTGAAGGGTAGAATGCGGATCAGTTTGCATGAGCAGGTTAATTTCTGTATGATTCGCCGCCTTTGATGCAAATTGATTGCGTCAAATACTGACCATTACCCGAGAATTTCAAGCTGTTGATGCAGTGTGAAAGGTGACGGGGAATAATTAACATCGCGTGGTGTCTGGCGTTAGGGCTGGAAGAGCGACGCGGCCTTAAACCGAGGTTTTCCCATGAAAAAAGATATTCACCCGAAATACGAAGAAATTACTGCAAACTGCTCTTGCGGTAACGTCATTAAAATCCGCTCTACTGTCGGTCACGATCTGAACCTCGACGTGTGCAGCAAGTGCCACCCGTTCTATACTGGCAAGCAGCGTGATGTTGCTACCGGTGGCCGTGTTGATCGCTTCAACAAGCGTTTCAGCATCCCAGGCAGCAAGTAAGTTTCAGCTGTCAGAAAAAAGCGCCTTACGGCGCTTTTTTTGTATCTGTCATTTAGTATTCCCACGTTTCCGGGTTGATACCCAGTTCACGCATGATTACCTTTGCTTCTTCCGGGATTTCATCACTGCGCTCTTTACGCAGGTCGTCATCGTTGGGTAGTGGTTGCCCGGTAAAAGCATGCAGAAACGCTTCACACAGCAGTTCGCTATTGGTGGCGTGGCGCAGGTTGTTCACCTGACGACGCGTGCGTTCATCGGTAAGGATTTTTAACACCTTCAGAGGAATGGAAACCGTAATTTTTTTTACTTGCTCACTCTTCTTACCGTGCTCAGCGTATGGGCTGATATATTCGCCGCTCCATTCAGCCATGAGATACCTAATCCTCTTCGTCATTAATATTGAGGCCAGAACCTGAGCCCGGACCATAATTGCGCGTAGTTTATCGTAGTGGCGCGGCCCTGACACGAAGTAAGCCGACGCGGATGTACGCTAATGCATATAATTTTAACGGCTATTTGCGGTTTGCTCAATCTATACGCAAAGAAGTTTAGATGTCCAGATGTATTGACGTCTATTGTAACTATGATTAATCTGGTGCCTGACTTTTCACCGACTCAGCCAGGATCTCCTCAATATGACGCGTAAACAGGCCACCATCGCAGTGCGTAGCGGATTAAATGACGACGAACAGTACGGTTGCGTTGTCCCGCCGATTCACCTCTCCAGTACCTATAACTTTACCGGTTTTAATGAACCTCGCGCCCATGACTATTCACGCCGCGGTAACCCGACGCGCGATGTGGTTCAGCGCGCGTTGGCAGAACTGGAAGGTGGCGCGGGCGCGGTACTAACCAATACCGGTATGTCGGCGATTCATCTGGTGACGACGGTATTCCTGAAACCTGGCGATCTGCTGGTCGCGCCGCACGACTGTTACGGTGGCAGCTATCGCCTGTTTGACAGTCTGGCAAAGCGTGGCTGTTATCGCGTACTGTTTGTCGATCAAGGCGATGAGCGGGCATTGCAGGCGGCGCTGGCGGAAAAACCGAAGCTGGTGCTGGTAGAAAGCCCCAGCAACCCGCTACTACGCGTGGTGGATATTGCGAAAATCTGTCAATTGGCGCGTGAAGCTGGTGCAGTCAGCGTGGTAGACAACACTTTTTTAAGCCCGGCACTGCAAAATCCACTGGCATTGGGCGCCGATCTGGTGTTGCATTCATGCACGAAATATTTAAACGGTCACTCAGACGTGGTGGCTGGCGTGGTGATAGCGAAAGATCCGGAAACGGTCACTGAACTGGCGTGGTGGGCGAACAATATTGGCGTGACCGGCGGCGCGTTTGATAGTTATCTGCTGCTGCGCGGTTTGCGAACTCTGGTACCGCGTATGGAGCTGGCGCAACGTAATGCTCAGGCGATTGTTGATTATCTGCAAACGCAGCCGCTGGTGAAAAAATTGTATCACCCGTCATTGCCGGATAATCAGGGGCATGAGATTGCCGCGCGTCAGCAAAAAGGGTTTGGCGCGATGCTGAGTTTTGAACTGGATGGCGATGAGCAAACGCTGCGTCGCTTCCTTGGCGGGCTGTCATTGTTTACGCTGGCGGAATCGTTAGGAGGCGTTGAAAGTCTGATCTCCCACGCTGCAACCATGACACACGCGGGAATGGCACCAGAAGCGCGCGCGGCAGCAGGGATTTCGGAAACGCTGCTGCGTATCTCCACCGGTATTGAAGATGGCGAAGATTTAATTGCCGACCTGGAAAATGGCTTCCGGGCTGCAAACAAGGGGTAAACATGAGTGTGATTGCGCAGGCAGGGGCGAAGGGTCGTCAACTGCACAAATTTGGTGGTAGTAGTCTGGCTGATGTGAAATGTTATCTGCGTGTCGCAGGCATTATGGCGGAGTACTCGCAGCCTGATGACATGATGGTTGTTTCAGCCGCAGGCAGCACCACTAACCAGTTGATTAGCTGGCTGAAGTTAAGCCAGACCGATCGTCTTTCTGCGCATCAGGTTCAGCAGACGTTACGTCGCTATCAGAGCGAGCTGATTAGCGGTTTGTTACCACCAGAAGTGGCCGACGGCCTGATCGGTGCGTTTATTCACGACCTGGAGCGTCTGGCCGGATTACTCGACAGCGGCGTGAACGATGCCGTTTATGCTGAAGTTGTCGGACATGGTGAGGTATGGTCGGCGCGTTTGATGTCCGCCGTCCTTAACCAACAAGGTATGGAATCGGCCTGGCTGGATGCGCGCGATTTTTTACGTGCGGAGCGTAGCGCTCAGCCGCAGGTGGATGAAGGTCTCTCTTACCCATTGCTGCAGCAACTGTTGGCGCAACATCCGGGTAAACGCCTGGTCGTTACCGGTTTTATTAGCCGTAGCAACGCCGGTGAAACGGTACTGCTGGGGCGTAATGGTTCTGACTACTCGGCGACGCAGGTTGGCGCGTTGGCTGGGGTTTCTCGCGTAACTATCTGGAGCGATGTCGCCGGGGTTTACAGTGCGGATCCGCGTAAAGTGAAAGATGCCTGCCTGCTACCGCTGCTGCGTCTGGATGAAGCCAGCGAACTGGCGCGTCTGGCGGCTCCGGTCCTCCATGCCCGTACCTTACAGCCGGTTTCCGGCAGTGATATTGATCTCCAGCTGCGTTGTAGCTATACGCCGGAGCAAGGTTCAACGCGTATTGAACGCGTGCTGGCTTCCGGGACCGGGGCGCGTATCGTGACCAGTCATGACGACGTCTGCCTGATTGAGTTTCAGGTTCCCACCGGTCAGGACTTTAAGCTGGCCCACAAAGAGGTCGACCAGATTTTAAAACGCACCCAGGTGCGTCCGCTGGCGGTGGGTGTGCATCCCGATCGCCAACTGCTGCAATTTTGCTATACCTCCGAAGTCGCTGACGGCGCGTTGAGAATTCTTGATGAGGCCGGATTGCCGGGCGAGCTGCGTCTGCGTCAAGGGCTGGCGCTGGTGGCGATGGTCGGGGCGGGCGTCACCCGTAACCCGTTGCACTGCCACCGCTTCTGGCAGCAACTGAAAGGTCAGCCGGTTGAGTTCACCTGGCAGTCGGAGGAGGGCATCAGCCTGGTCGCCGTACTGCGTACTGGACCGACGGAGAGCCTGATCCAAGGTCTGCATCAGTCAATTTTCCGCGCGGAAAAACGTATCGGCCTGGTGTTGTTCGGGAAGGGGAATATTGGATCACGTTGGCTGGAGCTATTCGCCCGTGAGCAAAGTACGCTCTCGGCGCGTACCGGATTAGAGTTCGTGCTGGCAGGCGTGGTTGATAGCCGCCGTAGCTTGCTGAATTATGAAGGGCTGGATGCCAGCCGCGCGTTGGCCTTCTTTGATGATGAGGCAGTGGAACAGGATGAAGAGTCGTTGTTCCTGTGGATGCGCGCCCACCCGTATGATGACTTAGTGGTGCTGGACGTAACTGCCAGTGAGCAGTTGGCTGATCAATATCTGGATTTCGCCAGCCACGGTTTCCATGTTATCAGCGCCAACAAACTGGCAGGTGCGAGCAGCAGTAATAAGTACCGCCAAATTCATGATGCGTTTGAAAAAACAGGTCGCCACTGGCTGTATAACGCCACCGTGGGTGCAGGTTTGCCGATCAACCATACCGTGCGCGATTTGATTGATAGCGGAGATACCATTCTGTCGATCAGCGGGATCTTCTCTGGCACGTTGTCGTGGCTGTTCCTGCAATTTGATGGCACGGTGCCATTCACCGATCTGGTGGATCAGGCGTGGCAGCAGGGGCTGACCGAACCAGACCCGCGCGTGGATCTTTCCGGCAAGGATGTGATGCGTAAGCTGGTGATTCTGGCGCGTGAAGCGGGTTACGACATCGAGCCGGATCAGGTTCGCGTGGAGTCGCTGGTGCCTGCGCATTGTGAAGAAGGCTCTATTGACCATTTCTTTGAAAATGGCGATGAACTGAACGAGCAGATGGTGCAGCGTCTGGAAGCGGCGCGTGAAATGGGGCTGGTGCTGCGCTATGTGGCGCGTTTTGACGCTAACGGTAAAGCACGTGTGGGTGTTGAAGCGGTACGTTCTGAGCACCCGCTGGCGGCATTGTTGCCGTGCGATAATGTGTTCGCCATTGAAAGCCGCTGGTATCGCGATAACCCGCTGGTGATTCGCGGACCTGGCGCAGGCCGCGATGTGACCGCCGGAGCCATTCAATCGGATATCAACCGCCTGGCGCAGTTGCTGTAGTTTGCGATGCCGGATGGCGTTTACGCTTATCCGGCCTGGCTATGACACCAACCGTAGGCCCGGGAAGCGGCAGCGCCACCGGGCAAATCGCTCTGGGTGATTAGGGTGTTGTATTTCTCCGTCAGCGTCCTTATCGTCTGAAACACCGAATGGGCCGAGTAACGGGCGCTATCCCGAAATTCCGGCTGTTGCTGCAGCCAGGCGATAAAATGATGACTTGCCCTCAGCGTTATCGAGGCTCCTTTTTCAACCTGTCCCTCCGTTAACAAACACACCATTTTACGCCTGTTGTTCTGTTGCCAAATCTGCCACTGGTTTTGCCACCATCCCTGATAACTTTTGCCCAGTAATTGCCAGGGCATGGTGTGTTGGTCGTCGCCCATTTCTTCATCCACAAACCAAAGCGAGGCGTGATGTTCGCGAAATTGTTCCGCCCATGCGGTAATCACAGCACCGCGCAGAAAACATTCGTGGGCGATGATGTGCATTTTAACCGTTGGCCAGAGATGGCTCAGAACGCGGAAATGCCCATGCGCGGTAATGACCGGGCGTAAAATCTCACCGCTGGCGTTACGTTTGAGCATCGCGCTGCCGTACTGAATTTCGTCAAACTGGCTGCGGCGTAAAAACTGCGTTTCTCGCTGATTTACACGCTGGATAACATCGTCATGCTTCGCTGTGGCCTCGACCATCCCGCGCCAGCGGTAAACTAATGACTCGCCAACAGAATGAGGAGTGAAGTTGCTGGAAAGATGCAAAATATTGCCACGAATAGCATCAAAACTGAGTAATACATACAGTTTCTGATCTGCACTTGCGCCTTGAAAAGGGACGATAAGCGGCACCGTCACTATCTGTTCTGGCGGATCAATAGTCGTCGATGGCGGTTGTCTGGGGGTCCAGACTTTTCTACAGCTCCGGCACTGTAGGCGCTGGGTTCCCTGTGGGTTATGTCCATAACGGATCGGTTCCCGCTGATAGCAATTTGGGCAAAAAAGACCGCTTTTAATTGCAAAATGTGTAAAACAGGCGGCCAACCACTCGCGGAAATGTTCAGCGTTAAACAGCGGGGGATAACTTCCGCATGCCCGGCAGTGCAGGGCGGCGTAGCCCAGCCGGTAATCGGGCCAGCTGTAATCAACTGAGTTTGCCAGCCCCAGATTTTTGCAGCCAAAAGACTTGCAGCAGTTGATGGTGAACAGAGAGGTCATCGCATTACCAACGATTTTTAATGGTCGTTGATTTTGCCCTGCAACTATTACCGATGGGTGTGAGTCTTCTCACATAAAAAAACCTTTCAGAACGTAACGTAGCGATTCTTTATATGACTGAAAGGGATTGATTATGAAGTTAAAAATGCTTGCTGTCGGTGTTCTGGTATCGCTGCCGTTATGGGCGTCAGCGAAAGACGTCACGATTATCTATACCAACGATCTCCATGCCCACGTCGAACCTTATAAAGTCCCGTGGATTGCTAATGGCACACGCGATATTGGCGGTTGGGCCAATATCACGACGATGGTGAAGCAGGAAAAAGCGAAAAATAGCGCTACCTGGTTCTTTGACGCGGGTGATTACTTCACCGGGCCGTACATCAGCAGCCTGACAAAGGGCAAGGCGATTATCGATATCATGAATACGATGAATTTCGATGCCGTCACTATGGGTAATCATGAGTTCGATCACGGCTGGGATAATACGTTGTTGCAACTGAGCCAGGCGAAATTCCCCATTGTGCAGGGCAATATCTTTTACCAGAACAGCAGCAAAATGTTCTGGGATAAGCCCTGGACCATTATTGAAAAAGATGGCGTAAAGATTGGCGTCATAGGTCTGCACGGTGTATTTGCTTTTGATGATACGGTTTCGGCTGCGACGCGCGTTGGCATTGAGGCGCGGGATGAGGTGAAGTGGCTGCAACGTTATATCGATGAATTAAAAGGTAAGGTCGATCTGACGGTGGCGTTGATCCACGAAGGTACGCCGGCGCGTCAGTCCAGCCAGGGAAGTACAGATGTGCGTCGTGCGCTGGATAAAGATATCCAGACTGCAGGTCAGGTGCATGGCCTGGATATCCTGATCACCGGCCATGCGCATGTGGGCACGCCAGAGCCGATTAAAGTCGGTAATACCTTAATTCTCTCCACCGACAGCGGCGGTATTGATGTCGGTAAACTGGTGTTGGATTACCAGCAAAAACCGCATCAATTTACCGTGAAGAATTTCGAGCTGAAGACTATCTACGCCGATGAGTGGAAACCCGATCCGCAGACGAAACAGGTGATTGATGGCTGGAATAAAAAGCTTGATGAAGTGGTACAACAGACGGTTGCCAACTCGCCGGTTGAGCTGACGCGTGCTTATGGGGAATCCTCCTCGTTAGGGAATCTGGCGGCGGATGCATTACTGGCTGCGGCGGGTAAAGATACCCAGTTAGCGCTTACCAACTCAGGTGGCATTCGTAATGAAATCCCGTCAGGTGCGATTACGATGGGCGCAGTTATTAGTACCTTCCCGTTCCCGAACGAGCTGTCTACGATGGATCTTACCGGTAAGCAACTGCGTAGTTTGATGGAGCACGGCGCGGGTTTAAGCAACGGCGTACTGCAGGTATCCAAAGGGCTTGAGATGAAGTACGACAGCAGCAAACCGGTTGGTCAACGGGTCACCGTATTGACGCTGAACGGTAAGCCAATTGAGGACGCTGTGATTTATCACATTGCCACCAATAGCTTCCTGGCAGACGGCGGTGATGGTTTTACGGCATTCACCGAAGGCACCGCGCGTAATACATCCGGCGGTTACTATGTCTCTAATGCCGTGGTTGATTATTTCAAAGCGGGAAATACGCTGACGGATGAGCAACTGAAAGGCATGCGTGTGGAAGAGGTGAAAAAGTAACTCGTTCAGGCCAGCAGACAATCCGCTGGCCTGTTGTTTTAGCTTCTGTGGGAGGCAAACACCTCTTTTGCGGCGAACAAGCCGTTGAGTGCCGCGGGGAAGCCAGCATAGACGGCCATCTGCATAATCACTTCGACGATCTCATCCTGCGTTAAGCCTACGTGTAATGCTGCGCCAATATGCACCTTCAATTGCGGGGCGGCATTACCCAGCGCCGTTAACGCCGCGACGGTAGCAATCTCTCTACTGCGTAAATCCAGACCCGGTCTTGAATAGATGTCGCCAAAAGGAAATTCGAGCAGGTAGCGGGCGAAGTCTGGCGCAATATCTTGCAGACTTTCGACGACCGCATCGCCCCCTTTACCATCCACTTTTTGCAGCATCTTCTGACCGGTAATAAAGCGTTCTGAATGCATAATCTCTTCCTCATTTGTCTGGTATATGGTCTGAGGATAGAGCGTGCAGAATGATTGGGATAATACCGTTTCCGTGATACCTTTTCGGTATGACAACATCGCCTTTGCACACTCTGGATATTCGCCTGCTGCGTTACTTTTCCGTAGTGGCGGAAGAGAACAATATGAGCCGGGCGGCGCAGCGTTTATTTATGTCGCAGCCGCCGCTGAGTCGCCATATTCGCCAGCTTGAAGAACGTCTGGGGATGACGCTTTTTGTCCGTCATACCCGTGGTTTGACGCTGACGGAAGACGGTCTGCGCGTACTGGAAATAGTGCGTCCGCTGCTGACGATGTACGAAGAAACCTGCACCACGTTGAGTCAGTTAGCGCAAGCTGGGGAGCACTCTTTGCGCCTGGGGCTAAGTACGGCGTTTGAACAAGGTGTTTTTGCTTCGCTTGAATCGCAGCTACACGGGTGTACGGAGAAACTACATATTGTTCGTCATGGTTCGCCTGAGCTGGTGCGGCAGGTTCGTCGGGGAAAACTGGATGCAGCGCTGGTGGCATTACCGCTTGAGACTCCTGGGCTTACCGTTATGCAACTTGGCTGGCAAGAGCCGATGATTGCCGCATTACCCGCGATCTGGCCAGAGGCGAGCCTGCCGTCACTCTCATTAACGACGCTGAACCACCGGCCACTGTTCTGGTTTAAACGCGAACGGAACCCTGCCTTTTTTGATTACACCCGACATATTTTTCGTCGCGCCGGTTACTCTCCCGCCTGTATTGAAGAGCCGCTGGAACATGACGTGCTGCTGGCGCGGATCGCCCATGGCGACGGTCTGAGTTTACTCCCGGCCTCCTTTTCCGCTATCCAGCGTCAGGGCGTGATATTCCTGCCGCTTACCGATTCCGCATTACGTATCCACGTGGGATTGGTAATGCTGCCTGAGAGCGAAGCAACGTTGCAGTGGTTGCAGACGGTTGCGAACCAATCCCTCGGTCTTTCAGGTTGATGTGAATTTTTTTCACGTTGACTGAGTATTCCTCACCTTTAACGATGATTTTTGTGTTGACGCCAGCGTGCTTTTCCGTCATTTTTACATCTAGACGTCTAAACGTATAGCAGTTCACAACACAACATATAACGACAAAAGATTGATGAGGTAAGGTATGAGCTTTTTTCACGCCAACCAGCGGGAAGCGCTGAATCAGAGTCTGGCCGAAGTACAGGGGCAGATTAACGTTTCTTTCGAATTTTTCCCGCCGCGCACCAGTGAAATGGAGCAAACCCTGTGGAACTCTATCGATCGCCTGAGCAGCCTGAAGCCGAAGTTTGTTTCAGTCACTTACGGTGCAAACTCTGGTGAGCGCGACCGCACGCATAGCATTATTAAAGGGATTAAGGATCGCACCGGGCTTGAAGCGGCGCCGCACCTGACCTGTATTGATGCGACCCGCGATGAGCTGCGCACTATTGCTCAGGACTACTGGAATAACGGTATTCGTCATATTGTTGCCCTGCGCGGTGACCTGCCGCCGGGAAGCGGTAAACCGGATATGTATGCCTCTGACCTGGTGACTCTGCTAAAAGACGTTGCGGACTTTGATATCTCCGTTGCGGCTTACCCGGAAGTACACCCGGAAGCGAAGAGTGCTCAGGCCGATCTGCTGAACCTGAAGCGTAAGGTTGATGCCGGTGCGAATCGCGCGATCACCCAATTTTTCTTCGATGTAGAAAGCTATCTGCGTTTTCGCGATCGCTGCGTGTCAGCGGGTATCGATGTGGAAATTATTCCGGGCATCCTGCCGGTATCTAACTTTAAACAGGCGAAAAAATTTGCCGACATGACCAACGTCCGCATTCCGGCATGGATGTCGACTATGTTTGCTGGCCTGGATGACGATGCGGAAACCCGCAAGCTGGTGGGCGCAAACATCGCCATGGATATGGTGAAAATTCTCAGCCGCGAAGGGGTGAAAGATTTCCATTTCTATACTCTCAATCGCGCCGAAATGAGCTACGCAATTTGTCACACGCTGGGAGTAAGACCGGCATAATCAGTACGTCAGCCCTCTGCGGAGGGTTTTTTATTGATCATTTTGATCTACATCTCTGTAACTAAAAATATAAAAGGATCTGGCTATCGAATCTGTGGGTTATTTCGACTATATCTAATCTTTGGTGGTGTATATCGTAGTCATAACACTGTAAAGGGAGCATATAGATGAGCATGTCCGACGATAGCCAGAACGCATCAACTGCCGGTAAGTGTCCTTTCCATCAGGGCGGGCCGGATCACAGCGCGGGAGCAGGAAGAAGTAACCGCGACTGGTGGCCTAATCAACTCCGCGTTGATCTTTTGAACCAACATTCCAATCGTTCGAACCCGCTGGGTGAGGACTTCGACTACCGCAAAGAATTTAGCAAACTTGACTACTCTGCCCTGAAAGGGGATCTCAGAGCCCTTCTGTCCGAATCTCAACCGTGGTGGCCTGCTGACTGGGGCTCTTATGCCGGTTTGTTTATCCGTATGGCATGGCACGGGGCAGGGACCTATCGTTCCATCGATGGACGCGGTGGCGCGGGTCGCGGACAACAGCGTTTTGCACCACTGAACTCCTGGCCGGACAACGTCAGCCTGGATAAAGCGCGTCGTCTGCTGTGGCCAATCAAGCAGAAATATGGCCAGAAAATCTCCTGGGCCGACCTGTTTATCCTCGCGGGCAACGTGGCGCTGGAAAACTCCGGCTTCCGTACCTTCGGTTTTGGCGCGGGTCGTGAAGATGTCTGGGAACCGGATCTCGACGTAAACTGGGGGGATGAAAAAGCCTGGCTGACCCACCGTCACCCGGAAGAACTGGCAAAAGCGCCGCTGGGCGCAACCGAAATGGGTCTTATCTATGTGAACCCGGAAGGGCCGGATCATAGCGGCGAACCGCTTTCTGCGGCCGCGGCGATTCGCGCGACCTTCGGTAACATGGGAATGAACGACGAAGAAACCGTGGCGCTGATTGGCGGCGGTCATACGTTAGGTAAAACCCACGGCGCAGCAGCAGCTTCCCACGTTGGGGCCGATCCTGAATCTGCGCCGATTGAAGCGCAAGGCTTAGGCTGGGCCAGCAGCTATGGTAGCGGCGCGGGTGCAGACGCGATTACTTCCGGCCTGGAAGTGGTCTGGACGCAAACGCCGACCCAGTGGAGCAACTATTTCTTCGAGAACCTGTTCAAATATGAGTGGGTCCAGACTCGCAGTCCGGCTGGTGCTATCCAGTTCGAAGCGGTGGATGCGCCGGAGATTATCCCCGATCCGTTTGATCCTGAGAAAAAACGCAAGCCGACGATGCTGGTCACCGACCTGACGCTGCGTTTCGATCCTGAGTTCGAGAAGATCTCTCGTCGTTTCCTCAATGATCCGCAGGCGTTCAACGAAGCCTTTGCCCGTGCGTGGTTTAAACTGACGCACCGCGATATGGGGCCGAAAGCGCGTTACATCGGACCGGAAGTGCCAAAAGAAGATCTGATTTGGCAGGATCCGTTGCCGCATGCGTTCTTCAACCCAAGCGAAGAAGATATTCTTAACCTGAAGGCGACCATTGCGGCTTCCGGGTTGTCCGTGGGCGAACTGGTATCGGTAGCGTGGGCTTCGGCATCAACCTTCCGCGGTGGGGATAAACGTGGCGGCGCGAATGGCGCTCGTCTGGCGCTCGACCCACAGCGTGGTTGGGATGTGAATGCTACTGCAGCACGCGTACTACCCGTGTTAGAGGGCATCTATAAATCAGCCCATACCGCGTCGTTGGCCGATATTATCGTGCTGGCTGGTGTCGTAGGCGTGGAGCAGGCTGCAAGCGCTGCGGGTGTCAGCATCAATGTTCCTTTTGCGCCGGGCCGCGTAGATGCGCGTCAGGATCAAACGGATATTGAGATGTTTGAACTGCTCAAGCCAATTGCGGACGGGTTCCGTAACTATCGTTCTCGCCCTGACGTATCAACCACTGAGTCACTGCTGATCGATAAAGCACAGCAGCTGACGCTGACCGCACCGGAAATGACTGTGCTGGTGGGCGGTATGCGCGTACTGGGCACCAACTTCGATGGTAGTCAGCACGGCGTCTTTACCGATCGTCCTGGCGTACTCAGCACTGACTTCTTCGTCAATTTGCTGGATATGCGTTACGAATGGAAAGCGGTTGATGAGTCACAAGAGCTGTTTGAAGGTCGTGACCGTCTGAGTGGCGAAGTAAAATACACCGCAACTCGCGCCGATCTGGTGTTTGGTTCTAACTCTGTACTGCGTGCAGTGGCTGAAGTTTATGCCTGCAGCGATGCGCACGAGAAGTTCGTGAAGGACTTTGTGGCGGCATGGGTGAAAGTGATGAACCTGGATCGTTTCGATCTGCTGTAAACAAAAACGCCGGATGGCGCTTGCGCGTATCCGGCATGGTATGAATAAAAAATCCCCGCGATTGCGGGGATTTTTTATTGGCAGGTTATTCCCACTCTTGCAGATAACGCTGCCCATACTGGTCAGCGACCAGCAATGCGGCATACACCTGATCCGGCGTTGCGCCGCCAGGCATGTTGTGGATGGTTTCGCCTTCAGCACAGGCAGCCTCTGCCACAATGCGCATTTTCGCCGGGATATCCTGTTTGATATCCAGTTGCGCCAGGGTAATCGGCAACCCAATGGAATGACAGAGTGCCGCCACGGTTTCGATTTCATCGACCGGCGCGTTTTCCAGCACCAACTGCGTTAGCGTACCAAACGCCACTTTCTCGCCGTGGTAGTAATGATGCGCATCCGGGATCGCCGTCAGGCCGTTATGAATGGCGTGAGCCGCTGCCAGACCACCGCTTTCAAAACCGACGCCGCTCAGATAGGTATTGGCCTCAATAACGCGCTCCAGCGCAGGTGTAACCACGTGCTGCTCGGCTGCCAGCATCGCTTTTTCACCTTCTTCTATCAGTGTATTAAAGCACAGCTCAGCCAGTGCCAGCGCCGCCTGGGTACACTGACCGCCCGCCATGGTAGTTGCGCCGCTGCGTGAACAGGCACGCGCTTCGAACCAGGTCGCCAACGCATCACCGATGCCTGCGGCTAACAGACGTGCCGGTGCGCCCGCGACAATTTTAGTATCAACAATGACCCTGTCCGGGTTGTTCGGCAGTAGCAGATAGCGATCGAATTCACCCGCATCGGTGTAAATGACGGACAGGGCGCTGCACGGTGCATCGGTAGAGGCGATGGTTGGCGCAATGGCAACAGGCACGCCCATAAAATGCGCCAGCGCTTTGGCGGTATCCAGCGTTTTCCCGCCGCCAATACCAAGTACTGCGCCACATTGCGCTTTTTCCGCCACGCCGCGCAAACGGTCGATTTCGTTTTGCGAACATTCACCGCCAAAAGGCGCGATCTCCAGCGCCAGTCCGGCATCCTGGAAGCTTTTTTCCAGCGCGGATTGTGCGAAGCCTAAGACAAACTTGTCCCCAACGACCAGCCAGCGTGCTGCCAGTGGTTTGAGGTAGCTGCCAAGACGGGTAATAACATCGGCACCCTGGATGTACTTACCAGGTGATTGAATAATGCGATCCATACTTTATTTCCCTCACAGGTTGATGTGACCAAATGCGTTGTTCCAGTCCTGCTCAAACTTCTCTATTGCTGACTCTACCGCAGGGGTATTGAGCATTTGTTGCGCTACGTCTAAGGGCAGGGTGATTGCTTCACATCCTGCCAGTAAGCAATCCAGCGCCTGACGCGGGGTTTTAAAGCTGGCCGCCAGTACCATGCTGTTTGGCGCATGTAGCTCCAGTAGCGTTTGCAGTTCCTGTACCGTGCGGATCCCGTCGCCGCCCTGAGCGTCAATGCGGTTAACGTAAGGCGCGATATATTTTGCGCCAGCCAGCGCGGCCAGTAGACCTTGCGAAGCACTGTACACGGCGGTTCCCAGGGTGGTGATACCCTCTTTTTTCAGTAACTTGATGGCGGCCAGACCTTCAGCAGTAACGGGAATTTTCACCACGATACCCGGTACGGCATTGCTCAGACGTTTAGCTTCTTCCACCATGCCCTGCGCGTCGCGGCTCATGGTTTGGGCAAAAAGAATGCCCTCTTCGCCAATGGCGTTTTGCAGGCGCGGCAGCACATCCCAGATGGATTCTTTGCTTGCCGCCACAATGCTTGGGTTGGTGGTGACACCCGCGATAGGGAAGATGCGGGCCAGACGTTCAACTTCCGCGACGTTGGCGGTATCAAGGTAAAGTTCCATACAAAACACCCTCTTAATTTTGCGTGAGCAGCCCGTTGCCGGAATGCGTTGTTGTGCACAGGATAAGAGCGTTTTGCCGCATCGCGCTATCTGACAAATCTGTCAAAAGCTGGATAAATGTAATGTATCTATAAAAGTGAGATTTACTTCACATGTCAGCTACGGATAGGGTTTGTTGCGGTGATGGGGATGGTGAGTTAGCTTTTGATATTACAAAAATCCAGTTAATGTTGTTTTTATCTTCTTTATTGCTGGCGGATCGCTTTCTCCGTCAACTGGCTGTGATATTGCCGGCGATATTCTGATGGCGAACGTTCGGTATTCTTGCGAAACAGGCGGCAGAAGTAGTTGCTGTCAACAAACCCGCAGGTGTGCGCCACTTCTTTAATCTTCAGCTCATAACCCTTCAGCAGCGTCTTCGCGTGTTCAAGTCGCGTGTGGTTCAGGTATTCGTTAAAACCGATTGCGCCCGTTTTTTGAAACAGGTGGGAGAGGTAATTGGGCGAGATGTAGAACGCTTGCGCGACTGATTCCCGGGTAAGCGGCGAAGCGTAGCGCTCGTCAATATAGTCGCGAATGGCTTCGAACAGCGCCTGACTGCGCGACGCGGTCTGGATCTGGCTGCCGAGCAGATCGCGGCAGTGGCTCAGTAAGCTCGCGACGATCAGTCTGGCCGTTTGCTGCTCCTGCGGCTGCATCTGTATTTCATTAAGCGTTTGTAGCAGGAAAGAGCCAATACGCGGTCCACGCCGTGCGACATGCTGCCTGGCGAGGTTTTGATATTGCTTGCCGTCCCACTGAACGACGTTGAAACCCAATTGCTGTTTGCCGAACAGGATGCTGAGTGTGGTCACCGGTGTGTGCCACTGGGGGAAGTTCCAGCCGCTAGCCGGAACAAACAGTACATCGCCAGGGAGTAACGTCGCGGGAGCGCCTGCAACGCCGTTATCGGTGAACTCACCTTCCAGCACAATCTCCAGCCGGGGAAAATCAACCTGATATGCCAGTTCCGGCGTTGGGCTACTGGTACTGGCAAAATAAATCTGGCGCAGCGGTGTGGGGCCGTTAATCAGGCGGGCGAGAAGATGGCTGATGTCGTGATACATGTTAATCCCTTGCAGGCAGCAGACAGGGAGAACAGTAACCGCCATCATAAAAAAAGGCCACTCTTAAAGAGTGGCCTGTGTGGGATTATTGATTACCGATTTGATCGCCGTAAGGCAAGGTATCGTAATCAATCAGGGCATTCTTCTTGTATGGATTGCCAATCCAGCGAGTCGTCTCTTTGAACTGCGGGCTGGTAATGGAACGCGTTGGATCGAAGCCATCGTAAGTGAAGCCTGCTAAATCAGACCAGGTATGGATTAGCTCTGAGCTGCTGTATTTACGATTCACATCCTGCGAGAAGTCCCGAGGATGCGCGGCCTGCCATTTTTCCGAGGTCCATAATAAGAACGGCACCGTATACATATGGCGTGTCGGATTGTCTTCATTACGGCCCTGCGTTTTATGCGGTGGCGTGTCGTACACCTCTTCACCATGATCGGAGAAATACAGCAGGAAACCGTTCGGATCGGTCGCTTTGTAGTCTTTGATCAGGCTGGCAATGATGTGGTCATTGTAGACATTCGCGCTGTCGTAATCGTTGTAGGCTTCCAGCTCATCATTACCCAAACCAGCGGGAACGTTGTCGATATTGTTGTCGAACTTGCCCTGACCATCCGGATAACGGAATTTGTACTTAATATGGGTACCCAGCAGGTGAACGATGATGAATTTTTTCGGTGCCGGGTCGGCCAGGACTTCTTTAAATGGCGCCAGCACATTGCTGTCATATTCGCGCGCACTTTGCGTACGCTGCTGGTTCATATAGAACTGCTTATCTGTCTGCTTAGAGAACACCGTCAGCATGGTGTTGCGGGCAGTCATTGTCTGCTGATTGGTGATCCAGAATGTTTTATAACCCGCCTGTTTCATCATGTTCATCAGGGATGGCTGGGTCAGATACAGATCCGGGTTCTTCTCGTTGGCAAAGGTCAGCGCCTGCTGCAGGATTTCAATGGTATACGGACGTGAGGTCACGACATTATTGAAAACGGTGAAGTTAGGATCGGTTTTATGCAGCGCATCCAGTTCCGGTGTGGTTTCGCGTGGGTAACCGTACAGGCTCATTCGACCACGCTGCGTTGACTCACCAATTACCAGCACTAATGTACGTGGTGCGTCACCGGAATGGTCCTTAAAGTTGGCCAGCGGCGGCAGGGCATTGTTTTCATTCAGCAGGCTATTCAGTGCGGTTAACTGCTGGCGATACTGATAATAACCGGAGATAAATTGCCACGGTGCGGCGGGCTCCATCCGCGAAGCGAGACCATCCAGCGTTTTTTCAAACGGTTTATGTTTGATGAACGTGTTAACCGCCATTGGGTGCAGAATCAAGCCATATAACAGTGCGAAAGACACCAGATAGCGCCAGGGCGATGGAATATGAACAGGGCGCAGACGCGTCCACAGCAGAATCGCCATTGCCGTATACGCCAGCGCGATTAACACAATTTTCAGGCTGAAATATTGGCTCAGATATTCGCTGGCTTCGTTCGCATTGGTTTCAAACATTACGTACAGAACGCTTTGCGAGAACTCTTGTCCATAAATGACGTAATAGCTCAGAGCCGCCAGCGAGGCCGCCCATAGCATGACGCCAATAACGGCAGCGATCGCGCGGATACGGTTTGGAAACAGGAATACAGGGATCAGCCATAGCGAACTGAATAGCAAGGAGTCGCGTAAACCGGTAGATCCGCTGTAGCCGCTAAAATAGATAACGGCCTGCAGTAATGAGGAAAAAAACCAAAAATAGAGGAGCGCCCAACCCAGGGCTTTCCAGCTAAATGCAGGTTTAGACTGGGGTTGTAAGGATTGCATAGTGTGAGCCTGTCTTTAATCGTAGCGCCAAGAGTAGCGGCTAAACCTTAAGAGGAAGTGAAGCATCACGATGTTAGTATCGTGTTCTGTTGTTTATATATTCATTGAGTGAATATATACAGGCGGGAATATATTGAAAATGAAGCAGTTATAACAGCGATTTTTGATGTCGCCTTCACGCAATAGCACGAAGGCGACGGGAGGGGACGTTAGCCTGTGTTACGCATACCGGCGGCAACACCAGCGATAGTTACCATCAGCGCTTGTTCAACGCGTGGATCTGGCGCATTGCCTTGCTCTTCCGCCAGGCGCGAGCGATGTAACAGCTCTGCCTGTAAAACGTTCAGCGGATCGGTATAAACATTCCTTAACTGGATAGATTCGGCAATCCACGGCAGGTCGGCCATCAGATGTGAATCATTGGCAATCGCCAGCACGACGTCGATATCTGCTTCCAGGCGCTGACGCAGTTCTTCGCCGAGCGGCCACAACTCTTTTTTGACCAGACGTTGATCGTAGTATTCAGCCAGCCACAGGTCTGCTTTAGCGAAAACCATTTCCAGCATGCCAAGGCGTGTGGAGAAGAATGGCCAGTCGCGGCACATTGCTTCGAGTTCGCTTTGCTTACCGTCTTCCACCACTTTTTGCAGCGCGGTGCCAGCACCCAGCCATGCCGGGAGCATCAGGCGGTTTTGCGTCCAGGCAAAGATCCACGGAATGGCGCGCAGAGACTCTACCCCACCAGTCGGGCGGCGTTTTGCCGGACGTGAGCCGAGCGGCAATTTACCCAGTTCCTGCTCTGGTGTTGCGGAGCGGAAGTAAGGGACGAAGTCTTTGTTTTCACGTACATATCCACGGTAGAGCTCACACGAGATATCAGAAAGCTCATCCATGATATGGCGCCAGTTATCTTTCGGCTCTGGCGGCGGTAACAGGTTGGCCTCCAGGATGGCTGCGGTATAAAGCGACAGGCTGCTGATGGTGACTTCCGGCAGGCCGTACTTAAAGCGGATCATCTCCCCTTGTTCCGTCACGCGTAGGCCACCTTTCAGGCTGCCTGGCGGTTGAGAAAGCAGTGCGGCATGCGCAGGCGCGCCGCCGCGGCCAATGGAACCACCGCGACCGTGGAACAGCGTCAGCTCGATGCCGGCTTTTTCGCAGGTTTTGATCAGCGCGTCCTGGGCCTGATATTGCGCCCAGGAGGCCGCCATCACGCCCGCGTCTTTTGCGGAATCAGAGTAGCCAATCATGACCATTTGTTTGCCCTGAATAAAGCCGCGGTACCAGTCGATATTCAAGAGCTGGGACATGACGTCATCAGCATTGTTGAGGTCGTCCAGCGTTTCAAACAGCGGCGCAACCGGCATAGCAAAACCGATCCCGGCTTCTTTCAACAGCAGATGTACGGCCAATACATCGGACGGCGTTTTCGCCATCGAGATAACATAGGCGGCAATGGAGCCATACGGAGCTTCGGCAATGACGCGGCAGGTGTCGAGCACTTCGCGGGTATCATTGCTTGGTTCCCAGTTACGTGGCAGAAGCGGACGCTTGGAGTTCAGTTCGCGGATCAAGAAAGCCTGTTTATCCGCTTCTGACCAGTTTTCGTAGTCGCCAATGCCCAGATACCGGGTCAGTTCGCCCAGCGCTTCAGTGTGACGGGTACTTTCCTGACGAATATCAATACGTACCAGCGGCACGCCGAAACATTTCACGCGGCGCAAGGTGTCGAGCAGTTCGCCATTGGCGATGATGCCCATGCCACAGGCTTGCAGAGACTGATAACACGCGTACAGCGGATCCCAGAGCTGTTCGTTTTGGGTGAGAAGGCCGGCAGGTTTCGGTAATTTCTCGCCTTTCAGACGGGCTTCCAGCCAGGCTTGAGTTGCCATCAGACGTGAACGCAGGGTTTTCATCAGATAACGGTATGGTTCTGCTGCGCCTTCTTCACCTACCAGCGCCAGCAGTTCCGGCGTGGCATCCACCATCGACAGTTCAGAGATCAGAAACTGAATGTCTTTCAGGAACAGGTCGGTGGCTTTCCAACGGCTGAGCAATAGCACGTGACGGGTGATATCCGCCGTCACGTTCGGGTTGCCGTCACGGTCGCCGCCCATCCAGGAGGTAAAGCGAACCGGAACAAAATCAACGGGCAGCTTATAACCCAGATTCTCTTCTAACTGTTCGTTCAGTTCGCGCAGATAGTTCGGCACGCCTTCCCACAGGCTGTTTTCGACCACGGCGAAGCCCCATTTGGCTTCATCGACCGGGCTTGGGCGTATCTTGCGGATCTCATCCGTATGCCAGGACTGGGCAATCAACTGGCGCAGACGGCGCATCAGTTGATGGCGTTCATAATCGACGAGATCTTTGTTATCAAGCTGTTTGAGACAGGCGTTTACTTCACCCATTTTATGGATCAACGTACGACGGGTGATTTCTGTCGGGTGGGCAGTCAGAACCAGCTCCAGGGAGAGTGACTCCACGGCTTCTTTGATGGTGGCTTCATCGAGATTGGGCTGGTCTTTCAATTTACGCAGAGTGCGAGCAATCACTTCCGGGTTGCTGGCTGCTTCGCCTTTAGGCGAAATGCTGTGGTATTGCTCGGCGGTGTTAGCCAGGTTCAGGAACTGGCTAAACGCACGGGCAACCGGTAGCAGCTCGTCGTTAGACAGGTTTTGCAGTGTAGTGAGTAGCTCCTGGCGATTGACTTCATTGCCAGCGCGGGATGATTTGGACAGCTTACGGATTGTTTCTACGCGATCAAGAATGTGCTCTCCCAGCGCATCCTTAATGGTCTCTCCCAGCACTTTGCCGAGCATACTGACATTACTACGCAACGCGGAATATTGTTCGTTCATATTAACCCAGACACCCCATCTCTTTTGTAAATGTCCTGTATCTTTCGCGCCGCCGTCAACACTGCTGCAACGTGAAATTTTCCGGACTTAATTTTTTCGCCGTCTTTTATAAAGCCACGTAAAACTCGTGACGTCAATTGCTGCGAAATCGGTTCAGCAAACGAAAAAATGGCGGGAATTTACGTTATTTAATTCACATCGAATCAAATAAGCTGTGCTTATGAAAATGTTAATAAATGACCTTGCTCGCCGCTGAAGGATGAGCAAGGTTATAAACGATTAATGCCAGCAGAAATGATGCACAACCTGGGTGATCAATTCGCGAGTTGGCTTAATGAAGCGTGTTTCCAGGTATTCATCTGGCTGATGTGCCTGATTAATGGAGCCTGGGCCCAACACCAGCGTCGGGCAAAGCGTCTGGATAAACGGCGCTTCAGTGCAGTAGTTCACCACTTCCGTTTGCGCTCCCAGCAGTTTTTCGACGACTTCAACCAACTGATGGTCTGGCGGACACTCATAGCCAGGAATAGGCGGATGCAGTTCCGACACCGTCAGGCGACCCGGCCAACGCTCGCTGACAGGGGCCAGCGCATCGTTAAGTAAACCATTAAGATCGTTGAGCGTCATGCCGGGCAGCGGGCGAATATCCATATGCAGCTCGCAGCAGGCGCAGATTCGGTTGGCGGCGTCGCCACCGTGGATATGACCCAAATTTAACGTCGGGTACGGAACGGTAAAAGCGTCATGGTGATAGCGTTCTTTCAGGTCATCGCGCAGAGTCATGATATGGCCGATGGCATCATGCATCAGTTCAATCGCATTGACGCCACGCGCTGGATCGCTTGAGTGACCCGACTGCCCCAAAATGCGAATTGCATTAGAGATATGCCCTTTGTGCGCACGCACCGGTTGCAGGGAGGTGGGTTCGCCAATGATCGCGCAGTCCGGACGCAGAGCGGTGGTTTCAGAAAAGTAGCGCGCTCCCGCCATGCTGGTCTCTTCGTCGGCAGTGGCCAAAATGTAGAGGGGCTTTTTCAGCTTCGTTACGTCCACGTCACGCAGCGCGTCGAGGATAAACGCGAAGAAGCCCTTCATATCTGCCGTACCCAGGCCGTAGAGCTTATTGTCATGCTCGGTCAGAGTGAACGGATCGCGTGTCCAGCGTCCGTCGTCAAACGGCACGGTATCGGTATGACCCGCTAACAACAGACCGCCAGCCCCTTGTCCAATGCTCGCCAGCATATTGAATTTATTGCGCGTGTCGGGAACCG
This sequence comes from Citrobacter sp. wls710, assembly GCF_005281115.1. NCBI lineage: Bacteria > Pseudomonadati > Pseudomonadota > Gammaproteobacteria > Enterobacterales > Enterobacteriaceae > Citrobacter > Citrobacter sp. wls710. The sequence continues at coordinate 110,069 of NZ_SZXD01000061.1, forward strand.
GCTGAACCTCTACATTGAAGCCTAAATCTTTAAACCAGCCCGCCAGCAGAGTGATTAAACCTGCATTGCTTTGATCCAGTGCTTCTTCGGTGGCGCTAATCGATGGCGTGGCAATCAGAGCGCGGTAAATCTCGATAAATGGCGGTAAATTGTTTTTCATTGTTGACACACCTCGGGTCATGATAGTATCAATATTCATGCAATATTTGTGAATAAAAATACATTAACGTTGAGCGTAATAAAACCCACCAAGTGTAAGGTGAGGTGATAAAGGCTTATACCTGGCAACAGAATCTAAGAAGGTGAGCTGCCCCGATGTTGAATACGCTGATTGTGGGCGCCAGCGGCTATGCTGGCGCAGAGCTTGTGACCTATGTAAATCGCCATCCTGATATGAACATAACCGCTTTGACCGTCTCAGCGCAAAGCAATGATGCAGGAAAACTCATCTCCGATTTGCATCCGCAGTTGAAAGGCATTGTCGATTTACCGTTGCAGCCAATGTCGGATATCAGCGAGTTTAGCGCAGGGGTGGACATTGTGTTCCTCGCCACAGCGCATGAGGTCAGTCATGATCTGGCCCCGCAGTTTTTGCAGGCCGGATGTGTGGTGTTTGATCTTTCAGGCGCGTTTCGTGTTAACGATGGCGCGTTCTATGAAAAATATTATGGCTTTACCCATCAGCACCCCGACCTGCTGGAGCAGGCGGTGTACGGGCTGGCGGAGTGGAACGCAGAGCAACTGAAAGAAGCAAATCTGGTTGCCGTACCAGGTTGTTATCCGACGGCGGCGCAATTGTCGCTGAAACCTCTGATTGACGCTGGGCTGCTGGATCTCAGCCAGTGGCCGGTGATTAACGCTACCAGCGGCGTCAGCGGGGCAGGCCGTAAAGCGGCTATCTCGAACAGCTTTTGCGAAGTGAGCCTGCAGCCGTATGGCGTGTTTACCCATCGTCATCAGCCGGAAATCGCAACTCACCTCGGCGCGGAAGTGATCTTCACCCCGCATCTGGGGAACTTCCCGCGCGGAATTCTGGAAACGATCACTTGCCGTCTGAAAGCGGGCGTAACCCATGCGCAGGTGGCCCAGACACTGCAACAAGCGTATGGTGATAAACCACTGGTACGCCTGTACGATAAAGGCGTTCCGGCCCTGAAGAATGTGGTGGGCTTACCGTTTTGTGATATTGGGTTCGCCGTGCAGGGAGAGCACCTGATCGTGGTGGCGACCGAAGATAACTTATTAAAAGGCGCGGCGGCACAGGCGATGCAGTGCGCAAATATCCGTTTCGGCTTTGCTGAAACGCAGTCTCTTATTTAAGGGTGCAACAATGAATCCATTAATTATCAAGCTGGGCGGTGTTTTACTTGATAGCGAAGAGGCGCTGGAGCGACTGTTTACCGCCCTGGTGAATTATCGTGAGTCGCATCAGCGTCCGCTGATTATTGTGCACGGCGGCGGCTGCGTGGTTGATGAACTAATGAAGCAGTTGAATCTGCCGGTGAAAAAGAAAAACGGTCTGCGCGTCACCCCTGCCGATCAGATAGACATTATCACTGGCGCCCTGGCGGGTACGGCGAATAAAACCTTACTGGCCTGGGCGAAAAAACATCAAATCGCCTCTGTGGGCCTGTATCTTGGCGATGGCGACAGCGTAAAAGTGACGCCGCTCGATAAAGAGCTAGGTCATGTTGGACTCGCGCAACCGGGTTCGCCTAAGCTAATTAACACGCTGCTGGAAAGCGGCTTTCTGCCGGTAGTCAGCTCCATTGGCGTCACTGAAGATGGACTGCTGATGAACGTTAACGCCGATCAGGCGGCAACAGCGCTGGCGGCAACGTTGGGTGCGGATCTGATCCTGCTCTCTGATGTGAGTGGTATTCTGGATGGTAAAGGTCAGCGCATTGCCGAAATGACCGCCGCGAAAGCGGAGCAGTTGATCGACCAGGGGATTATTACCGATGGCATGATCGTGAAGGTCAATGCGGCGCTGGATGCCGCACGCACGCTGGGCCGCCCGGTGGATATCGCCTCCTGGCGTCATGCTGAGCAACTCCCGGCGTTGTTTAACGGCACGCCTATCGGTACCCGTATTCTGGCTTAAGTATTTGTATGCCCGATGGCGGCTACGCCTTATCGGGCCTACGTGAACAGAACCTGTAGGCCGGATAAGCGTAGCGCCATCCGGCATTGAAATTAAAAGAATTTAAGGAAGCATGTTATGGCACTTTGGGGTGGGCGTTTTACACAGGCAGCAGATCAGCGGTTCAAACAGTTCAACGACTCGTTGCGTTTTGACTACCGCCTGGCAGAACAGGATATTGTCGGCTCTGTGGCCTGGTCCAAAGCGTTGGTAACGGTCGGCGTACTGACTGCCGATGAACAGCTGCAACTGGAAGAGGCGCTGAACACGCTGCTGGAAGAGGTTCGTGCCAATCCGCAACAGATCCTGCAAAGCGATGCCGAAGATATTCACAGTTGGGTGGAAGGTAAGCTGATTGATAAAGTCGGCCAGCTTGGTAAAAAACTGCATACCGGGCGTAGCCGTAATGATCAGGTGGCGACCGATCTTAAACTGTGGTGTAAAGACACGGTTATTGAATTACTCTCTGCCAACCGCCAGTTGCAAAGCGCGCTGGTGGTGACGGCGGAGAATAACCAGGATGCCGTGATGCCGGGTTACACCCACCTGCAACGTGCGCAGCCGGTGACGTTTGCCCACTGGTGCCTGGCCTATGTCGAAATGCTGGCGCGTGATGAGAGCCGTCTGCAGGATGCGCTTAAGCGTCTGGACGTCAGTCCTCTGGGCTGCGGCGCGCTGGCGGGTACGGCATATGAAATCGATCGCGAACAACTGGCTGGCTGGCTGGGCTTTGCTTCGGCAACGCGCAACAGTCTGGACAGCGTTTCCGATCGTGACCACGTGCTGGAGTTACTCTCCGACGCCTCTATCGGCATGGTGCACCTGTCGCGTTTTGCTGAAGACCTGATTTTCTTTAATACCGGTGAAGCGGGCTTTGTCGAGCTGTCCGATCGAGTGACCTCTGGTTCATCCCTGATGCCGCAGAAGAAAAACCCGGATGCGTTGGAATTAATCCGTGGTAAATGCGGTCGTGTGCAGGGAGCGTTGACCGGGATGATGATGACCTTAAAAGGCCTACCGCTGGCGTATAACAAAGATATGCAGGAAGACAAAGAAGGGCTGTTCGATGCGCTCGACACCTGGCTGGATTGTCTGCATATGGCCGCGCTGGTGCTGGATGGCATTCAGGTGAAACGTCCACGTTGTCAGGAAGCGGCGCAGCAGGGTTATGCCAACGCCACTGAGTTGGCGGATTATCTGGTAGCGAAAGGTGTTCCGTTCCGCGAAGCGCACCACATTGTGGGCGAAACGGTGGTTGAGGCGATTCGCCAGGGCAAACCGCTGGAAGCGCTGTCGCTTGCCGACTTACAAAAGTTTAGCCAGGTGATTGGCGATGACGTTTACCCGATCCTCTCGTTGCAATCTTGCCTGGATAAACGTGCGGCGAAAGGTGGCGTGTCGCCGCAGCAGGTTGCGCAAGCGATTGATTACGCGAAGGCGCGTCTGGCGTAACTTTTGTCTTTGTAGGCCTGATAAGCATAGCGCCATCAGGCAAACAGTGATCAGAGCCTGGCATCACGCCGGGCTTTTTTATGCAAAAAAAATGCGGACGCAAGGTCCGCAAAAGTTCACGTTGGCTTTAGTTATTTCGAGTATGAGAGAAACTCTCTAAACGGACAGTAGCTTCAAGGGTTAAAGGGGTACCGTTCCGTTTCTGTGGTGCATTATTAAACAGAAAGCTTGATAGGGATAATCGTTCGTTGCTATGCTACCTATCGCTACGAACTATCGTGGCGATGGAGGATGAATAATGAATATTCGTGATCTTGAATACCTGGTGGCGCTTGCCGAACATCGTCACTTCCGACGGGCGGCAGACTCCTGTCACGTTAGCCAGCCAACGCTGAGCGGACAGATCCGTAAGCTGGAAGATGAGCTGGGCGTCATGCTGCTGGAGCGTACGAGTCGTAAGGTGCTGTTCACTCAGGCAGGTCTGCTGCTGGTGGATCAGGCGCGCACCGTGCTGCGCGAGGTCAAAGTGCTCAAGGAGATGGCAAGCCAACAAGGCGAGACGATGTCTGGCCCGCTGCATATAGGTTTGATCCCAACAGTGGGGCCATACCTACTGCCGCATATCATTCCTATGTTGCACCAGACCTTCCCAAAACTGGAAATGTATCTGCATGAGGCGCAGACGCATCAGCTGTTGGCGCAACTGGATAGCGGTAAGCTCGACTGCGTCATTCTGGCGCTGGTGAAAGAGAGTGAGGCATTCATCGAAGTTCCGTTATTTGATGAGCCAATGATGCTGGCGATCTATGAAGATCATCCGTGGGCAAACCGTGACTGTGTACCGATGTCCGATCTGGCGGGTGAAAAACTGCTGATGCTGGAAGATGGCCACTGCCTGCGCGATCAGGCCATGGGCTTCTGCTTTGAAGCCGGTGCGGATGAAGATACCCATTTCCGGGCAACCAGTCTGGAAACGCTGCGTAATATGGTGGCGGCAGGTAGCGGTATTACGTTACTGCCTGCGCTGGCTGTTCCGTCGGAGCGTAAGCGTGATGGTGTTGTCTATCTGCCATGCATTAAGCCAGAACCGCGCCGCACGATTGGCCTGGTGTATCGTCCAGGTTCGCCGCTGCGCAGCCGTTATGAACAGCTGGCAGAGGCCATCCGTGGATCAATGGATGGCCATTTCGACAGTGCGTTAAAACAGGCGGTTTAAGCCATTTAGCGCCGCTACCCGATAGGCTTCGGCCATGGTTGGGTAGTTAAAGGTGGTGTTAACGAAGTACTCGATGGTGTTACCACCACCTTTTTGCTCCATTATCGCCTGACCGATGTGAATAATTTCGGCCGCGCGTTCCCCAAAGCAGTGGATCCCCAGAATCTCTTTGGTTTCGCGATGGAACAGAATCTTCAACGTGCCGACACTCATGCCCACGATTTGCGCACGTGCCAGATGTTTAAACTGGGCGCGGCCGACTTCGTATGGGACTTTCATCGCCGTAAGCTGCTGTTCGGTTTTACCAACGGAGCTGATTTCAGGAATGGTATAAATCCCGGTTGGGATATCTTCGATCAGATGCGCGGTGGCTTCGCCTTTCACCAGTGCCAGGGCGGCAATACGTCCCTGATCGTAGGCCGCCGATGCCAGACTCGGATAGCCGATCACATCCCCTACAGCATATACATGCGGCAGCGCCGTCTGGTACATGCTATTCACTTTGAGCTGTCCACGGCTGTCGGTTTTCAGACCAATATTTTCCAGCGCCAGCGAATCGGTATTACCGGTGCGGCCATTGGCGTATAGCAGACAGTCAGCCTTCAGTTTTTTACCAGATTTCAGGTGCATGATGACGCCGTCATCGCAACCTTCAATCTTCTCGTACTCTTCATTGTGGCGAATAACCACACCGCTATTCCAGAAGTGGTAAGAGAGCGAGTCGGACATCTCTTGATCAAGGAACGCCAGCAGACGATCGCGGGTGTTGATTAAATCAACTTTGACGTCCATTCCACGGAAGATCGACGCATATTCACAGCCAATCACCCCCGCGCCGTAAATCAGAACGTGGCGAGGTTCGTGGTGTAGGCTCAGGATGGAGTCGCTGTCATAAACCCGGGGATGCGAAAAGTCGACGTCAACAGGGCGATAAGGGCGTGAACCGCAGGCGATCACAAATTTATCCGCGGTCAGCGTTTCCACCGTGCCGTCGTGGCATTCCAGGGCGATAGTGTGTTCGTCAACAAAACGGGCATTTCCCTGCAAAATCTCACAGTGATTACGCTCGTAAAAACCTTGCCGCATGCGCGTTTGCTGATTAATCACGTTATCAGCATGATTAAGAATATCGGCGAAGGAAGAACGGAGAAGTCGGGAATGGTCGCTGTAAAGTGGGTTCTGATTGAATTCAATAATGCGGCTGACGGCGTGGCGGAGTGCTTTCGACGGGATGGTGCCCCAGTGGGTACAGCCTCCGCCGACGTTATGATAGCGCTCAATCACCGCGACGCGCGCTCCCTGTTTAACCAGACCCATTGCAGCGCCTTCGCCGCCGGGACCGGAACCTATTACTATTGCATCGTAATCGTAGGAATGTGACATGGTCAGGCTTACCTGTTCTTATACATAAAAGCAACAGAATAGTAACATCGTTGTCGGGATAACCCAATTATCGTTGTGCTTTTTTGCGAAGTCGAAGCACAAACTGCGCGTAAACAATCATTAACAAAGCCATGCCAACAGCCTAATCTCTGGTATAGTGCCAGCAAGGTATGTGGAAGGATTCAGACATCGTGATGGGCGTTAGAGCGCAACAAAAAGAGAAAACCCGGCGTTCGCTGGTAGAGGCTGCATTTAGTCAACTCAGTGCTGAGCGTAGTTTTGCCAGTCTCAGTTTACGAGAAGTTGCTCGTGAAGCGGGCATTGCGCCAACCTCGTTTTATCGCCATTTCCGCGATGTGGATGAGCTCGGGCTGACGATGGTGGACGAAAGTGGTCTGATGCTGCGTCAGTTGATGCGTCAGGCGCGTCAGCGTATCGCCAAAGGCGGGAGTGTGATCCGTACCTCGGTCTCAACATTTATGGAGTTCATCGGCAACAATCCCAACGCCTTCCGTTTATTATTGCGCGAGCGTTCGGGAACCTCCGCAGCGTTTCGTGCAGCGGTCGCACGTGAAATTCAGCACTTCATTGCGGAACTTGCGGACTATCTGGAACTCGAAAACCATATGCCTCGTGCGTTTACTGAAGCGCAGGCCGAAGCCATGGTAACGATTGTGTTCAGCGCCGGGGCAGAAGCACTGGATGTTGGCGCTGAACAGCGTCGACAACTGGAAGAGCGGCTGGTATTGCAACTACGCATGATCGCGAAAGGCGCATTTTATTGGTACCGCCGTGAACAAGAGAAGATGACGCACCACTCCGAGTAACGAGAAGGACGAGCAATGAAACAGTCAGGTCAAGATAAAGGTACGCTGCTGCTGGCGCTGGTTGCTGGCTTATCGATCAATGGTACATTTGCGGCGCTGTTTAGCTCCATTGTGCCATTCTCAGTATTCCCGATTATTTCGTTGGTGCTGACGGTTTATTGTCTGCATCAACGCTATCAGAACCGCACCATGCCTGTGGGGCTACCAGGCCTGGCCGCCGCCTGTTTTATTCTCGGCGTTCTGTTGTACAGCACCGTGGTACGCGCTGAATATCCGGATATTGGTTCTAACTTCTTCCCGGCGGTACTGTCGGTGATTCTGGTGTTCTGGATCGGCTTTAAAGTGCGTAACCGTAAGCAGGAAATTGCGGAATAATATTTGTAGGCCGGGCAAGCCCGGCCCGCGGTCAGTAACACGCCACACTCCATATGGTGCGTATACGGGAACTGATCGAACAGAGCCAGACGTGAAACATTGTGCGTCTGGCTTAACGTTTCCAGATTCTTACACAGCGTTTCCGGGTTGCAGGAGATGTACAGAATCCGCGGATACGCCTGTACCATTTTCTCCGTTTCGCTGTCCAGACCGCTACGCGGCGGGTCAACGAAAATGGTTTCACACTGGTAGCTCTTCAGATCGATCCCCTGCAAACGGTTGAACTCGCGAACCCCATTCATCGCCTGAGTAAACTCTTCTGCCGCCATGCGGATAATTTGTACGTTATCAATATGGTTAGCCGCAATGTTGTACTGGGCAGCCGCCACGGATGGTTTGGCGATTTCAGTCGCCAGCACGCGGTTGAAGTTTTGCGCGAGGGCTAATGAGAAGTTGCCATTACCGCAGTACAGCTCAAGCAGGTCGCCCTTAGAACCTTTGGTGACATCAATCGCCCATTCCAGCATCTGAATATTCATCGCGGCATTCGGCTGGGTGAAGCTGTTCTCAACCTGGCGATAGATGATCTCTTTCCCCGCGACTGGCAAGCGTTCGTCAATATAGTCCTGGTCCAGCTCGATTTTGGTTTTGGTGGCCCGGCCAATCAGATGCACGTTCAGGTTTTGCGCACGCAGCGCGTCCCGTAGCGCTTCGGCTTCCTGACGCCATTCGTCATCCAGCTTTTTATGGTACAGCATCGAGACCACCGCTTGATCGCTCAGGGTGGTGAGGTAATCAATCTGGAACAGTTTGTGGCGTAGGACATGGTTATCGCGTACCCCTTCAATCATTGCCGTCATCAGCGTGTTGATAAGCTCGCTGGCCGCCGGGAAGCTGTCGACGCGAATACGGCTTTTCGTCTGTTGATCGAACATGATGTGGTACAGGTCATCACCGTCATGCCACAGCCGGAATTCGGCGCGCATACGGTAGTGACTGACCGGTGAGCGAAACACTTCCGGAGCCTGTGCATAAAACGGTGTCATTAAGCTCTGCAGACGCACCACTTTTTCAGCTAACTGCGCGTCGTACTGTTCTGTCGGAAGATGTTCGGGGGTCATGATGCGTCCTGAAAAATAAAAGTACGCGGGGATTGTAGGGATTGCTCAACAGATGTCCAGTCATTGATGATTTCCGATATTGTGATGCGTGGTCTGGACAGTCGGTTGTAACAAACTGTAGCATCCGTTTTCCGGTCCTGTGAGTTAAAAGGGAATCCAGTGTGAATCTGGAGCTGACGCGCAGCGGTAAGGAAGGTGGGAGATGAGCGCACCTGGTGCAGACACTGCGGCTTGCCGTGGGAAGTCATCGTCTCTTTAAGTCGCCTCCAAGCCCGAAGACCTGCCGGCTAACGTCGCATCTGGTTTTCATCATCGCGTACTATCGGTGGGACCTGCGGCATCCTTCTTATATTGTGGATGCTTTACAATGATTAAAAAATCGTTGCTGTGGACGGCACTTTCCGTCACGGCATTTTCTGGTTGGGCGCAGGATGCTAGCCCAGATACTCTCGTCGTCACTGCCAACCGTTTTCAGCAGCCTCGTAGCGCAGTACTTGCTCCTATCACCGTTGTTACGCGTCAGGATATCGATCGCTGGCAATCCACCTCCGTGAATGATGTGCTTCGTCGCCTGCCAGGCGTGGATATCGCCCAATACGGTGGTATGGGACAAAATTCGTCTATTTCTATTCGCGGCACCAACGCCAGCCATGTTCTGGTGCTGATTGACGGTGTGCGTCTTAACCTGGCAGGGGTTAGCGGCGCAGCCGATCTTAGCCAGTTCCCGGTATCGTTGGTACAACGTATTGAGTACATTCGTGGACCGCGTTCGGCTATTTATGGTTCTGATGCGATTGGCGGCGTGGTGAATATCATTACCACGCGCGAAAAGCCGGGGACGGAACTGACCGCTGGCGTGGGAAGCAATGGCTACCAGAATTACGATGTCTCAACCCAACAACAGCTTGGCGAAAATACGCGCGTCACGTTGATGGGCGATTATGCCTATACCAAAGGCTTTGATGTCGTGGCTTACGGTAGTACCGGTACGCAGGCCCAGCCCGACAAAGACGGCTTCTTAAGTAAGACGCTGTATGGTGCGCTGGAACACAACTTCTCTGACACCTGGAGCGGGTTTGTTCGCGGTTACGGTTATGATAACCGAACAGATTATGACTCGGGTTATTATCCGGGGACGCCGTTAGTGGATACCCGGAAACTCTATAGCCAAAGCTGGGATGCCGGACTGCGATTCAATGGTGAGTTGATCCAGTCGCAGCTGGTTTCCAGCTATAGCCACAGTAAAGACTACAACTATGATCCGGATTATGGCCGCTATGACTCCTCGGCCACGCTGGATGAGATGAAGCAATATAATGTGCAGTGGTCAAACAGCATGGTGGTTGGTCACGGTAACGTGGGCGCTGGCGTAGACTGGCAAAAGCAAACTACGGAGCCTGGCACCGGGTATGTCACGGACGGTTACGACCAGCGGAATACCGGTCTCTACTTGACGGGATTACAGCAATTGGGTGATTTCACTTTCGAAGGCGCGGCGCGCAGTGATGACAATTCCCAATTTGGTCGTCATGGCACATGGCAAACCAGCGCTGGCTGGGAGTTTGTCGAAGGCTATCGTTTTATTGCCTCCTACGGCACCTCTTACAAGGCACCTAATCTGGGACAACTGTATGGCATGTACGGAAATTCCCATCTGGATCCTGAAGAGAGCAAACAGTGGGAAGGGGCATTTGAAGGGCTAACGGCGGATGTGAACTGGCGTTTGTCAGGGTATCGCAACGATATCGATAACATGATCGATTACAACCCCCACACAAAAAAATACTATAACGAAGGCAAAGTGCGTATTAAAGGTGTTGAGGCTACAGCGAACTTCGACACTGGGCCGTTGGCGCACACGCTGAGCTACGATTACGTTGATGCACGTAATGCGATTACCGATAAACCGCTGGCGCGTCGTTCAAAGCAGCAGGTGAAGTATCAGCTTGACTGGCAGGTTTACGATTTTGACTGGGGTTTAACGTATCAGTATTTAGGAACGCGATACGACAAGGACTTCGTCACCAATCAACCGGTAAAAATGGGTGGAGTAAGCTTGTGGGATCTGACAGTGGCATATCCAATCACCTCACAGCTGACTGTTCGTGGTAAAATCGCCAACCTGTTCGATAAAGATTACGAGACAGTTTATGGCTACGCAACTGCAGGGCGGGAATACACCTTGTCTGGCAGCTACACCTTCTGATCCACGTCCCACCGTGCTGGTGTTTGATTCCGGCGTCGGTGGGTTGTCGGTCTACAATGAGATCCGCAGTCTCCTGCCGGATCTCCACTATATATACGCTTTTGATAACGTCGCCTTTCCTTATGGTGAGAAGAGCGAGGAATTTATCGTCGAGCGTGTTGTTGAGATTGTGACTGCGGTCCAGCAGCGCTATCCCCTCTCTCTTGCGGTCATCGCGTGTAATACTGCAAGCACCGTGTCGCTTCCTGCGTTACGAGAGAAATTTGCCTTCCCGGTTGTGGGCGTCGTTCCTGCTATTAAACCGGCGGCGCGACTCACGGCGAATGGCGTTGTGGGACTGCTGGCTACACGTGCGACGGTGAAGCGCTCGTATACCCATGAGTTGATTGCACGGTTTGCTAACGAATGTCAGATTGCGATGTTGGGTTCCGCCGAGCTGGTGGAACTGGCGGAAGCGAAGCTGCACGGCGAAAAGGTCTCTCTGGAGGAGTTGCGTCGCATTCTACGTCCGTGGCTGCGGATGTCGGAACCACCCGACACGGTGGTGCTGGGCTGCACCCATTTTCCTCTATTACAGGAAGAGCTTTTACAGGTCCTGCCCGAGGGAACGCGACTGGTGGATTCGGGTGCCGCGATTGCACGTCGCACGGCCTGGTTATTAGAGCATGAAGCACCGGACGCGAAATCAACCGATGAGAATGTCGCATTCTGTATGGCAATGACGACAGAAGCCGAACAATTATTGCCCGTGCTGCAACGTTATGGCTTCAAAACGCTCGAAAAACTGGCACTTTAGTTATTTTTGGTGAAAAAATACGCACTCGGGAAGTTATTTTAAATTTCCCCTTGTCAGCCTG